>NZ_JBIISY010000004.1:0-68162 GCF_044340795.1 Tardiphaga sp.
CTGCCAGACCTGGGCGAGGCGCAGGATCGGTGCGTTCACGCGATTGGCAAGCAGGTTGAACGCAACCAGCTCACCGACGGTGAGGGCACCGTCAATGACGAGCTTTGCGCCAAAATACAGGATCATGGCACTGACGATCTTGCTGATGAACTGGACCGACTGGCTGGCGTAGTTGCCGAGATTGAGAACACGAAAACTGGAGGTGACATAGCCGGCAAGCAGCTCCTCCCAACGACGTTGCATCTGGGGCTCGACGGCCATGGATTTCAGCATCTCGATTGCAGTCACGCTTTCGACGAGAAACGCCTGGTTTTCGGCGCCGCGCTGGAATTTCTCGTCCAGTCGCCGCTGGAAAAGCGGCGTCGCGAAGGCGGAGATGGCGATATAAACCGGAAAAGCGGCGATCACGATCCAGGCCAACAGCGACGAATACGCAAACAGGACCGCCACGAAGATCAGGGTAAAGAACAGATCGATCACGATGGTCAGGGACGAACCGGTCAGGAAGTTCCGGATGTTCTCGAGTTCGCGAACCCGGGCGACGGAGTCGCCGACACGCCGGGCCTGGAAATAGCCGATCGGCAGAGCAAGCAGGTGCCGGAATAGCCGGGCGCCGAGTTCGACGTCGATGCGATTGGTCGTGTGGGACAGGAGGTAAGTGCGCAAGGTCGCGAGGATGGTCTCGAACAATGCGATGGCAAGAAGGCCGATCACAAGCACATCAAGCGTGCTCATGCCGCGTTGCACGAGCACCTTGTCGACGACGACCTGAAAAAACAGCGGTGAAACCAGTGCGAAGATCTGCAGGAAGAAAGATGCCAGCAGAACTTCGCCAAGAAGGGCGCGATATTTGTAGATCGCGGTGACGAACCAGGCGATGTCAAATCGCCGGGACAGATCCGACAGCGACGCGCGGCGCGTCATCAGCACGAGCTGACCGCCCCACACGAGCGACAGCTCGGTCTGCGACATTATTCTTGGTTGGCTTTTTCCAGGCTCGAGCACGATCACCTGCTCGCCCTCAGCCTTCCCGAGCAGGAGGAAACCGCCGGTTTTCAAAATCGCGATGGCAGGCATCGGGGTTTTAGGAAGGCGGCTCCAGCTGCTGCGCACCACGCGCGCTTTCAGGCCAAGGTCCTTTGCACTTCGCAGCATTTCCACCACGCCAATCGGCTTGCGCCCGAACTGATGGCGGATGCGCTCAGGATCGACGCTGACACCCTGAAAGCGGAGCATCATGACAAGGGCGATCAATCCTTCATCAAATGACGCGGTGGACTCAGCTCCTTCCTGCATCGTTCACTCTTTTGGAAAACGCTCATACGGTATGACGATGCTGGTCCGGTCCGCCGCGCGTGACGATCGCGCAGTCGGACAGGGATGTTGGCTGATCGACACCATAGTCCATCGCAAGGACTGGAGTTGACCGCCGTCAATATGACCTTCCCACCCGCCTCTAGGCTTCAGGAGGTGCTCAAGCATCTCGCATTCAAAAGAGCCAAGGGGCGGGTCGCGTATGCCGTTCAATCTGGAAAGATATGCCGCAGCGTCCCGGATGTTTCCGTTGTCTGCGCCAGATGCAGGACCGGGGCTGAGCCGATGATCGTGTCGCCGCTCGATCTTGGCGCCGATGCAACGCCTGCGGGGGCTGTCCAGCAGCGGCATTCCATCACGCGTTCGCTTCAGCCCGCGAGCCGGTCGTTCGATGCCGCGATGGATGGCGCAGCTTCCGCGTCCGACGCGGTTCGGAAGATCCTGTTCGCAAACAAGTTTCTGTTCCGCAATGGTGGCTCTGAAGCGGTCATGTTCGACGAGATGGCGTGGCTCGGGCAACGCGATCTGGAGATCGTCGACTTTTCCATGCGTGACCGGCGCAACCGTCCATCACGCTTCGAACGGTATTTCGTTTCGGAAAAGAGCTACCGTGGCGGATCGCGCATCAACAAGCTGAAGTCGGTCGCCTCTCTGATCCGGTCGAAGGAGGCGGTCGATAACATCGTCCGGCTGATCCGTGACGAAGCACCGGATGTGGTTCACTGCCACAATATCTATCACCAGCTGACGCCGTCGATCATCAGCGCGGCCACGCGGCTGCGGACTCCGGTTGTTCTGACGCTGCATGACTACAAGCCCGTTTGTCCCGTCTACACGCAATTGTCGAATGGCGAGGTCTGCAACAGTTGTTCCGATGGGAAATTCGAAACGTTGCTGTCGAAGCGTTGCGCCGATGGCTCGCTCGGCAAGAGCGCCCTGCTGTGGGCCGAAGCGCGCTTTCATGCGCTGGCCGGGAGCTATCACAAAGTCAGCAGGTTCATTGCGCCAAGCATGTTCATGCGCGATGCCGTTGCTCGTCGGTTCGGTGACGACAAGGTCGTCCACATCGCCAATGGGATCGATGCCAGCCGGATCGCGGTGTCGTCCCAGGATGATGGCTACGTGCTTTATCTCGGGCGGCTCTCCGCCGAGAAAGGTGTGGCGACGCTGCTGAAAGCCCATGCCGCCGATGACGGCGCGTGGCGGCTGGTGGTGGCCGGAACGGGGCCGCTGCTGCAGGACTATCAGGCGAACTATCCCGCCGCCGAATTCCCGGGTTATCTGAGCGGCAATGATCTGGCTGAGGTGATCCGCAAGGCGGCGATGGTCGTTGTGCCGTCGGAGTGGAATGAGAACAGTCCGCTCTCGATCCTCGAGGCGATGGCCTACGGCAAGCCCGTGGTCGCATCACGCATCGGTGGCATTCCCGAACTGGTTCGGCACGGCAAGACCGGACTGCTGTTCACTCCGAAGAACCATGAAGAACTCGGGATCGGCATTCGGACACTGCTGTCCAATGCCGAGCGGCGGGCATCCATGGGCGCAAAGGCCCGCGAGACTGTCGAAAAGCATCATTCCCTGGAGGCACACGGCGCGGCCCTGTTGGCGCTGTATCGAACCGTTGCGTCGGAATTCAACAGGCAGAGCAAGGCTGGACTGTAACATGGACCTGACCATCATCTCGACCTTCCGTTGCAATTCGAAATGCCAGATGTGCTACATCTGGCAAAATCCGACGGATCCGCGCGAGGAGATATCCCTCGAGACACTGTCGAAGCTGCCATCTGGTTTCGACAATCTGAACGTCTCCGGCGGCGAGCCGACGCTGCGGAAAGACCTCGGCGAACTGGCCGATCTTCTCTATCCGAAGGCGCGGGTTCTGGAGATCTCGTCCAACGGACTGCATCCGGAGCGTCTCGTTCCGATCATCAAGAAATACCCGAACATCAAGGTGCGTTTTTCGGTCGAGGGCGATCAGAAGACGAGCGATACCATCCGCGGCGAGAAGGGCGGCTACGACACCAAGGTCGCCGGGTTGCGTATGTTGAAGGAGGCCGGCGGTACCGATCTCGGCTTCGCCATGGTGATCCAGGACGAGAATGTCGACCAGCTCGTGGACGTCTATGAACTCGCCCGCAAGGAGGGGTACGAGCTCGCGACCTCGACGCTGCACAATGCCTGGCAGTTCTACAAGAACGACAACTATTTCTACGACCGCCGCGCCGTGGCCCGCAAGGTCGAGGGGTTGGTTGAGGCGCTGCTGAAGAGCTCCAAGCCGAAGAATTGGTTCCGGGCCTATCTGAACCTCGGCCTCATCGAGAAGATCCTCGGGCATGACCGGTTGATTCCGTGCAGTGCAGGCAAGGATTTCGCCTTCATCGATCCGTGGTCGGACATCTGGGCCTGCAACGTGCGTTCGGACCTTCCGCTCGGCAATCTCGCCAAGCAGTCCTGGGACGAGGTGATGAATAGCGAAACGGCGCGGCAGACCATGCGGAAGGTGGCCGGCTGTGCACAGAACTGCTGGATGGTGACGACCGCACGCACCGCGATGCGCTCGCGGATCGTGCCGCAGATGCCGAAGCAGGAGCCGCTGATGTGGGTCCTGAAGAACAAGGCGAAAGTGTCGATGGGCAAGAAGATCTGCTTCGACAGCTACATCGACTACTCCGACGCCAGGCCATCTCCGATCGTCCCGCGGCCATCCTTCCTCGGTCAGGCGGTCAAGGCCAAGCTCGTAAAAGGGCGGATCACGCCCGATGAGCACTACCCTCTGAAATCGTTCATCAACGACTAAGCGTCAAGGGAGGCGATGCCGTGAGCAGGAGCGAGATCTATACATTCGGATTCCGCGGGTTTCCCGAAGTTCAGGGCGGTATCGAGACGCATGCAGAGAACCTCGCGCCGCGTCTTGCCAGGCTTGGTCATGACGTCACGGCCTGTGTGCGGTCACCTTACATGGAGAAGCGGTCGGGGGAGTATGCGGGAGTACGCATTCTGCGACTTTGGACCGTGCGGAATGCCTATCTCGAAACCCTGCTGCACTCGGTCATCTGCGCCGTGGTGGCTGCGGCGCGTCGGCCACGTCTTGTGCACGTTCATGGCATCGGGCCCGCGATCGTGACGCCGTTGCTGCGCTTGTTCGGGCTTCGCGTCGTCGTCACTCATCATGGCGAAGACTACAATCGGGAGAAGTGGGGATGGGCGGCACGTAACATCCTGCGGGCCGGTGAGTTGCTCGGCATGTACTTCGCGCATAGGCGGATCGCCGTCAGCCACAGCATCGGCAAGCTGATCGAGACGAAATACGGAAAATCATGCGACGTGATTCCGAATGGCGTCGTATTCTCGGAAATGCCGGTCGAAACCGACAAGATCCGTGAACTCGGCCTGGAGCCCGGGCGCTATGTCCTGACGGTGGGACGCCTCGTGCCGGAGAAACGCCAGCTGGATCTGCTGCATGCATTCCGGGAGATGAACGGGCAAGGTCTGAAACTGGCCATTGTCGGACGTATCGATCACAAGAATGACTATGCCGATCGTCTGGTCGCGGAAGCAAAGGCGCAGCCGGATGTCGTGATGGCCGGCTACCAGAGCGGCGAGACGCTGCGGCAGCTCTATGCCCATGCCGCGCTGTTCGTGTTGCCGTCGTCCCATGAGGGATTGCCCATCGTATTGCTCGAGGCCCTGAGCTACGGCCTGTCGGTACTGGTAAGTGATATTCCGTCCAACCGGGAAGTCGTGTCGGATCGGGCACGGATCTTCGAGGTGGGCAATTGCCGGGAGCTTGGCACCAAGATCGCGACGTTGACGGCGAGCATGCCCGGCGTCGCGGAGCGTGAAGCCGTGCGTCTGGAGAATATTCGGCGCTACGACTGGAACGATATCGCGACCCGGACGTCCGACGTCTATCTGGCGGCGCTCGATCAGGTGCGACCGACTGATGTGGCAGTTGCGTCTGCCAAGCTCCCCGGTGAGCTCCTGGTCACGCGGCCGGTCCGTCCGGCACCGGTGCCGCGTCCTGTCCTGGTGAAATCCGACGTCACCATGACCGGGGTACAGAGCGATCTGCGGAGCCGGCCATAGGAGGACAAGGCCTCAGGCTGGCATGGTCATATTTCCGGTCGGCCTGTTTCCCTTTCGTGCCAGGGATGAGGGAGAACAACAGAATAAATTCGTCTGGTTGGTCGAGCCGAATATGCTAACATGAAGGCGTCGCGATCCGGGGGAGGGTCTGACTGGGTACATCATTCGGTGCACTCAATTGAGGCTCCGGGACGATTGTTATTCTGGTGTCGGATTCGGAAGTTCAGAGCGAAGTTCATCCTCTTCTGGAGGGGCTCTCACTTTCTGCGGATGCTTACATCCGTGGCAACGTCGCGCGTGATGCGCCCTATGTGCCGGATCGCCTGAGACCTTCCATCATCGACATCAGCGACCGGCTGGCAACTGTGCTCGATGCATTGTTCGAAATCGACGCACTCTGTGATGATGCGGCGGTTCTGGGCTTGATGGCCGAATCGCAGCATCCTTTCGGCGACATCAGCGCCTATCAGGCTCACCGCATGTTCGAAGCGCACAAGTCCTGTTTGGATGGTGCCTTTCCGGAAGCTCTGTTCCGACTGACCAACGCGTTCAATGCAACGCTCCAGGCAGCTTCCGCCGATGAAGAGCAGATCGATCTCGCGCGGATCATGCGCGAGGCGGGCGGCGGTTGGCAGTTTTCGGCGGTGCGATCCGAACACGGGTCCGGGGTTGGCCGCACTGACCAACCGCTAGGTGGTGCCCCGTATGCGGAAGGTCGGCAACTCCGGGAATGGCCGCCGCTTGCAAGGGTCTCCGATCACCAACAGTCCGAACTACGGCGGCAGTTGCGGGATCAGCATGAATGCATGCAGGCGGCCCTGACGGCAATCCTGAAAGCCCACGGTCCTGCGCTTCTCGAACTGGTCGATCGTCACAATGCGATGATGCAGAATTTCGAACGTCGTTCACGGGAGTAACGAAGTCGCATCGCCGACAATGGCCGAGAGGGATGAGATATTTGGAGGCGGGATTGCTCGCTAATCCAGCGATCGAAAGTCTTCGGAATGTACATCAATCCCTGAGTGCGATGATGTTTTCCTGAGCTTGTCCTATCCTGAGCGCTGCCGCGCGATATTTGCTGGCGACGGGGTCATCGGTGTAAGTGATCAGGCATTCCCATCCATATTCAAGCCTGTAGATGAAAATATCGAGACCTTGCGGCCATGGCCCGAGCTGGCGAATGGCCTCCGATTCAATGACTTGAATGATTTCACTTGAGGTCATCACATTCTTGGACATGTGTTGCTCAAATTATGCGGCGCGATCAATCTCGTGAACGATGGCTGGGATGCGGATATGTCACTTGAGGCCCGGTGTCTCAAGGCTGAGAGGCTGACAGTCGCAGGTGATTCAACGGACCAGATCGAATTACAATCTTGATATCATCTGTATCATATTACGACTTTCAGCGCGCCATCAACCATACTTACGTTGCGGCAACTATCGTTTTGAAAAAAGAATCTTGCATCGCCTGTAATTCATACTCGCGCCTCCGCAGTCCCGTGCGAAGGCCTGGGTTGATGATGTTAAGTATCAAGCCGGCGGGACAGCGTCAGAGAGGTCATCCAGCCAGATAATCGCTTGCCGCATCCGCGAAGTTGAGTGTCAGTTCGGTCAGTTGCGCATCCAGTGGTGATGCCTGGGACGAGGCCTTGGCGATCACGATGTGATGGGCGCGATCGACGAACAGGTGCTGGCCGTGAATGCCAAGCCCCATGGCCGTCCGGCGATCGCGCGCGACATACCATTTGTTGCGGTAGTGCATCGAGCGACCGCCGAAATAGGGCGCGAGATCGCCATTGGCCCAGGCTTGGGGATCACCGTTTGCGAAGATGTCGTCGATCCACCTTGCAGGAATGATCGAGGTACCATCGCGCTTTCCGTTCTGCAGCATCAATTGCCCGACACGTGCGAGATCCGGCACCGTCATGCAGATGCCGCCGGCGCAGCGCGGTGCGCCGTAGCGATCGACGGTGACATAGGCGGGGTGCTGCGCACCCAGCGGCCTCCAGATGTGATCGCTCATGAGATCGGCGAAGCGCGTCCCGGTGGCGCGCTCGAGGAGCCAGCCCAAGAGATCGGAATTCGGCGAGACATAGTGAAACGGGCCACCATCGGCACCGTCGCGATCGGTCAGGGTGGTGAGGAAATGGCGGAGATCGTTCGGGCTGTCGCCGGGCCCGAGCGGATTCCATCCCGTCGCCTTGCGATATTCCACGATCGGACCGGACGTGGCGAAATAGTTCTCGTCGAATTTGAGGCCGACGCGCATGTCCAGCACATGGCGGACGGTTGTTGTTGCATAGACGGAAACGCGCAGCTCCGGAATGATCGCGGTGACAAGTTGATCCGGGTCCAGCGCGCCCGTGGCGACGACGCAGCCCGCGACCAGCGCGGTCATCGATTTCGAAACCGACATCAGGATGTGCGGCGTGTGTGCGGTCATCCCATTGGCATAGTGCGCGAAGACGAGCTTGCCGCGATGCAGGATCACCAGACCATCGGTGTCGGTCTCGCGGATGAACCGGTCGAGCGAAAAGGTGCTGTCACGATGTTTGAAAGACAGCGTCGAAAGGTCTTTCGGCTGTGCGTCGAGCTGCCAGAGATTGTCGGGCGCATTCGGGATATCCGCCGATGGCACGATCTCCCGCACATGATGAAACCCCCATTTGTTGTAAGGGCCCGTGCGCCAGTTCGCCAGGCTGGCCTGATCTGCTTCGGGGGACGGGAAACCGGACATTAACGGTGGCGACATCTGCTTCTCCAGGGGACGCATGGTTAAGCAAATTCTGACCGTTTCAGCGTGGCGCGTCGAGAGCCACGAATCGCGCGATTTCCGCGGGTTTTCCGCGAAACGGAAGCGAAGCAACGGCATCGCGGAACGCAATGCCGTTTGCCTTCTCTCAACCATCGAGGCCGTTCATCTGCCGGAAACCACGCCTGTTAGGCCGCGGGAAGTTCGCCCGAGCGATGCTGCCTCCACGATCGAAAAAAATTTCGACATGGAGGCGAATTTGGCTCTTACCGTTCTTCCCTATATCGCTGCAGCGCTCGGCGTTGCTGTCTTCGCACTTGCCACCGCGCCTGCGCGCGTCGAGGAGGATGCGAACTAGTTGTCGTCCCGGCGAATGCCGGGACCCATAACCTCCGAAGTCGTGGCGTGGCTCCGTTGCTGCCACATCACGCTTCGCAGCGAACTCCGTGTCTATGGATCCCGGCATTCGCCGGGATGACACGTCACTCTGCCGCTGTCGCGATCTGCCCGAGGCGATCGAACACGACCTCGCCGCCGAGAATGGTGAGATCGCAGCGCGCATCCATTTCCACCTGCTCCGGTGCCACGCTGAACACGTCGTGGCTCAGCACTGCGATATCCGCGAGCTGGCCCGGCACCAGGCGCCCCACATTGTTTTCGGCAAACTGCGTATAGGCGCCGAAGTAGGTATAGGCGTGGACCGCCTCGGCCATCGACAGCTTCTGGCTTTCGCCGAGCACCGTGTGCCGGTTCGACATCCGCGTGGTCATCGTGAACAGGTTCTTGAACGGATCGGTGGTGGACACCGGCGCGTCCGAACTCGCGGCCGGATGCAGGCCGGCTTCGATCCACTTGCGCATGGGATAGGCGACGTCGGTGCGCGCCTGGCCGACATTGGTGATGTAGAGATCGCCGAATTCATACATGAAGACCGGCTGCGGCACCGGATCGATGCCGCCCGCCGCCATGCGTGCGATCTGGCTGTCCGAGAGAAAGCCGCAATGCTCGATGCGGTGGCGGCGGCCGAGGATCGGATTGGCTTCGGTGCCGGCCTTCTCGATGCCCGACAGCACCTGCTCGATGGCGGCATCGCCGATGGCGTGGATCGCGAGCTGATAGCCGCGATTGTGATAATGCGACAGGAAGTCGTGCATTTCCTTGTCGGTGTAGCAGAAGATGCCGCGATTGGCGGGATCGCCCACCAGATAAGGTTCGCTCATTGCCGCAGTGAGCCCGCCGGCGCTGCCATCGCCGAACACTTTCATGGCGCCGTAGCGCAGCTTGCCCACCTCGCGGCCGAAGCGATAGCCGGCGTCATAGGCCTTGTCGCCGATGCCGTCGGTATTGCCATAGATGCAGACCCAGGTGCGGATCGGCAGCGTGTCGGTCTTTGCCAGATGCTCATAGGCATCGATCTCGTCCATGCCCGCAGCCATGCCGACCGCGGCATCCATCACGCTGGTGAAACCCTGCGACAGCATGAAGCGGCTGGCGTTATCGATCGCATCGCGCAGGCGCTCGCTGCTCGGCTTCGGCGCGGCATCGACAATCAGGCGCAGCGCGCGCTCGGCGATCAGGCCGGTGAGCTTGTTGTCGCGCCGCTCGATCATGCCGCCATCGGGCTCCGGTGTGTTGTGACCGATGCCGGCTGCGCGCATCGCTTGCGTATTGATCACCGCCACATGGCCGCAGGTGCGTTTCAGATAGACCGGATTGTTCGGCGCGACGGTGTCGAGCTCCTCGGCGGTCGGGTGGCGGCCTTCGGCGAGTTCGTTGTGGTCATAGCCGCGGCCATTGATCCATTCGCCGGGCTTCATCGTCTTCGCCTTTTCGGCGACGCGGCGCAGGATTTCGCCGATGCTGTTCGCGCCGGTCTCCGGGCGAAGATTGATCTCCGTCATGGTCAGGCCGAGCGGCAGGAGATGCATATGTGCGTCATTGAGGCCGGGGATGGCCGTGCGGCCGGCCAGCTCGATCACCCGCGTGTCGGGCCCCGCCATCTCCGTGATCTCAGCGGCGCTGCCGGTGGCGAGCACGCGGTCGCCGGAGAGGGCGATCGCCTCGGCAAAACCGTCGTTGAGGCCGCAGAAAATGCGGCCGCCGGTGAGGATCAGGCTGGGCTTGGACATGGTGGACCTTCCGTCGTCGTTGACATCAGGCGAATGGCGCAAATCCGTAGCGCCCGCAAGATTGTAGAGTGGGCAGCGCGCCTGCGGTTTCGGCAGGGGATCGCATGTTGCCTGTGCGCGGCATCTGTGGTGCATTCAGCGCAAATCTGGGAGATGCTGCCATGAGCGGGCACGATCATCACGACCACGGTCATCATCACGGGCATGACCATGACCATTCGGAATTGTCCGAAACCGAGCTGCGCGTGCGTGCGCTGGAAAGCATTCTGGTCGAGAAGGGCTATGTCGATCCCGCCGCCCTGGATGAACTGATCCAGACCTACGAGACCAAGGTCGGCCCGCGCAACGGCGCCCGCGTCATCGCCAAGGCCTGGAGCGATCCCGCTTACTACGACCGCCTGCTGAAGGATGCGACGCCGGCCATCGCCGAACTCGGCTATGAAGGCCGCCAGGGCGAACACATCGTCGCGGTGGTGAACACGCCGGATACCCACAACATGGTCGTGTGCACGCTGTGCTCCTGCTATCCGTGGTCGGTGCTCGGCCTGCCGCCGGTCTGGTACAAGGCCGCGCCGTATCGATCGAAAGCGGTCCGCGATCCGCGCGGCGTGCTGGATGACTTCGGTGTGTCTCTGCCGAAGGAGACCAGGATCAAGGTGTGGGATTCCACCGCCGAGATCCGCTACCTCGTCGTCCCGATGCGGCCGAAGGGCACCGAGGGCTGGAGCGAGGAGAAGCTCGCCGATCTCGTCACCCGCGACAGCATGATCGGCACGGGCGTCGCGCGTATGCCGGCGGAGGTGGCGTGATGGACGGTGCGCATGACATGGGCGGTCATCAGGGGTTCGGCAAGGTCGAGCCCGAGGTGAATGAGCCGATCTTCCACGGCGAGTGGGAGCGCCGCATGCTCGCGATGACGCTGGCCATGGCCAAGCCCGGTCAGTGGAACATCGACATGTCGCGCTATGCCCGCGAGAATCGCTCGCCGCGCGACTATCTCAATCGCACTTATTACGAGGTCTGGCTCGGCGGGCTCGAAGCGCTGATGGAAGAGCGCGGCCTCGTTTCGCGCGAAGAGCTCGACAGCGGACAGGCGCTGCTGCCGCGCAAGAACGTGCCGGTGCTGAAGCCGGACGAAGTCGATGCCATGCTCCGTCGCGGCGGTCCCACCGAACGCCCGACCGATGCGCCTGCGCGCTTCAAGGTCGGCGATCGCGTCCGCGCCAGGGTGATGGCGCCCACCACGCATACGCGCCTGCCACGCTATGTCCGCGGCCATGTCGGCACCATCGAGCTGCTGCACGGCGCCCATGTGTTTCCGGACAGCAATGCCATGGGCCAGGGCGAAGCGCCGCAATGGCTCTATACCGTGCGCTTCGACGGCAGCGAGCTGTGGGGCGAAGACGGCGATCCCGATGCTTCGGTGTCGGTGGACGCGTGGGATTCCTATCTGGAGCCGGTGTCGTGACCGACGGGATGACCGATGACCGCGCAGCCGCGATCGTTGCGGTTGCATCGATTCCGGACATTCCGCGCGATATCGACGGCCCGGTGTTCAATGCCCCATGGGAGGCGCAGGCTTTCGCCATGACGGTCACGCTGCATGAGCGCGGCGTCTTCACCTGGACGGAATGGGCAGCGGCGCTCTCCGCCGAAATCAAGCGCGCGCAGGCGGAAGGCGATCCCGATACGGGCGAGACCTATTACCGGCACTGGCTGGCGACACTGGAAAACCTGATCGCGGAAAAGGGCGTGACCACGCGGAGCGATCTGCATCGCTACCGCGATGCGTGGGATCATGCAGCCGATCGTACACCGCATGGGCAACCGATCGAGCTGAAGCCGGCGGATTTCGCGTAGAGAGACTGACGCGCTGTGCTCTCCACGTCATGGCCGGGCCTGACCCGGCCATCCATCTTCGACGCGCGCTGCAAAGGTGGGTGCCCGGGTCAAGCCCGGGCATGACGGAGTGTCTTCACTCCGCAATTACACAACCGCTTCCACCAGCGCATTGAAAAACGCATTGTCCGATACCGCGGGATTGATCATGGTCGGCGGCTTCGAGCGTGCGCCCAGCACGACGCAGATCACGCGGTGCTTCGGATTGATATACATCAGCTGGCCGAAAATGCCGCGCGCGGTGAAGGCGCCGTCGTCGAGCGAGCCGTCCGCATTCGGCACGATCCACCACATGTAGCCATAGTCGACGCGCTTGCCGCTGATCTGTCGCGCCGAGCCGGCCTCGCGCACCCAGCCTACCGGCAGAATGCGCTCGCCATCGATCACGCCGTCGTCGAGAATGAAGCGCCCGAAGCGCGCATAGTCGCGCAATGTCGCGAAGAGTCCGCTGCCGGCCACTTCGAGGCCGCCCGGCGCCTCCAGCCACCACGCACCGTCCTGTTCCACGCCGAGCTTCGACCAGATCTTCTCCGACAGGTAATCGCTCAACCACTTGCCGGTGGCCGCTTTGATCAGCGCGCCGACCACATGGGTGTCGCCGGTCGAGTAGCAGAACTGCGTGCCCGGCGGCGCTGCGCGCGGGCGCTCGGCCATATAGCGCATCACGGCGCCGGATTGCTGGGCGATCTGGATCTCCAGCATCTGCCGGCGTTCGGAATTCGCGTCGGTCTGGTCGTCACTCCACTTCACGCCCGACGTCATCTGCATCAAGGTCTTCACCGTCACGCCGTCGAAGGCGGTGCCGTTGAATTCCGGCAGATAGGTGGTCAGCGGCTCGTCGACGCTCTTGATGAAACCGTCCTGGATCGCCGCTCCCACCAGCGTGGTGCTGAAGGATTTTGCCATCGACATCGACAGCCAGCGGGTATGTTCGGTGATGCCGAGATCGTAATGCTCGAGCCTGACTTCGTCGTCCTTCATCACCAGCAATCCGGAGATGCGGTTGCGCGAGACATAATCATAGATGTCATAGGTCGCGCCGTTGGAGACGATGGGGAAATCCGGCAGCGAGCGATCGCTATAGGTCAGCGGCCGCACCGGCGCCCCCGCCTTGACCGTGCGGGTCGCAAAATTCATCTCGGGGGTGACGAAGGTTCGCTGATGCTCGATCGGCATGGACTTGCCGGCATAGGAGCGAACAATGGCGTCGCGGAGGGCGCGGGACTGTGTGTCGGTCAATGCTTTACCTGCTCATCCGGCGCGTCGGTGCGCCGAGACGGGGATAGGGCAGGGATGCCGGAGTGTCGAGATCGCTCAGGCGATAGCTGCGATGCAAAGCTTTGCAGTTTTAGGATGGGTAGAGCGCAGGCGTGTTGCGCCGAAGCGAAACCCATCGGCCGAATTCGCCGCATCGATCGAATGATGGGTTTCGCTACGCTCCACCCATCCTGCGCTTCAACGCACCGCTGACGCATTCGAGCTTGTAAACGCCGTCGGCTGGCCGGCCTTGATCACGCGGGCGGTCTGCACATCGCCGTCGCTGCGGGAGAACAGGCCGAAGCCGGTCACAACGATGCCGGCGACGAGGGCGACGACGACGATCTTCAGATGCGTGCTGCGGTCTGCGCTGTGGATCGAGTGGTTGTTCATAACGGCCTCCTGCCGTCTTACGCGGCCACCTGTTGAGGCCAAGACGTAAGCCCGGCAAGTTTCCGGCCGATGGCGTGAATGTAGAAATTTGTTTCGTGCTGCCGGAGTTTTGTTTCATCGCGTCACAGCGAGTGCGTCTTGCATCCCACTGAAGCGACGCGCCGGAGCGCGTGCTCTTCTCCCACCATAATGTTCCTGTTTTGTTCTTGACGAAATCCCGCAAAGGATTATGTTCCGTCTCGTCCGGCCCCGGTGAGAGGGGCGAGCGCGATCGTCACGTTCGCGGGGCCGGATGCGGTGGGCGCCAAGGTTGGGGCGTCGCGCGGTGCCTGGAAGAGGCTCGCCTGCGGGCGGGACGGATCGGTGCCAGACCTGCCACTGGCGCGGAGATGTCTCACCTTCGGACCAGCCGATCCCGGGAAACGCGTGACGGACGACCCTCTCGGCGGCGTCCGGGATCATGCTGCTGCGTCCCCCGGCCCTTCGCCTTGGGCCAAATAACGGGGATCTGACCGCTCCCCTGGGCAGGCAGCGGCCCCCGAACACCGCGTGCGGAACGTCGAGCTTGCTCGATCATTCCGAAAGTCCTGATGCATTCCCTTGCGGAGTACCGCATCGGCATCAGGCACCAAGGGTGCATCGAGCACCCGGCGTTCCGCGCGCCCTTTCTTGGGAGGGCGGAGGGAAAGCGCAAAACTCGGGCGCTTCGGCGCCGCGAGAACGGGATCGCGTGAGTTCAGGAAATGACGGGGCTGTTTGACAGGTTGAAGACGCGACGCGCGGACAGACGTGCTCCCTCCCTCAAGCGGCGTAGCCGCGCAGTGGGGAGGGCCGGGGTGGGGTGTCTCACCACGTGACGTCGGAATGTGGAGACACCCCACCCGTCTCGAAGCTCGCTGAACGCTCGCTTCTCAGCACCCTCCCCAATCGCTTCGCTCCGGGGAGGGAGAAGAGGAGTGTCACATCGGGCGCGAAAACTACACCTTCACCATCCGCTTGCCCCGGTTCTCGCCCGCCAGCAAGCCGATCAAAGCTTGCGGCGTGTTCTCGATGCCGTCGATCACATCTTCCAGCACCTTGATCTTGCCGGATGACACCCAGCCCTGCAGTTCGCTGAGTGCCAGGTCGCGCTGGTTCATGTAGTCCATCACGATGAAGCCCTGCATGGTGAGGCGCTTCACCACGATGAGGCCTGGCACCCCGCGCGGGCCAGTGGCCGAAGGCGCGCCGTCATATTGCGAGATGGCGCCGCAGCAGGCGATGCGGCCGTTGAGGTTCATCTGCGGCAGGCAGGCTTCGAGGATGTCGCCGCCGACATTGTCGAAATAGACGTCGATGCCGTTGGGTGCTGCGGCCTTCAGCGCCTTGAACACCGCGCCGTCCTTGTAATCGACAGCCGCATCGAAGCCGAGTTCGGAGGTCAGCCACTGGCATTTGTCGGCGCCGCCGGCGATGCCGATCACGCGGCAGCCTTTGAGCTTGGCGATCTGCCCGACGATGGAGCCGACAGAGCCCGCAGCCGCGGAGACGACGACCGTCTCGCCTTCCTTCGGCTTGCCCACATGCAGCAGGCCGAAATAGGCGGTGAGGCCGGCAATGCCATAGATCGACAGCAGATGCGTCATCGGCTCCATACGCGGCATTTTTGTCAGATGTTTCGCCGGCACGGCGGCGTAGTTCTGCCAGCCGGTGTCGCCGAACACGATGTCGCCGGGCTTGAGCGCGTCGGATTTCGACGACACCACTTCGGCGATGCCGCCGCCGGCCATGACATTGCCGGTCTCCACGGCTGCGCGGTAGGTGGCGCCGTGCATCCAGGCGCGGTTGGCGGCGTCGAGGGAGATGTAGCGAATGCGCAGCAGCGCCTCGCCGTCCTTCGGCTCGGGCATGCGGCCCTCGGTGAGCTTGAAATGCTCAAGGCCAAGTTTGCCCGCGGGCTTCTCCATCAAGAGAACCTGGCGATTGATGGCGTCGGTCATGTCGTGCCTCCCATGTTGTTTGTTGGGAGGCAGGTTACGTGGCATGAACGGCTGGGGCAATCGCGCCTCAGAAAAACTGCAGCTCCTCAGCCCTGCCGCCGCGCAGCACCGTTGCATATTCGATGGCGACGAACAGGCCGCCGGCCACATAGATCTTGCGCGGCACGGTGCGGGCCAGTTGCTGGCTCAGTTTCACCGCATCTTCCATCGCATTGGCCACATGGATGCGCGCCGTCGCATGCGCCTTTCGCGCGGCGCCCCCGACCAGCCGCGCATCGGCACCCTTGTGATGCGCGCGGGTGCAGACGATGGCGCCGAAATGCGGCGCCAGCTGTTGCGCGATCTCGTCGACATTCTTGTCGGCGGAGACGCCGAGCACCAGCAGCCAGTCGTCCTTGCCATGCACCGCATGCAGCCCGCGCAGCGCCTGCATCACGCCATCCGGTGTGTGGCCGACATCGATCACAACAAGCGGATCGCGCTGGATGACTTCGAGGCGGCCGGGCCACGTCGTCTCGCGCAGCCCGGTGCGGATCGCGTGATCGACCTTGGTTGCCTCGGCATCCGGATGCATCCGCTGCATCCACAGCAGGAACAGCGCTGCGGCGATGGCAGCATTGTTGAGCTGGAATTCGCCGTGCAGCGTGATCTCCAGCCCGCGCAATTTCGTCTCGCCGATACGGCAGTTGAAATTCTGCGCCTTGCGCGACGTCACCACGCTGCTGATGGTGATGCCATCGCCCACATGCAGGCCGGCCACGTGGCGGTTGCGATTGTATTCGGCGAGATGCGCGCGCAACGGCAGGCAGTTCTCGCCATAGATCACGGTGCCATGGCTGGCACAGGCATCGCTCTTGTCGGAGGCGATCAGCGCCAGCGAACTGCCGAGCAGCGCAGTATGTTCGAGATCCACCGAAGTGACACAAGTGAGCGTGGCGCCGATCAGTCGCACGGGATCGTAGCGACCGCCGATGCCAGCCTCGAACACGGCGAGATCGCAGCCCATCTCCTGGAAATACAGGCAGGCCAGCGCGAATTGCGCCTCAAAGGCACCGAATGTCTCGGTGACGCCGTGATGGTCGAGATCGGTGATCGCGGTCGCCACGCGCAGCACGAGGGCTTCCAGCAATTCGTCATCGACGGGCTCGCCATCGATCTGGAAGCGCTCGTTGAAGCGATAGAGATGCGGTGAGGTGAACAGCCCGGTGCGCAGGCCAAAGGCACGGCCGATGTTCGCGCAGAACGCGGCGGTGGAGCCCTTGCCGTTGGAGCCGGTGATCACGATGGAATGCCGCTGCAGCCGGTCCCGATCGATGCAGAGCGCATCGAGAAGCAACGCCAGCCGCGCAAGGCCGATGCCGCCGGTGCCATATTTGGGCAGGTTAAACATCGATCAGGCCCAGCGATGTGAAGGTATGGCGCCAGATGCGCAGGATGAGGTCATCGCGGCCGGAATCTTCGAGAAAGCGGATCGAGGGATTGGCATTGACCTCGATAACGCGCAACGGCTCGGTGTCATCATAGACACGTGTGAAGAGATCGATCCCGCCCGCACGCAGGCCGAGCGCACGCAAGGCTTTTCGCGCAGCGGCGAACACGGCTTCGGCATTGCTTGGCTCTTCGAAGGCCATGCGGCCGCCGGCGCTCAAATTGGTACGGCCGAACAGATAGACGTATTCGCCCCGTTCCGGAACGTGATCCAGTTCAACGAACAGCGAATGGAGCGGGGCCGCGGAGACGCCGTGCGCTTCCATCTGCGGCAGCCGCGCCGCAAGCAGTTTGCGCACTGACCTTCGGCCGTCGCCGACCAAAACAGGGACGGCCTTGGACACGCAGTAGACGATCTCGTCGTCGAGCACGAAGACGCGATATTCGGGGCCCATGCGCACGGGCTGGATGAGGATCGCATCATAATGTCGTTCGATGCTCTCCAGATATCGGTTCAGATCGTCGACCCCGCTCACGATCTGGGCGAAATCTCCGCGCGAACCATTGAGCGGTTTGATGAAGGCGTGGTCGTCCAGGCTGTTGAAATAAGCGAGCGCATCGGCGCGCTCATGGCCGGGCGGGCGATGTCGGCGATGCCGATCGTGCAGGAAGAAATAATCACCGTCCAATGTGGCGACGCCGGCGCGGGCCATCAGCACATTGGCCATGTGCTTGTCATTGGCCAGTGTGGCCGCGGTCGCGGTGTTCTGCGGGAAGAACGAGCCGCGCCCGGCACCGAACACGGCGCTCTTGCCGGCACCGGTCACCTCGAAGATCAGTCCGGTGCCATGGTCGAGTTCGGCAAAGCCCAGCCCCAGCACGCCTGCGGCATATTCCGCATAGATCGTCTGGTCGGGGTAATAAGCCGGCTTGCCGGCCCGGATGGCGCGTATTGGGGTCATGAGGCCTTGCGCCGGTCATTGAACGAAGTCGCCGCCGATGGCGACTCCCTTAGGCGCGGGAAATTACCGGAACGGATGCCACCAATCCAGCAGCGCACGCGATCGGTTTTGGCAAGGATAGGTCCCGAAATGAGGATTTTGAGAAATTAAATGTCCCAGATCAAATTTGGCCCTTGCCGGCCGGTAACCTGATTTGCAAATTTGTGACCCGCCTCGGGCAATCCGCAATTGCACTTTTTGGCATCTTTCAATAGATGTCATTCGCATCTGCGAAAACCCCAAATTAGCTAATCGCCGCAAGGGTTTCTCAGCATCTGAAGCGGCTCTGAATGTAATCGTTCTAAGCTAAGCCCGCACCGGAAAATCATATCCCATGAGCGCCTTTCACCGTGAAACCGTGATCTCCGTCCAGCACTGGACCGACACGCTGTTTTCCTTCCGCGCCACGCGCGACACCTCGTTCCGTTTCCAGAACGGCCAGTTCGCCATGATCGGCCTCGAAGTCGATGGCAAGCCGCTGCTGCGCGCCTATTCCATGGCCAGCGCCAACCATGAGGAAGAGCTCGAATTCTTCTCGATCAAGGTGCCTGACGGCCCGCTGACCTCGCGCCTGCAGAAGATCAAGGAAGGCGACACCATCCTCGTCGCCCGCAAGGCGGTGGGCACGCTGGTCACCGACAGCCTGCTGCCGGGCAAGCGCCTCCTGATGCTGTCCACCGGCACCGGCCTCGCCCCCTTTGCCAGCCTGATCAAGGACCCCGAAGTCTATGAGCAGTATGAGCAGGTCGTGCTGGTGCATGGCTGCCGCCAGGTCTCCGAGCTGGCCTATGGCGAGCGCCTGGTCGAGCGGCTGCAGAAGGACGAGCTGTTCGGCGAGCTGATGAAGGACAAGTTCACCTATTACCCGACCGTCACCCGCGAGCCCTTCCGCAATCGCGGCCGCATCACCGACCTGATCGAGTCCGGCCAGATCTTCAAGGATATGGGCCAGGGCCCGCTCGACATCGCCACCGACCGCGTCATGCTGTGCGGCAGCCCGGCGATGCTCGAGGATCTCAAGCACATGTTCGAGAAGCGCGATTTCACCGAAGGGAGCGGCAACAAGCCCGGCCACTTCGTGATTGAAAAGGCCTTCGTCGAGCGCTGAGCGACGATCCCGCACTCCGCCGCATTGCAAAACCCGCGCTCCGGCGCGGGTTTTGTCGTTTTAAGCCGTGACAAGACTTGGGTGAGCTTGATGCGCTAGGCTGGCGCCCAATCTGTGATGTCTGCGTCATCCGAACTTCGTAAGGCTGACTGCCCACCACTTGCGAGCAGGTCCATGCAAACCCTGATGCTACCATTCACGCCGCGCTACATCGTGTTGACGATCTGCAGCGTGGCCACCCTGTTTCTGATCGGGATGGGCATCTGGGATCACAGGCTAATTCATCTGGTGACCATTCCCGCAGCCATCTTCGGCTGTCTCGCCGCGCTTGGCTTCCATGATCTGTTTCAGAAGGATCACGCGGTCCTGCGCAACTATCCGATCTCGGCGCATATCCGCTTCCTGCTCGAAGAGATCCGCCCGGAGATGCGGCAATATTTCTTCGAGAGCGAGAAGGACGGCATGCCGTTCAGTCGCGATACGCGTGCCGTCGTGTATCAGCGCGCCAAGATGGTGCTCGACAAGCGCCCCTTCGGCACCCAGAAGAACGTCTATGAAGAGGGCTATGAGTGGATGAACCATTCGGTGGCCCCGAAGCCGCATGCCACCGAGCAGTTTCGCATCACCATCGGCGGCCCGGATTGCCTGCGGCCGTACTCTGCCTCGGTGCTCAATATCTCCGCCATGAGCTTTGGCGCGCTGAGCCAGAATGCGATCCGCGCGCTCAACGCCGGCGCGAAGAAAGGTAATTTTGCCCACGATACCGGTGAGGGCGGTGTCAGCCCCTATCACGAGCAGGAGGGCGGCGACCTGATCTGGGAAATCGGCTCCGGCTATTTCGGTTGCCGCACCCCGGACGGCGCGTTCGATCCCGACAAGTTTGCCGCGCGTGCGGCGCTTGACCAGATCAAGATGGTCGAGCTTAAAGTGAGCCAAGGGGCAAAACCCGGCCATGGTGGCGTGCTGCCTGCCGCAAAGGTGTCGGAGGAAATCTCGCGCATCCGCGGCGTGGCGATGGGCGAGGACTGTATCTCGCCGCCCTATCACAAGGCATTCTCGACCCCGATCGAGATGATGCAGTTCATCGACAAGATGCGTCGTTTGTCCGGCGGCAAGCCGACCGGCTTCAAGCTGTGCATCGGCCATCCCTGGGAATTTCTCGCCATCTGCAAGGCGATGCTGCACACCGGCATCTATCCGGATTTCATCGTTGTCGATGGCAATGAAGGTGGCACCGGTGCGGCGCCGCTGGAATTCATGGACCATCTCGGCATGCCGATGCGCGAGGGCGTGAACTTCGTGCACAACGCGCTGATCGGTATCGGCGCGCGCGACCGCATCAAGATCGGCGCGTCCGGCAAGATCGCGACCGCCTTCGACATCGCCCGCGCGATGGCGCTCGGCGCCGACTGGTGCAATTCGGCGCGCGGCTTCATGTTCGCCCTGGGCTGCATCCAGTCGCTGAGCTGTCACACCGATCGCTGCCCGACGGGCGTGGCGACGCAGGACCCGACCCGTGCGCGTGCGCTCGCCGTGCCACAGAAGACCGACCGCGTGCTGAATTTCCACGAGGCCACGCTGCATGCGTTGGCCGAACTGATCGCGGCGGCCGGCCTCGAACACCCGCAGCAGATCCGCGCGATGCACTTCTCGCATCGCTCCCCGGACAATGACGTGATGTCGTTCACCCATCTCTATCCGCAGCTGCATGTGAACGAGCTGATCCACGGCACCAATGACAAGCGCTTCCGCGAGGCCTGGGCGATGGCGCAGGCGGATTCATTCCAGCCGGTGGATGTGAGGGGGGCGGCTTAGCTTGTTGGGGCACACATGGGCGTCCGAGCTTGGGGACCCCCATCCCCGGCCCTTCCCCGCAAGGGGGAAGGGGGCATGACGTGCAGTGCTTTTGGTTAAGCGCTGATACTCAAATCCTGCACTCGTCGCAGTTGATGGAGCTCGCAGCCTCTTCTCCCTTCCCCCTTACGGGGAAGGGCCGGGGATGGGGGGCCACCGAGCGACATAGACCGGCGGCACAATAGCGCCTCAAAACTCCCCGTGCAGGCGCCCGGTGAAAATCGATACCGGCCCGCGATCGGCATTGTAGGCGGGGTTCACGATCAGCTGGTAATCCGCCGTGAACGTAAAGTTCTTGTCGATCGAATAGGCATAGAACGTCTCGAGGATCCGCTCGGTGCCGTAATTCAGCCGCCCGTCGCCGATCAGCAAGCCATTGCCGCCCGCCGCCAGAAAATCGCGATGCGCGGCGGACAGGCCGTTGATGGCACCGCCGATGCCGATCGTATCGGCGGCGCGGCCCCAGCGTCCACCCTTGATCGACAGGCCGCCGGAGATGCTGCGGTCGATATCGGTGAAGGACAGGATCTCGTTCTGGCCATCATTCCAGCTGGCGCGGCCGAACAGGCCGATCTCGTCGGCGATTTCCTGCTCGCCATTGAGATAGAAGCCGTACTTGTCGCGCGGCCTGCGGATCGAGGCCATCACGTCATTGATCTCGAGCAGCGGATCGGTGGCCGCGATCGCCAGCGCGCCGCGATAGCTGCCGGTGTTGCCGCGATTGATGAAGGCACCGACGCGCACCTTGCCCGGCCGATCAAAGACTTGGTGTCGCTCCTCGAACTCGACGACGGCACCACCGCTCTTGAAGGTGAGGATGTCGCTGTTCGGCTGCGAGGGCACCTGGAACACGCCGGCGCGCACTGCCCAATCCTTGCGGTTGAGTTCAAGCACGCCACCGCGGGTGAAGCCGGGCAGGTCAGCCGGAAAATCGTAGGCTGCCGAAGCCCACATCGCCCAGTTCATGAAATCGGCGCGGGGGTCCTTGGCATAGGCATTGCCGTCGAAGAAATCGCCCACCGAGAAGCGGCCGACCGTCAGGGTGATGCGGTCGATGTCGCGCTTGCCGGCGATCTGGTTGGGGGCATCCGGCACGTCTTCCTGCTCGCCGCCAAGGCCAAAGGTCTGGCGGAACATGTAGCGCTGCGGGCGAATTTTCGGATAGGCGCCGCCGGCCTTCTGCGCCTCGCCATTGGGGAAGCCGGCCACGCCGAGCGTGCCGTTGAAACCGAAGCCCTGCGCCAGTTCGGGATTGAAATAGAACTCGCCGCCATCCCACAGCCGCCAGCCGAGGAAGGCGGTCGTGGTGAAGGTCTCACGGAACTGCTTGCTGCCTGACAGGCTGTTGGCGCCTTCATAGGGCGAGCGGAAGCTCGGATAGCCGGAGCCGATCAGCGTCGTCTGGACATGCACATTCCAGTCTGTTGGCTGGCGCGCGATCGGCGTTGCCGGCATCCAGGACGGCAGGTCGTTGAACCGGTAGTTCATGCCGAGCTTGACGGTATGAATCTTCGGGTCGACCTCCACAGCGGGCAGGCCGAAACCGGCAAGCCCGTAGGTCTGCCGGGACAGGTCGATATAGTTGTATTCGACTTTGGCGGTCCAGTTGCCGCCGACCGCGGTCTCGACACCGGCACCGACAGTCCAGCCGACATGATCCTTCTGGTCGGTCGAGAAGATATTTCCGTCGGCATCCAGCACGTTCAGCTTGGTCTTGCCCCAGGCGAAGCCGGCAGTGGCATAAGGCAGCCAAGTCCCCATCGCGTAACCGACGCGTCCACGCGCGGTGGCGAAATAATCGAAGGTGGTGTGGTACGGATCATTGCCGATCCGCGCAGTATCGGCAGGGCTGATGAAGGTGGCATCGACCTCGACGCCGAGCACGAGATTGTTGTTGAGCTGCCAGTTATAGCCGCCCTGATAGCCGCCGATCAGGCCGGTCGCCGTGGGGGGCAAGAAGACGCCCTGCGAAGGAAGCGGATTGCTGTTCGCGCCGATCTGCGCGCCGCCATAGCCCACATGAGCGCCAAGATAGAAGCCGCTCCAGTCATAGGCAGGCGCAAGCCGCGCCTTGACGGGCAGATCGGCTGCTACCGCGATACCACCATGCGCGAGAACGCCGAGCGCGGCTCCGGCGAGAGCGCGCTTCCTGGAAAAACCTCGCGAAAAATACCGGCTCGTCACTCAGCGTCACCCTTACACGTCGCCGATAACGGCCACTCGATATTCCATAGAAGCGGCCGATTCGTACGCGCGGCGCGGCCACAGTCGCAATGTTGTTGTTTGCAATGGGAGCGGCGGCGTCGCCAGGCTCCGTCCGTTATCTGACATCGCTTTATGACGGCTCGATTACAGAAAAAGAAGACCCGCCCGGGGGGACAGCCGGGCGGGTCATATGGTCAGGCACGGGGTGGATGAGGCGCCGTGCCGGACGCAACTCCACTTTGTCGATCAGCGGTCGATCAATAATTGCAGACGCGGACCCGGCCCATATAGTTGCCGTAGACGTCATACTGGCGGGTCCAGCCGCAGCGATAGCCGTAGCCATAACCATAGCCGTAATTGTTGGCGGCGATGGCGCTGCCGACAACGGCGGCGCCGACGACACCGGCCGCGATGCCGAAGCCGATGCCCGGGCCCTTGGCCTGGGCCTGCTGGGTGGACGACGCCATGGCGCCGGCGGCGGTCATGGCAACGAGGGCAACAGCGGCAATCCTGGACTTGATCGACATGAGAAACTCCATCCTGTTTAGGTGCAGCCGGTATTGGCTTGCATGTCCATCAGTCGGAGGATCTTTGAGACGGGTTCGAGGGCGGTTCGAACTATTTGGTTTCAGGATTGTGTTGTTAATGAAACATTCCGGTTGTCATTGCGAGGAGCGTAGCGACGAAGCAATCCAGTTCTTGGCATTCTGGATTGCTTCGCTGCGCTCGCAATGACGACAGAGAGACTACGCGCCTGCATCCGGTTCGCGATCGAACACAGTGACGTCAAAGCGATGCATGTCGTCGAGCAATTCGCAGAAGGCGTTGGCGCCATGTTGCAGCAACTGCTCACCCTTCTCCGCACTTGCCTGTGTCGCATCGCCAATCGCGCCCGACGCATGCAAATCCTCTGCCTGCCAGGCGAATGGCGCGGGACGGCCGGCGGAGAGCCGGCGATATTGCTTCTCCATCGCAATCGTTGCCGGCACGAAATTCGCGATCTTGTCCTGGCGCACATGGGTGCGATAGCGCGCCAGCATGATCGACGTCTCGACGGCGCCGCCATGGATGCCGTGGCGAATTTCCTCGTCGCTGAACAGCCCATCCGGCACGCCGAAACGCGACCAGCTCGTGGTCGCAACCAGCATGCCATATTCGGCGCGCAGGTCCTGTGCGGCCAGCGTCATCGCCGCGCTGTTGCCGCCATGGCTGGTCACCATCACCAGCTTCTGCACACCCGCGCGCGCGATGCTCTCGCCGATCGCCGTCCAGCTTTGCAGGGCAATCTCCGTCGGCAGCGTCAGCGTGCCGGGAAAGGAGAGATGCTCGGTGGAGATGCCGACCGGCTGCACCGGCAGGATGGTCGCCGGAATGTCAGCAGGGAGCAGGCGTCGCACCTCGGCGAGATAGGCTTCGGCGATCATCACATCCGTTGCGAGCGGCAGATGCGGACCATGCTGTTCTGTGGCAGCCAGCGGCAGCACCGCGATCCATGATGACGGATCGCCCCTGGCGATGTCGGGCCAGTGAATGGCAATCCAGTCACGATGCGGTACGGATGATGTCATGGCAGGCATTTCTTTGCGGCGGAGCGGGTAGTCAGTCCCGCGATTGCTTCCTATCATGGGGCAGAACACGTTACGGAGTCCAATATGGGTCGGTTTTCCCTGCTGCGCGCGTTAACCATGGGCGTGGCGATGATGTCAGCGTCGCTCGCGCCTGTTTTTGCGCAGGGCAAGCCCGACCAAGGCAAGCTCGACAAGGTCTCGTTCGGCACCAACTGGGTCGCCGAGGCTGAGCATGGCGGGTTTTTCCAGGCGGTGGTGGACGGCACCTACAAGAGTTACGGTCTCGACGTCACCATCGTGCCGGGCGGCCCGAATGTGAACAACCGGCTGTTGCTGATCTCGGGCAAGCTCGATTTCTTCATGAGCGCCAATACGCTGCAATCCTTCGATGCTGTCGCCAACGACGTGCCCGTCATCGCCATCGCGGCGATCTTCCAGAAAGACCCGCAGGTCTTCGTCTCGCATCCCGATCCGAAGGTGACCAAGCTCGAAGATCTCAAATCGAAAACGCTGTTCATCTCCAAGGAAGGCATCGTCGGCTATTTCCAATGGATGAAACTGGAATTCGGTTTCAGCGAGTCCAGGGTGAAGCCCTACAACTACAATGCGCAGCCCTTCATCGTGGACAAGAACAGCGCCATGCAGGGCTATGTCACGTCGGAGCCTTTCCTGATCGAGAAACAGGCCGCCTTCAAACCCAATGTGATGCTGCTCGCCGACTACGGGCTCAATGGCTATTCGACGCTGATCGAGGCGCGGCGCGAGACGGTGGAAAAATCCCCTGATCTCGTGCAGCGCTTTGTCGATGCCTCGATCATCGGCTGGTACAACTATCTCTATGGCGACAACAAAGCCGCCAACGAGATGATCAAGAAGCTGAATCCGGAAATGACCGATGAGCTGCTGGCCTATTCGACGGCGACCATGCGCGACAAGGGCATCGTCGATTCCGGCGATACGTTGAAGAACGGGATCGGCGCCATGAGCGACGAGCGCGCGGCGAGCTTCTTTGACAAGATGTCCCGTGCCGGCGTGGTGAAGCGCGACATCGACTATCGCAAGGCTTACACGCTGCAATTCGTCAACAAGGGTGTCGGCATCGATCTCCGGCCGAAGAAGTAGCCGGTGGCGTCGGTGTCGTCTCGCGATGAGTTTGCGATCCGCCTGAACGGCGTGACGAAGACCTATGACAACGGCACCCGTGCGCTCGGTCCGCTTGATCTCGACATCCGCAAGGGCGAATTCGTCTCGCTGCTCGGCGCGTCCGGTTGCGGCAAGTCCACCGCATTGCGGTTGATCGCCGGGCTGGCAGCGCCATCCTCTGGATCAATCGCTGTTCCCGCACGGGCATCGCGGCACGGCATCGGTTTCGTGTTTCAGGAGCCGACTTTGATGCCGTGGACCACGGTGCGCGAGAATGTGCGGCTGCCGCTCAAGCTTGCCCATGTCCCGGATCAGGAGTCGACGCCGCGCGTGGCCGCGGCGCTGGCACAGGTCGGCCTGGCCGATTTCGCCGATGCCTATCCGCGCGAACTCTCCGGTGGCATGAAAATGCGGGTATCGCTGGCGCGTGCGCTGGTGACCTCGCCGGATATCCTGCTGCTGGACGAGCCCTTCGCCGCGCTCGACGAAATCACGCGCTTCAGACTCAACAATGATCTGCGCGCGCTGTGGCGCCAGCTCGGCAAGACCGTCGTCTTCGTCACGCATTCGGTCTATGAGTCCGTCTATCTGTCCCAGCGGGTCGTCGTGATGACGTCGCGTCCGGGCCGCGTTCATGCCGAATGCCATATCGATGCGCCCGAGCCGCGCGATGACGCTTTCCGCACCTCGGTTGCCTATGCCGGCTTCTGCCGCGAGGTCTCGCAAGCCCTGATGCAGGCGAGCGAGGCGGAGGCGGTGGCATGAAGGGGCTGGAGCCGTTGCCATCCGTGGAGCGTGCATCCGGCGAGGGGCGCTGGCATCGCATCGTCTGGCCGGTGGTCGTCTTCCTCTGCGGTGTCACGGCGTGGGATCTCGTTGTCCGCATCGGCGAGATCCAGCCATACATTCTGCCGGGGCCGTTGCTCGTCCTCAAAACGCTGATCGCGGATTGGCCGATCCTGTCGGCGTCGCTCGGCGTCACGTTGCTCACGGCGCTGGAAGGTTTTATCGCGGCAGCTATCGGCGGTATCGCGCTCGCATTGCTGTTCAATCAGTCGAAGTGGCTCGAATATTCGTTGCTGCCCTATGCGATCGTGCTGCAGGTGACGCCTGTGATTGCCATCGCGCCCCTGATGCTGATCTATCTGCCGCAGGACGCCGCGGTCGTCGCCTGCGCCTGGATCGTGGCTTTCTTTCCGGTGCTGGCGAATACGACACTGGGGCTGAATTCGGTGGACCGGAATCTCGCCGGCCTGTTCCAGCTCAACGGCGCCTCGCGCTGGCAGACCCTGCGCTATCTGCAACTCCCGTCTGCCATGCCGTATATTCTTGGCGGGTTGCGCATTGCCGGTGGTCTGTCCCTGATCGGGGCCGTGGCCGCGGAAATCGCGGCCGGTGCTGCGGGCTCCGGCTCCGGGCTTGCCTATCGCATCACGGAGTCCAGCTATCGCCTCAATATTCCCCGCATGTTCGCAGCGCTATTGATGCTGTCCGTGGCCGGGATTGTGATTTATATGCTGCTCGCGCTGGCGTCGCATCGGATGCTGCGGCGCTGGCATGAGAGTGCACTGCGAAAGGAAAAATGATGGGGACGGGAATCTCTTCGGAAAAGATCGACCTGCTGGTCTATGGACCGTCGAAGGCGCTGATCGAGAACGGTTTCTCGGATCAGTTCATCCTGCACAAATATGAAACGCTGCCCGATCTCGAGCGTGTGCCGGCGGGCATTGCCGAGAAGATCCGCGGCATCGCGGTCACCGGCCAGGTGCCCGTCAACAGCGCGATGCTGTCGAAATATCCCAATGTCCAGATCGTCTCGTCATTCGGCGTCGGTTACGACCACATCGATGCGAAATACGCAGCCGAGCATGATATCGTCGTCACCAACACGCCGGACGTGCTGACCGAGGAAGTCGCCGACGTCGCGCTCGGCCTGTTCATCGCCACGGCCCGAGAGTTCGTGAAAGCTGACAAATATGTCCGGTCGGGCCTGTGGCTGACCCAGGGCTATCCGCTCACCGTGGGTTCGCTGCGCGATCGCAAGGTCGGCATGGTGGGTATGGGGCGCATTGGCCAGGCCATCGCGCGCCGCCTCGATGCGTCGCTGGTGCCGGTGGTCTATCATTCGCGCAATCCCGCCGCGGGCGTCGATTATCAGCACTATCCGAACCTCGTCGAGATGGCGAAGGCGGTGGATACGCTGATCGTTATCACGCCAGGCGGCCCGTCGACGGCCAATATCGTCAATGCCGAAGTGATGCAGGCGCTCGGTCCGCGCGGCATCATCGTCAATGTGGCCCGTGGCTCCGTCATCGACGAGCCGGCGCTGATCCAGGCACTGAAATCGGGCACCATCCTTGCCGCCGGCCTCGACGTGTTTGCGCAGGAGCCCAAGGTGCCGGACGAGTTGAAGGCGCTGCAGAATGTCGTGCTGCTGCCCCATGTCGGCTCGGCCTCGGTGGTAACGCGCAATGCCATGGACCAGATGGTGGTCGACAACCTGAAGCTCTGGTTCGGCGGCAAGCCGATCCTCACGCCGATTCCTGAAACGCCGGTCAAGGCCCGCTGAACATGCGTGCGCCGGTCCGCATGACGCAACTCGTACTGGCTCTGGCCGGCGCGATGTTTGTTGGCGTATCGGCGCAGGCGCAGGATGCTGCGGCGCTGAAGAAGAGCATGGTCGGGCAGTGGGAGCTGTCCAGCACCGATCGCAGCAAGACCTGCGTGGTGACGCTAAAGCCCGACAATTCTCCGCAGGGATTGAAGCTCGACCTCGAGCCCGATTGCGCCAAGGCGTTACCTTTCACGAAGGACATCGTTGCCTGGAGCATCAAGGGCCTCGATATCGTCCGTCTGCAGACGCCGGCAGGCGAGCCGGTGATCGACCTCACCGAAGTCGAGAGCGGGATCTTTGAGGGAATTCGCTCCGGCGAGGGCGTCTATATCCTGCAGAACCTCGCCGCCGCGCGCTCGCTGTCGAAAACGATGGATTCGATGATCGGCGACTGGTCCATCGTCCGCGGCAATGGCCGCGCGATCTGCGGACTGACGCTGACCAACAACGAAGCCAGCCCCGACAATTTCCAGCTCTTCCTCAAACCCCGCTGCGACGCGCTGGTGGCGAATTTCAAACCGACCCAGTGGCGCCTGGAGCGTGGTGAACTCTTGATGTTCTCCGCGTCAGGCGAGACCTGGCATTTCGAGGCGGATGATAACGCGCAATGGCGGCGGATGCCGGACATGGCGGATCCGCTGATTTTGCTGAGGCAATAGTCAGATCACCTTCATCCCCTTCAGGCTGGCATGGCCGTGCTTGCCGACGATGATGTGGTCATGCACGGCGATTCCGAGCGGCTTGCTGACCTCGATCACCGCCTTAGTCATCTGGATGTCTGCCTGCGATGGGGTGGGATCGCCGGAGGGGTGGTTGTGCACCATGATGATCGCAGTGGCGGACAACTCCAACGCCCGCTTCACCACCTCGCGTGGATAGACCGGTGTGTGGTCGATGGTGCC
Organism: Tardiphaga sp.; assembly: GCF_044340795.1. Taxonomy (GTDB): domain Bacteria; phylum Pseudomonadota; class Alphaproteobacteria; order Rhizobiales; family Xanthobacteraceae; genus Tardiphaga. The sequence goes on from NZ_JBIISY010000004.1 coordinate 29,636, forward strand.
GACCTGCTGCACCTCATCGGCGATCAACTGGTTGCGCTTGTCGAGAAACAGGATGCGAAACTGCTCCTTGTCGGCAAAGGCCATGGCCGTGCGGCAATAGTCGATCACCGTGGCCCATGACGAGAGCACGGTGCGCTGCTTCAACTGGCCCTTGGCGACGCGGCTGGAGGTGGCGGCGATCAGCTTGATTTCGGTGATGGCCGCTTCGCCGAGGCCGCCGATCTCGCGGAGCCGCGCATCCGGCGCGTGGACGGTTTCGGCGAAGGAGCCGAAAGCCTGGATCAGCGCCTTCGCCAGTGGTTTCACGTCGCGCCGTGGCAGCGCGCGGAACAGCACCAGCTCCAATAACTCGTAATCACTCAGGGCATCTGCACCGGCGGAGCGGAAACGATCGCGCAACCGCTCGCGATGGCCGTGGAAGTGTGGCGCTTCGGCGAGGCCGGGCAGGAGACTGTTCGATGGTGCGGGCATGCGAACTCGCTGATGCGTGTCCGCGAGCATGCCGTGGCGGAAAGTAAATGCAACTTAAAAGTGCTTTCCTCCGTCCCTCATGGTGAGGGGCGCGCCCTTGCGCGCGTCTCTAACCATGAGATGGCCAGGTGCTCGCTTGCGGCCATCCTTCGAGACGCCGCTGCGCGGCTCCTCAGGATGAGGGGGGGAGTTATGGTCAGGCCGCCGCCAGCGGCTTCTCATTGTGCCGCTTCGACAGCGTGAACACCTCGACGCCGGTCTCCGTCACACCCACGGTATGCTCGAACTGCGCTGACAGCGAGCGGTCGCGGGTCACTGCGGTCCAGCCGTCGGACAGCACCTTCACATGCGGCTTGCCGAGATTGATCATCGGCTCGATGGTGAAGAACATGCCCGGCCGCAGCTGCACGCCTTCGCCGGGGCGGCCGATATGGATGATGTTCGGCTCGTCATGGAACAGGCGGCCGAGGCCATGGCCGCAGAAATCGCGCACCACGCTCATGCCCTGCGGTTCGACGAAGCTCTGGATCGCATGGCCGATATCGCCGGTGGTGGCGCCGGGCTTCACCGCCGCGATACCGCGCATCAGCGATTCATAGGTCACTTCGACCAGACGCTCGGCCTTGCGCGGCAATTCGCCGACGCCATACATGCGGCTGGAATCGCCATACCAGCCATCGACAATGAAGGTGACGTCGATATTGACGATGTCGCCTTCCTTCAGCGCCCGCGCTTCCGGCATGCCGTGGCAGACCACGTGGTTGATCGAGGTGCAGGTGGAGAAGCGATAGCCGCGATACATCAGCGTCGCCGGGAAGGCGCCATGGCCGAAGGCGAATTCGCGGACGAAATCGTCGATCGCCGAGGTCATCAGGCCCGGCTTCACCAGATCAGTGAGCGCATCCAGACATTCCGAGACCAGTGCGCCAGCCTTGCGCATGCCCGCAAACGCCGATTCGCCGTGCAGCTTGATCTGCCCGGTCTTGCGCAGGGCGGTGTCGGAGGCGTCGGTATAGCTCATGAGAAAATCTGGTGCTGTGACAATGGGATGATGGAGCCCTAATTTAATGATCAGGGCGGTCAGCGCAAGCCAAAGCTGTCTCTCGGAGCGTCATGGCTGGGCCGCACGACCCCGCCAAGTCACGGCTCGATCGGCACTTTTCCGGCCAACACGATGCTGCCATGGTCGATCGTGCAGATATAAGCGAGGGCCTCGACACCTGCGTCCCGCGCCTTGTCGAAGGCACGGCCATAGGCGGGATCAATGTCCCGGGCGACGGCGACCCGCTGGCTCGAGCCGATCTGCACCACGAACAGCAGTACCGCGCGGGCGCCGAGCGCCACCATGGCCGCGAGTTCCTCCAGATGCCGGGCGCCGCGGGCCGTCACCGAATCCGGGAATTCCGCCAGACCCTTCTGGCGCATCATGTGGACGTTCTTCACCTCGACATAGCAGGGCGGCCGGTCGGGATGTTCGAGCAGGAAATCGACGCGCGACGCTGCGCCGTATCTCACCTCCCGCCGTGTCGTGGCGTAGCCGGCCAGTTCCGGGATCGCGCCTGCGGCGAGAGCTTCCGCGACGATGGCATTGGGGTGGATGGTGTTGACGCCGACGAGCTCCGGGCCATTGCCGAAATCGGCTTCCACCAACTCCCATGAATACGGGAGCTTTCGCGTCTTGCTCGCCGACAGGGACAGCCAGACCCGTGCGCCCGGCGCCTGCAGTCCGATCATGGCGCCGGGATTGGCCACATGCGCGGTGATCAGGCTGCCATCGGCGAGTTCGACATCGGCAAGAAAGCGCTTGTAGCGGCGGATCAATGTCGCCGGCACCAGGTCGAGCGGCAGCTTCATCGGCTCATTCCGACTCGTTCGTTACTTCGGCGATGGTCTCCACCGGCAATGCGCCGCCGCGGATCTTGATCTCGCGCACCGGATACGGCACGCGGATGCCCTCGCGCTTGAACGCGTCCCACAGCGCCAGCATCACCTCGCTCTTCACGGCATCCATGCCATCCGGCGAGTCGATCCAGAACGTCAGCGAGAAGCGCATCCCGGTCTCGGCAAATTCGCCGAGCAGGCAGTTCGGCGGCTTCACCGTCGACGCCCGCGCCGATGCCGTGGCGCAATCGATGGCGAGCTTGCAGACGAGGCGCGGATCGGCGTCGTAATTGGTGCCGAAACTCACCTTCACCAGCGTATCCTTGTCCGTATAGGTCCAGTTCACCACCTTCTTGGTGATCAGGTCTTCATTCGGGATCAGGAACTCGCGGCCGTCTCCCGCGGCCACCGAAATGTAGCGCGTATTCATCGCGCTGATGCGGCCGGAGCTGTCGCCGATGGTGACGAGGTCGCCGGGCTTCACCGATTTGTCGGCGAGCAGGATCACGCCACTGATGAAATTGGCGACGATCTTCTGCAGGCCGAAACCGATGCCGACACCGACCGCGCCGGAGAAGACAGCGAGCGCCGCCAGATTGATGCCGACGGCACCCATCACCAATGCGACGGCGAACACCATCATCAGGACCCGCACCAGCTTGGTGAGCAGCACCTGCACCGATGGCGTCAGGTCATGCGACTGGCGGATACGGCCTTCGAGGAAGTTGCTGATGATATTGGCCACCCACAGCGCCAGCGCCAGCAGCACCGCGAGCTTGATGACCAGCAGCGGCGTTAGCCGGAGGCCGCCGAGATCGATGCCGGGGCCGTCGAGGAAGGCGATGGTCGGAGTGAGCAGGTTCAGAATGCTGAGCGCCGCCACGAACCAGGCGGAGATCGATACCAGCCGCACGATCAGCGGGTTGTGGATGATGCTGGTGACCAGCCGGATCACCAGCCAGGCCAGCGCCAGCTTGGCGACGACCGCGAGCAGGTAGCTGCGGCTCGGCAAAGTTGCGCTCAGCATGATTTCGCGGGCGATGACCGTCAGGACCACGAAGGCGGCGGTGCCGATGCTCTCGACCAACACGCGGATGAACATGCGCAGGGGTGCCGGCCATCCCATCACCAGCGATGTGAGGTCGATCTTTGCGCGCGCCAGCGAGCCGATGGCTGCACTGATGCCGGCCGCGGCCAGCATCAGTGCGAACTGGAGATAGAACCATGGCGACGCAAACTCGGCGCCCAGCGTCTTCGTCGTCTCGAGAACGAAAGTATGGGCATCGGTCAGGTCGAGCATCGTCAGGGTCTCATGTCGCGCAGGGGCGGTGCCGGCGCCGATGTGATTCGAGTGATGGTCAGGTTCACACAGTCGTTATGGCGACACCATTGTCCGGCGTTGCCGTGATGCCACCAAAATCGCAGCAATCATACCACCAGCTCAACCTTGGGCAGAATTCGTTTGGCGTCACGGAAACGCGACGATAAGCATTGAATGCAAGCGTTTCGGCGTCCGGAGCCCCATGGCCTCACTCGACTCAGTCAGTATCGCAATCCTGCTCGGCGCCGTTCTGGTGATGGCGGGCATTCTGTCGAGTTTGCTCGCGCTGCGCTTCGGCGCTCCGCTGCTGCTGTTCTTTCTTTTCATCGGCATGGCGGCCGGCGAGGCGGGGCCGGGCGGCCTGCATTTCGACGATGTGAAGACGGCCTATGTGGTCGGCTCGGTGTCGCTGGCACTGATCCTGTTCGATGGCGGGCTGAAAACCCATTTCAAGGCAATCCAGACGGTGCTGGCACCGTCGATGATGCTGGCGACGGTGGGGGTCCTGCTCACAGCGCTGATCACCGCGCCGGTCGCCAAGTATACGCTCGGCATGAGCTGGACCGAGGGGCTGCTCACCGGTGCCGTCATCGCCTCCACCGACGCCGCGGCGGTGTTCCTGCTCGTGCATGCACAGGGGCTTCGCCTGCGTCCGCGCGTCGGCGCGACGCTGGAAGTGGAGTCCGGCACCAACGATCCGTTCGCGGTGTTTCTCACCCTGACCCTGGTGAAACTGCTGTCGCTGGGCGATGCGTCGGCCGGCCATGTGGTGATGGAGTTTCTACAGGAATCGGTGCTGGGCACGCTGATCGGCATGGTCGGCGGCCTGCTGGTGGTGATGGCCATGAACCGCGTGGCGCTGCCGCAGGGCTTGCACGCGCCTTTCGTCTGCACCGCGGCGCTGGTGATCTTCGGCCTCGCGCAGATCGCACATGCCTCGGGTTTCCTCGCCGTCTATCTGGCCGGCATGGTGATCGGCAACCGGCCGACCCGCGCGCATAATTCGGTGGTCACCTTCCTCGACGCCGCCACCTGGCTGGCGCAGATCGTCATGTTCGTGATGCTGGGGCTCCTGGTGTCGCCGGAGCGGTTGGTGAGCAGCATCCTGCCGGCGATTGCCGTGGCCGTGGTGCTGATGGTGATCGCGCGGCCGCTGGCGGTGTTTCTCTGCCTGCAGCCCTTCCGCTTCAACTGGCGCGAAAAGGCGTTCGTCTCCTGGGTCGGCCTGCGCGGCGCGGTGGCGATCTTCCTCGCTTCGATCCCGATGCTGGTCGGCCTGCCCAATGCGCATCTCTATTTCGATGTCGCCTTCGTGGTGGTCATCATCTCGCTGCTGTTTCAGGGCTGGACGCTTGGTTATGCCGCCCGCCTGCTGCATGTGGCGCTGCCGCGCACCGATCGTGGTCCGCGCCGCATCGAGCTGGATCTGCCCGGTCAGCTCGAGCAACAGCTGGTCGGCTATTCGGTGCGACCCAAGAGCCTGTATCTGAAGCGTGGTTTGATCCCGTCCTGGTCGAAGCCGACCCTGGTGATCCGCGACGAGCATATTCTGACGCCGGAAGAGGCCGCACCGGTCGCGGCCGGCGATTATCTCTATCTGCTGGCGCCGCCGGAGAAGGCGGAATCGCTCGATCGCTTTTTCGTCGACATGCCGCCGAGCACTGCGCCCGATCCGCATTTGCTCGGCGACTTCATGGTGCCGGGCGAGACGACGCTGGGAGATCTCGCCGCCATCTACGGCATTGCGATCGACCCCGCACAGGCGTCGCTGACGCTGGCGGATTATTTCGACATCCATCTTGATCGCGCGCCCAAGGTCGGTGCCGCCGTGCCGATCGACACCATCGATCTCGTCGCCCGCAGCCTTGGCGGCGGACGCGTGAACGTGGTTGGCCTCCGCCTGCCGGAAGACGAGCCGGAGCCGATGCCGCGCTTGAGCCGGGCAGAGGTGTTCCGGAGCAAGCTGAAGCGGACGCTGTCGGGATTGTCGGGGGCTTAACTTACGCTGCGGGCACGACCCATTTCGGCAGCACCTCGGTGCCGCCATGGCCAATGACGCGCCCGCCCTTGAGCAGCACCACATTCGTTGCCAGTTGCCGCATTTCGTCGGCATCGTGGCTGACCAGCACCATCGGCACGTCGCCTTCGTCACGCAGGCGGATCAGATAGGGCATGATTTCCGCCTTGCGCGCCTCGTCCAGCGCGCCCATCGGCTCGTCCAGCAGCAGCAGGCGCGGCTTCGCGAGCAGCGCCCGGCCGAGCGCCACGCGCTGGCGCTCGCCGCCGGACAGGCCGCCGGGGCGGCGCAGCAGGAGATGGCCGATATCGAGCATGTCGGTGATGCGCTTCTCGTCGGCATCGTCGCGATTGAGGAAATTCATGCGACGGCCGTAATCGAGATTCTGTGCCACGCTGAGATGCGGAAACAGTCGCGCGTCCTGGAAGACGTAGCCGATCCGCCGCCGATAGGCGGGCAGGTCGATGCGCTTGCTGCGGTCGTAGAGCACGGCCTTGTCGATGGCGATGAGGCCGCGATCCGGCGTCACCAGTCCGGCGATCATGCTGACCAGCGAGGTCTTGCCGGCGCCGGACGAGCCGAACAGGCCGGTGACACGGCCCTCGCTGGTGAAGGCGACATCGAGCGAGAAATTGCCGAGCTGTTTGAAGATATCGACGCGCAGCATGTCAGTTCCCGTGCAGTCGCTTGGTCGCGCGCCGCGCAAACCATTCTGAGGCGATCAGGGCGACGACCGCAATGCCGATCGAGATGAGAACGAGCCGCGATGCTGCCGCGTCGCCATCCGGCGTCTGCAGCAGCGAATAGATCGCCGATGAAATCGTTTGCGTCTCACCGGGGATATTGGACACGAAGGTGATGGTGGCGCCGAATTCGCCGATCGCCTTGGCAAAGCCCAGCACCATGCCGGCAAGAACGCCCGGCAGCGCCAGCGGCAATGTCACGGTGATGAACACCTTGAGCGGCGATGCCCCGAGCGTGCTCGCAGCCTGTTCCAGGCGACGGTCGACGGCTTCGATGGAGAGCCGGATCGGGCGCACCAGCAGCGGGAACGACATCACGCCGCAAGCCAGCGCAGCGCCGGTCCAGCGGAAGGCGAAGACAATGCCGAAATGTTCGGCGAGAAAAGAGCCCAGCACGCCGCGCTTGCCGAACATCACCAGTAGGAGATAGCCGGTGACGACCGGCGGTAGCACCAGCGGCAGATAGATGAAGGCATCGACAAAGGCCTTGCCCCAGAAATCGCGGCGCGCGAGCAGCCACGCCACCGCAATGCCGAGCGGGGTCGAGATCAGGGTCGCAATCACGGCGACCCTGATCGAAAGCAGGATCGCCGTCCATTCTTCGGGAGTGATGTCGAACATGGATCGGCATTTCTTTCGTCATTGCGAGCGGAGCGAAGCAATCCAGTTCTTCGCTTGCGGCTTCTGGATTGCTTCGTCGCTTTGCTCCTCGCAATGACGGCTGAGCTCAGGTCGTTGGCTTGGCCAGGAAGGTGAAGCCGTATTTCTCCATGATGGTCCTGGAGGCCGAGCTCTTCAGGAAAGCGATGTAGTCGGCTGCTTCCGTCTTGGCCTTGGCGGTCGCTGCCACCGGATAGACGATTGCCGGATGCGAGTCGGCCGGGAAGGTGCCGATGACCTTCACACCCGGATCGATCTTGGCGTCGGTGGAATAGACGATGCCGAGCGGCGCCTCGCCGCGCGACACCAGCGTCAGTGCGGCACGCACGCTTTCGGCCATCGCGAATTTCGGCTCTGCCGCGGTCCAGCTGCCGAGCTTCTCTAGTGCCGCCTTGGCATATTTGCCGACCGGTACCGATTTCACGTCGCCGGTGGCGATCTTGCCGTCACCGGCAAGCTTGGCGAGGTCGAAACCCTGGCCGATCTTGACGTCGGCGAGCTTGGAGTCCTTGCCGGCGATCAGCACGATGCTGTTGCCGAGCAGGCTGACGCGGGTGGCCTCGTTGATGTCCTTCTTGCCGACCGAATAGTCCATCCATTCCTGGTCGGCCGAGATGAAGATGTCGGCGGGGGCGCCCTGTTCGATCTGCTTGGCAAGTGCGGAGCTTGCAGCGTAGCTGGACGTCACCTTGACGCCAGTCTTGGCTGTATAGGCGGTGTTGAGCTCGTCCAGCGCATTCTTCATCGATGCGGCGGCGAAGACGGTCAGGCTCTTGTCCTGCGCCTGCGCAGGCGTGAAGGTCGATCCGAGCAGGATCGAGAAAGCGGCGAAAAGTCCGGCAATGCGTTTCATGTTGGCGCTCCATGCGTGAGCGCAGCGCAAAAGGCGCGCAGCTCAGGCGTTGGTGAGGTGGGATCTGCGACAGGCGGAAGCGCCGTTCCGGCAATCCCGGGGACTTACGGTCCATCCGGGATATCGCGCCGCGACAATACTCAGGCGGGCGAGAGGGGTAAAGGCCCCGTGCCCTTATTCGGCGGGTAGCACTGCAAGGCTGATGCTGGCCTCGGTCGCGCCCGAGATCTGCACGGCAAAGGGACCGCCGGAGAGATCGAACTTCACGACTTTGCGGATGCCCGTGCAGTCGGTGGCGCCGCTGAACTCCATCGGCTTCAACTGTTCGCCATCCTGGATCACGTCGATCCAGGCATTGGAAGACAGGCTGACCGTATAGGCACCGGCTTTCGGCGGGGACTTGAACTTCACGAAGCCGGCAAATGTGCCGTCTTTCGGCTTACGCTCGGGTTGGCGGGGAAGCTTGGCCTCGGCCGGAGTCTTGAGTTCGAGGTCCGCCTTTGCGGGGATTGCGAGCTCATTTCCTGAGGCCGCCTTGAGGCGGTCTTGCGACGTCAGTGCGGCGCGCTCCTTGTCGACCGGCCACTTGAACTTGTCGCAACCGCTCGGCTCGGCCGCCCAGGCGGGCGCCGAGCTCAGCAGTGCAAGCGCGACAATCAGACGCGCTGCCATGATCAGTCCACCGCGATCATGACGTCGGAGGCCTTCACGACCACCACGACCTTGCCGCCGACCTTCAGGGCGAGATCGTCCACGGCTTCATTCGTGATCGAAGACGTCATGACCTGACCGCCGCCGATATCGACGCGGATATGGGACGTGGTGGCGCCCTTGGTCACTTCGAGGACGGTGCCCTTGATCTGGTTGCGTGCACTGATGCGCATAGTGGTCTCGCTTGATTTTGCCGGACCGCAATCGGTCGCAGCGAGGAGGGAAGGGACGGACCGTCGGCCCGACCGGTCGCCCGCTTGCGGCACGGCGACGATGGCATTTTAGCCTGTTTTCGCGACACCACGATAGGGACTGGATCGATCACGGTGCCGTCAGGACCTGGCGGCAGGCTGCCGGCATATCCGCCAGGGTCATGGGCGGTTTCGGCTTCGGCGGCACCGGCGGTGGTTTCGGATGCAGCACGGCGTCGCTGAACCAGTAGGCGAGGTCGCTTGCTGCACAGCCTTCGCCTTCGTTCGGCGGAGTCTGGGATTCGCAGTCAGCGGCGCCTGCCGGACATTTGATGCGGATGTGGAAATGATAGTCGTGGCCGTACATCGGCCGCACCTTCGACAGCCAGCTGCGATCGCCTTTGGCCTCGCGACACAGCGCTTTCTTGATGGCCGCATTGACGAAAATGCGCTCCACCGCCGGCTCCTGCGCCGCGGCGCGGATCACCGGCAGATGTGTGGGCGTCCAGGTGGCAGGATCGATGTCGAGGCGATCCTTGCGGACCATCATCACCGCCGACATTTCCTCGCGCTCGTTGCGCGACAATTGCCGGTTCGGCATCGGCGTCAGCCAGATATCCGCATCGAGGCCGATCTGGTGGCTGGCATGGCCGGTAAGCATCGGGCCGCCACGTGGTTGCGACATGTCGCCGACCAGAAGGCCGGGCCAGCCCGCGATCCGGTTCGCCTTGGCGGAAACGCGCTCGATCAGTTCGACCATCTGCGGATGCGCCCAGTTGCGGTTGCGCGACAGCCGCATCACCTGCCAGGTCGGTCCGTTCAGTGCCAATGCCTCGGCACCGGCAATGCAGCCTTTGGCATAGAAGCCGACGACCTGCGGTGCCGAGCGCGTCGGCAGGGCCTTGCGGCCGAACAGTTCCTTGGCCGGCGTGGAGGGATCGTTGGGATTGGCGAGCGGCGGCAGTGGCCTGGGATCGACCGTGCCTTTGGTCTGCGCCAGCGCACTGGACGCTGAAGCAAGGGCAAGCGGCAATAGCAGGCTGAGAATCAGGCGGGAGCTCATGGCCGGACTATAGCCGAGGCAGCTGACAAGTCAGCGCGGGGCTGCCGTCAGCCGCGCAACTCGCGCAACTTTTACGCGGTGCTAACCATCCTGCCGTGTGGCGCAATTTTTTGCTGCGGATTCATCGCAGCATTTCTCGACCGATCATTCGCTTCCAGCGCGCGCATTTGCAGTCGCTTGCTCCACTTTGGAACATGTCTAGTCCGCAAATTAAGGGACTATTCACGTATTGCGTATGGGCATGCCCGCTGTGTGTGCACCTCTTATGGCTATTCGCGCACTGCTTGCGGTAACAGCATGCGGCGGGCGCGGTTGCTGATACCGTTTGTTCAGAGACTTCCGGCACAGAATGTCGCACGCAGAATGCGAGTAGAATCTGGATGCCGAAGGACCGGCCCAAGAAGACTGGACTGAAGGCATCGCACAAACCGCGCTTCAATCGCGCGAGGGGTGTTGCCAGGAAGCCATTTGCAGCCGCGCCGAAATCCATCGGCGTGATCGGCGAACTCGCGCGCCAGCGCGCCCAGGCCGAAGCTGCCATCGTCGATGCCCGCAAGTCCCATGAACGGCTGCGCGAAGCCATCGACATCCTTCCGCAAGGCATCGTGTTTCTGGATCCCGAGGGGCGTTACATCCTCTGGAACAAGAAATATGCCGAGATCTACAATGGCAGTTCCGATCAGTTCGCGCCGGGTGCCCGGCTGCAGGACACGATCCGCGTCGGTGTCGAGCGCGGTGAGTATCCGGAGGCGGCGGGCCGCGAGGACGAGTGGATCGCCGAGCGTGTCAACAGGCTGTTTCATCCCGGCGAACGCCACGAACAGACCCTGGCGGACGGCCGCGTCATCCTGATCGACGAGCGGCTGACCGAGGATGGCGGCGTCGTCGGCCTGCGCGTCGACATTACCGAGTTGAAGCAGCGTGAAGCCTCGTTCCGGCTGCTGTTCGAAAGCAATCCGGTGCCGATGATCGTCTGCGCTCTGGCGGACGAACGCATCCTCAGCGTCAATGATGCCGCGGCGGAGCATTACGGCTATACGCGCGCGGAATTCGAGAAGCTGACGATCCGTCAGTTGCAGGCTTTCGAGGCCGCCCCCCCCTGGGGCGGCGATCATGTCGCCGACGAACAGGCCGCGCGCACCTGGAAACACGTCAAGGCCGATGGCGAACTGATCGATCTCGCCATCTATTCGCGCCAGCTCGTCTACAACGAGCAGCCGGCGGTGATGCTGGCGCTGATGGACATCACCGAGCGCAAGCGCGCCGAGATGCGGCTCGCTTTCATGGCGCATCACGATTCGCTCACCGGGCTGCCGAACCGCAACCTGCTGCGTCAACGCCTCGACGAGACGCTGTCCCATGTCCGCCGCAGCGGCGAGAAGCTCGCGGTGCTGTTTCTCGGCCTCGACAATTTCAAGGGCGTCAACGATTCACTCGGCCACGAGATCGGCGACAAACTCTTGCGTGGCGTGGCGCGGCGGCTGCGTTCGACATTGCGGGAAGAGGATGCACTGGCGCGTCTGAACTCGGACGAATTCGCCATCATCCAGACCGGCATCCACCGGCCCGAAGACGCGGTGTTGCTGGCGCGGCGCCTGCTCGATGCCATCGGCGAAACCTTCCTGCTCGATGGTCATTCCGTGGTGATCGGCGCCAGCATGGGCATCGCCATGGCGCCGGGCGACGGCGACGAATCCGAGCGACTGCTGAAAAACGCCGACATGGCGCTGTCGCGCGCCAAGAACGATACCCGCGGCACGTTCAGTTTCTTCGAGACCGGCATGGATGCCAAGGCGCAGGCGCGCCGCAAGATCGAGAACGATCTGCGTGCTGCGATCCAGGACGACCAGTTGCGGCCTTATTACCAGCCGCTGGTCGATCTTAAGACCGGCCGTATCACCGGCTGCGAGGCGCTGGTCCGCTGGCCGCATCCGGAGCGCGGCATGATCTCGCCCGGCGATTTCATCCCGGTGGCGGAAGACACCGGCCTCATCAATGTGCTGGGCACCCAGATCCTGCGCCGGGCCTGCAACGAGGCCGCGCGCTGGCCCGATGAAGTCCGCGTCGCCGTCAACCTGTCGCCGCTGCAATTCCGCGTGGGAAATCTGCTGTCGGTGGTGATGGATGCGCTGAAGAATTCCGGCCTGCCGCCACGCCGGCTGGAGCTGGAAATCACCGAGACGCTGCTGCTGGAGAAAAGCAATCAGGTGCTGGCGACGCTGCACGCGCTGCGTTCGCTCGGCGTGCGCATCTCCATGGATGATTTCGGCACCGGCTATTCGTCGCTCAGCTATCTGCGCAGCTTCCCGTTCGACAAGATCAAGATCGACCAGTCCTTCGTGCGCGATCTCGGCGCCAATCGCGATGCGCAGGCGATCGTGAGCTCCATCATCAGTCTAGGGATGGGATTGGGTGTCACGATCACGGCCGAAGGCGTCGAGACCGAAGCGGAGCTGGCCTGCCTGCGCCATGAGGGCTGCCATGAAGGGCAGGGCTTCCTGTTCAGCCGCGCCCGGCCGAATGAGGAGATCGTGGAGCTGTTGCGGGCTCAGGCGATGACGAGCGGCGTCGCCGATCAGCCGGATTGCGCACAGGTCGCGTAGCTGGACCCGTCGATCGCTGCCGTAGGATGGGTTGAGCGGAGCGATACCCATCACGGCGAGCGCCCGGCAGCGATGGGTATCGCTCCGGCGCTACGCGCCTCCGCTCAACTCATCCTACCGATCTTCCGAAACGCGATCATTTCATTTTGTGCAATAATGAAGTGCGCAGGCCGCGCATTCTCTCCTTATCGCTCAAGGAGCAGTTTGTGTTGGCGGATCGGGAATGGACCCGGCCACCAACTCAGGACCTGCTTCCATGAAGCTCTACAATTTCCCCCTGTCGGGCCATGCCCATCGCGCGCATCTGTTCGTTTCGCTGCTTGGTCTGCCATGCGAATTGATTGACGTCGATCTCGCATCAGGGGCGCACAAGAAGCCCGAATTCCTTGCGCTGAATCCGTTCGGTCAGGTGCCGGTGCTTGATGACGAAGGCACGGTCGTCCCGGATTCGAATGCAATCCTCGTCTATCTCGCCAAGAAGTCCGGTCAGGCCGCGTGGCTGCCGGAAGATGCGGAAGGCGCCGCGGCTGTCCAGCGCTGGTTGTCTGTCGCTGCGGGTGAACTGGCCTATGGGCCCGCGGCGGCACGCTTGATCACCGTCTTCGGTGCCCAGTTCAATCCGGATGAGGTGATCGCGCGCGCTCACACATTGCTGGCGCGGGTCGAGGCGCATCTCGCCGGTCGCGACTGGCTTGTCGGCGATGGCCCGACCATCGCGGATGTCGCGCTCTACAGCTACATCGCCGGCGCTCCGGAAGGGAATGTGGATCTGTCGGGCTATGCCCGCGTCAACGCATTCCTGCGCCGGATCGAAGCGCTGCCTGGCTTCGTGCCGTTTCCCAAGACGCCTGCTGGACTTCTGGCCGCGGCCTGACCGCTGCATGGCGGGCGTATCGACATGCGCCCGCCTCCTTCCGTGAGGGTGGATCAATGACCGATCAGCACACATTGACGAAGCTCGACCTCTGGCATGCCGGCGAGAAAACGATCCAGCAACAGGTCGGTGTCTCGGCTTACATGGACGAGGTCGGCAAGCGCGTGGTGCGTGATTACATGCCGACCCAGCATCGCGATTTCTACACGCAGATTCCGTTCATCGTGCTGGGAAGCGTCGACCGCGCCGGTGACGCATGGGCGACACTGGCCATCGGCCATCCCGGCTTCATTTCATCCCCGACGGCGCAATCGCTGGACATCGATGCATCGCGGGATCCCGGCGATCCCGCCAGCGAAGGTCTCCGCGAGGGCGATGCGATCGGGTTGCTCGGCATCGAGATGCATACCCGCCGGCGCAACCGCGTGAATGGCATCATCGGACCGTCGGTCAATGGTGCGCTCCATTTCGAGGTCGACCAGAGCTTTGGAAATTGCCCGCGCTACATCCAACTCAGGGATTATGAATTCGCCCGCGATCCCCGCGAGGCTTTCACGGCAGAGGTCGAAGAGAGCGTGGCGCTAGGTGCGCATGCGCGCGGCATGATCAAGGCGTCGGACATGTTCTTCGTCGCATCCTATGCCGAACGCGAAGATCGTCGGCAGGTGGATGCCTCGAGCCGCGGTGGCAGGCCCGGTTTTGTGCGCATCAATGCCGACGGCACGCTCACGATTCCGGATTTCAACGGCAACCTGTTCTTTGCGACGCTCGGCAATATCCTGCTCAACGGCAAGGCCGGCCTGCTCTTCGCCGACTATGAGACCGGCGATGTCCTGCAGATGACGGGTGACGCGCAGGTGGTTCTGGACTCGCCGGAGATCGCTGCCTTTCAGGGCGCTGAGCGTCTCTGGACGTTCAAGCCGCGCCGCGTGATCGTGAGGCGCGGTGCGCTGGCGCTGCGCTGGTTCGCGCGCAAGGATGGTGCGTCACCAGCATCGCTGATGACGGGCGACTGGCGGCAAGCGGCGGATCGGCTCAAGGCTGCAGAGCTGGCGAGCCAATGGCGGCCTTTCAAGGTCGTCGACGTCGTGAATGAGAGCGCAACGATCCGCTCATTTCATCTGCAACCCGCCGATGGCGTCGGCCTCCTGCCGCATCAAGCCGGACAGTATCTCCCGATCCGCTTGCCGGTGGGTGAAGCGGGCAAGATGACCATCCGAACCTATACGCTCTCGGTGGCGCCGTCCGATCGCATCTACCGCATCAGCGTGAAGCGCGACGGCGCGGTGTCGCAATGGCTGCATGACCGCATCAAGGTGGGCGACGTCATCGAGGCGCGCGCGCCGGCCGGTGCGTTCACCATCGATGCCACGCATCAGCGGCCGGCGGTTCTTGTCGGCGCTGGCATCGGAATTACGCCCATGCTCGCGATGCTGAAACATGTGGTCTATGAGGGCCTGCGCAAGCAGAAAGTGCGGCCGACCGTTCTCGTGCAGTCCGCCCGTTCCAGGAAGGATCGCGCCTTCACGCGTGAACTGGAGGAACTGGAGGAGAAGGCGGGCGGGGCCGTGCGCATTCTCCGTGTCCTCAGCGATGTCTCGGACGCCGAAGAAGGGGCGGACTACGACGCTGCGGGGCGCGTCGATGCCGAGCTCCTGTCTCGCTTCGTGCCGATCGAAGAAGCCGATGTCTACCTGTGTGGACCGCCGCCCTTCATGCAGGCGATCTATGACGATCTCCGTCGACGCAACATTCCGGATGTGCGCATCCATGCGGAAGCTTTCGGCCCGGCGTCATTGGTGCGGATCGAGGATGGGCCGGACATGACGCTGACGCGCCGGCCGCCGGCATCCGCGCCGGTCCATGTGGTGTTCACGGAGTCCATGAAGGAAGCGCGCTGGACGCCGGAATCAGGGACGTTGCTCGGTCTGGCGGAGGCGCGCGGTCTGAACCCTGACTACAGTTGTCGGGCGGGCAATTGCGGCACGTGCAAAGCGAAGCTTCTGGTGGGGGCGGTCACCTATGTGCAGGAGCCCACTGCGGAGATCGCGGAAGACGAGGTGCTGATCTGCTGCGCCGTCCCGGCGGCGTCTGAAGGCGATGAGGCGAACCGTCTTCATATCGTGCTGTGATGATGGTTTCCGTCTCAAACTGTCATCGCCCGCGAATGCGGGCGATCCAGTAAACGCCGACGTCGCGTACTGAGTTGCCCGGTCAAGCCGGGCAACGACAGTCGAGTGTGAAGCGCGGCGGCCTCAATCCTTCTTCACATACTGGCAGCCACCGTCCTTCATCGGGCGGAAGACCTGATCGCCCGGGACTTCCGCGAGCACCTTGTAATAATCCCACGGATACTTGGACTCTTCCGGCTTCTTCACTTCCAGCAGGAACATGCTGTGCACCATGCGGCCGTCCTCGCGCAGGACGCCGTTGTCGGTGAAGGCGTCGCGGATCGGCGTTTCGCGCATCTTGGCGAGCACCGGCTTGGTGGCGCGGGTGCCCGCGGCCTGCACGGATTTCAGGTAATGCAACACGCCGCTATAGGTGGCGGCCTGGTTCATGGTCGGCATCCGCTTCATCTTGTCGAAGAACTTCTTGCCGAATGCGCGGGTGCGGTCATTGAGGTCCCAGTAATAGGCCTCGGTGATGATCAGGCCCTGGGCCATCTTGAGGCCGAGCGAGTGGATGTCCGAGATGAACATCACGATGCCGGCGAGCTTCTGGCCGCCGGCGACGATGCCGAATTCCGACGCCTGCTTGATGGTGTTGATGGTGTCGCCGCCGCCATTGGCCATGCCGACGATCTTGGCCTTCGACGACTGCGCCTGCAGCAGGAAGGATGAGAAGTCCGCGGTGTTGAGCGGATGCTTCGAGCTGCCGACGATCTTGCCACCGGCCTTGCGGATGACATCGCCCGTGTCGCGCTCGATGGAATGGCCGAACAGATAGTCCGCCGTGATGAAGTACCAGCTGTCGCCGCCCTGCTTGACGATGGCGCTGCCGACGGTCTGCGCATTGCCATAAGTGTCGTAGGTCCAGTGCGCTGTGTAGGGCGAACAGGACTTTCCGGTGATGTCCGATGAGGCGGCATCGGTGACGATCATGATCTTCTCGAACTGTTTCGACATCTCCATCGCGGCGAGCGCGGTGGCGGAGGTTGGCAGGTCGATGATCATGTCGACGCCCTCTGCCTCGTACCATCGGCGGGCGATGGTCGCCGCGGCGTCGGCCTTGTTGAGCGGATCGGCGGTGACAAGCTCGATCGGCTTGTCGAACATCTTGCCGCCGAATTCCTCGATGGCGATCTTGGCCGCCTCGACATTGCCTTGGCCGCCGATATCGGCGTAGACCGAGGCGAAATCCGCGATGACGCCGATCTTGAGCGGAGCGTTATTGGTGGATTGTGCGGCCTGCTGGGCCACGGCTGAAGCGCCGAAAAGCAATGAGACGGCAAACGTCGTTGCCGCCAGCGCACGATGCGCGGTCATGAAGTCCCTCCCAAATTTTCAAACGCGCCGTTTTCGGCGTCGCGGGGAAGAGAATGAGGGGAGGTGGGCGGGGCGGCAAGAGGGAGTTTGGGTGATGCGGCTTATGCCGCATCCGACAAAAGCTCGGCGGCCAGCAGCGAGCGCGCGTCTAGCATCTCGATACCAACAATGCGTCCTTCTGCATCGTAGTCGAAGATGATGTTAGGCGCGACTTCTTCGCTTTCGAGAATTTGGCCGCTCGAAAGGCGAATATAGGCTGCATTGTCTTCGGCGTGATATTGAACCGTGGGCTTCATTTTGGCTCTCGCGCGCGTCGGTCGAAGAATACGGTGATGATATGTATTTCGTGGTCTGTTTCCAAGCAGACGACACGGAGAATGCGGCCGCCAAATTCGGGAATGGCACGAAACCGTCGCTCTCTGTTTGGTCTGGGGTCGGGGCGAGACCAAGTTGGCTGACGAGCCGTTCTGTCGATCCAGTCCATTTCGAGCTTGCGCTCGAGGATCGCATCATGAGCGTGCGTCGTGAACGTCAGAAGCTTGTTCACGTCCGCCATGATGCAGCGATCCGCTATTGAGGCCGGATCAGCTTATGAAAATTGCAACAAGGAATCAACTTTAGGTTTATGTTCTGCCTCAGCTATCCACCTTCAGCGCGGCGATGAAAGCTTCCTGCGGGATGTCGACCTTGCCGAACTGCCGCATCTTCTTCTTGCCCTCCTTCTGCTTCTCCAGAAGCTTGCGCTTACGCGAGATGTCGCCGCCATAGCACTTCGCGGTCACGTCCTTGCGCAGCGCGCGGACGGTTTCGCGGGCAATCACCTTGCCGCCGATCGCCGCCTGGATCGGGATGACGAACATGTGCGGCGGGATCAGCTCCTTCATTTTCTCGACCATGGAGCGACCGCGGCCTTCGGCGCGGGTGCGATGGACCAGCATGGAGAGCGCATCGACCGGCTCGGCATTGACGAGGATCTGCATCTTGACGAGATCCGCGGCGCGGTAGTCGGTCAGGTGATAGTCAAACGAGGCATACCCCTTGGAGATAGACTTCAGGCGATCGTAGAAATCGAACACCACTTCATTGAGCGGCAATTCGTATTTCACCATCGCGCGGGTGCCGACGTAGGTGAGCTCCTTCTGATTGCCGCGGCGCTCCTGGCACAGCTTCAGCACGGAGCCGAGATATTCGTCGGGGGTTAGGATCGTCGCCTCAATCCACGGTTCGTGGATCTCGGAGATCTTCACCACATCCGGCATGTCGATGGGATTGTGGATCTCGAGCTCGGTGCCGTCGGTCAGATACATGTGATAGATCACCGACGGCGCAGTGGCGATCAGGTTGAGATCGAATTCGCGGCTGAGGCGCTCCTGGATGATTTCCAGATGCAGCAGGCCGAGGAAGCCGCAGCGGAAGCCGAAGCCGAGCGCGGCCGAGGTTTCCATTTCGAACGAGAACGACGCGTCGTTGAGGCGCAGCTTGCCCATGGCGCCGCGCAGGGTTTCGAAGTCGTCGGCGTCCACGGGGAAGAGACCGCAGAACACCACGGGCACGGCGGGCTTGAAGCCCGGCAGCATGTCGGTGATCGGCTTGCGGTCGTCGGTGATGGTATCGCCGACGCGGGTGTCGGCGACTTCCTTGATGGCCGCGGTGATGAAGCCGATCTCGCCGGGGCCGAGTTCGTCCACATTGACCATCTTCGGCGTGAAGTAGCCGACGCGCTCCACGTCATAGGCCGCATTGGTGCCCATCATGCGGACGCGCTGGCCCTTCTTCAGCACGCCGTCGATGACGCGCACGAGCACGACGACGCCGAGATAGACGTCGTACCAGCTGTCCACCAGCAGTGCCTTCAGCGTCGCGTCGCGGTCGCCCTTCGGCGGCGGCAGGCGGGTGACGATGGCTTCCAGCACATCGGGCACGCCGAGGCCGGTCTTGGCCGAGATCATCACCGCGTCGGAGGCGTCGATGCCGATCACGTCCTCGATCTGCTTCTTGACCTGGTCGGGCTCGGCGGCGGGCAGGTCGACCTTGTTCAGCACCGGCACGATTTCGAGGTCGGCGTCGAGCGCGTGATAGACATTAGCGAGGGTCTGCGCTTCCACGCCCTGGGAGGCGTCGACCACCAGCAGCGCGCCTTCGCAGGCGGCCAGCGAGCGGGACACCTCATAGGCGAAGTCGACGTGGCCGGGCGTGTCCATCAGGTTGAAGATGTAATCCTTCCCGTCATGCGCCTTGTAATGCAGGCGGACGGTCTGGGCCTTGATGGTGATGCCGCGCTCGCGCTCGATATCCATCGAGTCCAGCACCTGCTCCTTCATCTCGCGCGCCTGCAAGCCGCCCGTGATCTGGATCAGGCGGTCGGCCAGGGTCGATTTGCCATGGTCGATATGGGCGACGATGGAGAAGTTGCGGACGTTGGAAATCGGGGAGGTTGTCATGGGCGCGGGATAGCATCCCAAGCCCTGATGCGGCAACCGAAATGGGGCTTTCCGGGTGGTTTCACAAGGCCATTTGGGGCGGCATTTTGTTCAAGCCATTCTGATTTTACTCGCCGGGAAAACAGGCTAGGCAGGGCCCCATGAAAAGGCCCGACCGCAGTCGCAAATCCCCCGCCATCGCCGCCCCCGTCAAACGCCGCAGCCTCGCTGCGCGGGCACGCCGGGCGGCGGCGCGCGTGGCCGCCTGGGCGGTCGATCCGCAGCTGGCGCCGGTGCTCGTGGTCGGCTTTACGATCGCCCATGCGGTGCTGTGGACCGCCATCCTGACCCAGGTGAAGGCGGCGCAGGATGTGCATTTCGACGTCGCCGAGGCCTATGCCTGGGGGCAGAAGTTCCTGCTCGGCTATGGCAAGCATCCGCCGCTGTCGGGCTGGATCGCAGGGGCCTGGTTCAGCGTCTTCCCGACCACGGACTGGGCCTCCTATGCGCTGGCCATGGCCACGGTGGGTGTCGGCATGATCGCCTGCTGGGCGATCGCGCTGCATGTGGTGGATCGCCGCCGCGCCTTCTTTGTCCTGGTGATGGTCGCGCTCTATCCGATCTTCAACTTCAAGGGCTTCAAGTTCAACGCCGACCTCGTGCAGCTGATCACCTTGCCGCTGCTCGTCCTGGCTTATCTGCATGCCTTCGAGAAGCGCACGATCCGCTCCGGCGTGCTGCTCGGCCTCGCCGCTGCGCTGGCCTTGATGTGCAAGTACTGGGTGGTGACCATGATCGGCGCCATCGGGCTTGCGGCCCTGATTCATCCGCAGCGGATGCTGTTTCTGCGCTCACCGGCGCCGTGGCTGGCGATCGTCACCATGGTGGCGGCGCTGCTGCCGCATATCGAGTGGGTGCGCAGCGTGGCCTTCGCGCCATTCCGCTATGCGACCGGCACTTACGTCATCTCGTCACACTGGCAGAGCCTGCAGATGGTCTGGGGCTATATCGGACACAATGTCGCGCTGCTGCTGTTGCCGCTGGCGATCGCGGCAGCGGTGCTGGCCTGGGCGCCGCGCTGGTGGTCCCTGCTGGCGCGCGATCCACGCGGTTTCGTCCTGCGGCCGTGGTCGATCCGCGATAACCCGTCGGTCAATCGCGATCAGGCGCTGAACATCTGGCTGATCCAGGGCATCGTTGCCGTCGGGCCGCCGGTCGGCGCGCTGATCTTCGACATCTATATCAAGACCGACTGGGGCATCTCGCTGTTCTTCCTGGTGCCGCTCGCCTTCATTGCGATCCCGTCACTGCGGATGCCGCGGGTCGCGTTGCCGCGGATTGCGGCGGTGTGGCTGGTGCTTTCGCTGGCGATATCCGGCCTCGCGCCACAGATTGCGATCGCCAGCATGCCGCGCGACGAGAACGGCAATTTCGCTCATGTGTCCTATTCGCAGCTCGCGAAGCAGCTCACAGAGATGTGGCACGTCCGTGCACACGCACGCTGGAGCGCTGTGGTCGGTTATGTCGAGATCGCGGATCAGATGACATTCTACAGCGCCGATCATCCCCTGCCGTTCGTGCATTACGAAAAGCTCGGCTCGGGGCTGCTGTCGCTGGAAGAGGCGAGGCGCACCGGCTTCATCGGGATCTGCGATCCCGCCGATGCCCGGTTCGAGACCTGCGAGACCTGGATGAAGGAGAATGCCACGGGCGCCGAGCGCGTGGTGATTTCGACGCGACGGTTCTTTCAGGGGCAGTCGGGGATTTCGTCGCGCTGGCACGTCTATTTCGTGGCGCCGGGGAAGTGAAAAATCGTAGGGCGGATTAGCGCAGCGTAATCCGCCGGCCGATTGAATAGTTGAAACTCCGCGGCGGATTACGCCTTCGGCTCATCCGCCCTACGGCCGGCTACTCCTCACCGAACTTGTCGATCACCAGCTGCGAGATCGCATCCAGCGCTTCCTGGGCCTGGGGGCCTTTTGCCGTGACGACGATGCTTGTGCCGATGCCGGCGGCGAGCATCATCAGGCCCATGATCGAGGTGCCGCCGACCGTCTCGCCGTTGCGGGTGACCGTGATGTCGGCGCTGAACTTCTCCACCATCTGCACGAATTTGGCGGAGGCGCGGGCGTGGAGGCCACGCTTGTTGGTGATGGGCAGTTCGCGGGAAAGAGGTTCGCTCATTTGCCGGCGAGCACGCGGCTGGCGATGGTGACGTATTTGCGGCCGGCTTCCTGCGCCATGGCGATGGCGTCCGGGAGCGTGCGCTCTTCGCGGACCTTGGCGAGCTTCACCAGCATCGGCAGATTGATGCCGGCAAGGACTTCGACCTTCGGCCGGCTCATGCAGGAGATGGCGAGGTTCGACGGCGTGCCACCGAACATGTCGGTGAGGATGGCGACGCCATCGCCGCTATCGACGCGGTTGACGGCTTCAATGATATCGCTGCGACAGAGGTCGGAGTCATCTTCCGCACCGATCGTCACGGCTTCGATTTGTTGTTGCGGACCCATTACGTGTTCGAGCGCCGCCTTGAACTCGTCGGCAAGGCGCCCATGGGTCACAAGTACCAGACCAATCATCGGAAACTCCTCGTGGGCGCATTGGTGCACCGCACGAAAGCGCCACTTTGACCATCCAGAGCCTCTGCGCAAGAGGACTCTTCGCGAAACTCCCGTAAAATACGACCTATGTCGGGGGAGGATCAGCGGGCCTAATCGGTGGCGAGTGTGGGACTAATATGGTTACCAATTCCCTTCGGGCAATCGTCCTATGGTCGCAGCGACGGAATGCCCTCGGTTGTCGTCAGATAGGCCGCTACCAATGGTAGCGGGGAGAAGCCGGATCCAACCGGGATTCGGGGAATTTCGACGTCGTGCAGCCGGGTCCGCAGCGCTTCCGCGTCAGGAAGCCGCGCGGCGTCATGCGCGTCGAGATCGACCACCAGCCCCACAATGGCAGCGGTGGCGCAATCGAGGCGCCTGATACCCAAACCGCGGATTTCCAGCAAGCCAATCAGTTCGGGAGCCGGGCGGACACGGAGCAGCCCGTCATCCGTCACATCCAGAAAAGCGCGGTCATCGGCTACCAGCATTGCTTCCGGCAGTTGTCCGGCCTGGGCTGCGAGGATCAGGTCGAACACCAGCCGCGACTTGCCGGATCCGGATGGCCCGCGGATCAGCACGGCGCGGTCGCCGAGGAGGACGGCCGACGCATGGATGCTGATATGGGGGGGGCTCATGTGGCCGGCAACCGCACCACGAAGCGGGCGCCGAGCACCGGCACCTCGCCATCGGCCGTCGCGGCGCCGATGCGGTTCTCGGCCCAGATAGTGCCGCCATGGGCCTCGACGATCTGTTTGGAGATCGAGAGGCCGAGGCCGGAATTCTGGCCGAAGCCCTGATGCGGGCGGTCGGTGTAAAAACGCTCGAAAATGCGCTCCAGCGCATCCGGGCCGATACCGGGACCGTCGTCATCGACCACGACCTCGATCTTTCCCTTCAGGCGGCGGCAGGCGATCCGCACCTTGCCGCCCGACTCAGAGAAGGACTGGGCGTTGGTGACGAGATTGGTGATGACCTGACCAAGACGCGAGTCGTGACCGGGCACGGAGAATGTATCGCTGGACGGGCCTTCAAAACGGGTCTCGACGCCGACATCGTGTCCAAGCTTCGTCTCGTTGGCGACGGCGGTGAGCGTATTGAGCAGCGTGCGCAGAGCGACCGGTGCGACATCGTTGCGCTGCAGTTCGGCATCGAGCCGGCTGGCGTCGGAAATGTCCGAGATAAGGCGGTCGAGGCGGCGCACGTCATGCTCGATCACTTCGAGCAGGCGGCCGCGGCTGTTCTCGTTCTTCGCCAGCGGCAGCGTTTCGACAGCGGAGCGCAGCGAGGTCAGCGGATTCTTCAGTTCGTGCGAGACGTCGGCGGCGAACATCTCGATCGCCTCGATGCGGTTATAGAGCGCGCCGGTCATGTCGCGCAGCGCGCCGGAGAGATGGCCGATCTCGTCGCGGCGGTCGGTGAAGTCCGGGATCTCGACGCGGGTGCGGATGCGGCGGCGGACGCGCTCGGCGCTGTCGGCGAGGCGGCGGACCGGACCGGCGATCGTCGACGCCAGCAGCAGCGACAGGACGATCATGACCGCCATGGCGACGGCGAACACTTTCAAAATTGCCAGACGCTCGGCGGTGACCATCTGGTCGATGTCGTCGCCTTGTGTCGACAGCATCAGCGCGCCATGCACGGCGCGGAAGCGTTGCACGGGCACTGCGACCGAGACGATGACTTCGCCGCGGTCGTTGATGCGGACCATGCTGTTCTTCTGGCCGCCGAGGGACTGCTGCACTTCCTGATAGCCGTTGCCGTTTTCCGGCCCGAGTTCGCGATATAGCGGCAGGTCGCCGCGGTTGAGCCAGGTGCGAATGGCGATGGTGGTCTTTTCCAGCAGGCCCGGCTTCTCGGTGGTCGGTGGCGGCAGGTCGAAGCGCAGCACGTCGCCGCGGCCATAGAGGCTGCGGCTGTCGAGCAGTAGCACGCCGTCGCGGTCATAGATGCGGGCGCGCGTCTTGGTCGGCGAGATCAGCCGGCGCAGCACCGGCGCGACACGCTCGGGATTGATTGGGAAGTCGAGATTGTTGAACTCGTCCGGGGCGCCATAGCTTTCGCCCGGCTTGAGATCGAGCAGGCGGTCGGGATCGATGGTGATCGTATTGGTCTCGACCGTGGCCGAGGCGGCGATGGCGCCGGCGATGATCTCCGCCTGAGTGAGAAGGCTCTGCGCACGCGCGTCGATCAGGCCGGCGCGGAATTGCGAGAGATAGAGGACACCGGCGACGAGGGCGCAGAGGCCCGCGAGATTGAGCGAGACAATGCGGCGCGTGAGGCTCGAAAAGGTGAGCGCGACGAAAAACTGCCGAAGCCGGCTGATCCAGTCGAGCGGACGCCGCCAGCCGCCGGATGGTGTCTCGTCGGATGCATCGGGTGCCTGCGGCGAGCCGCCGGAGCCACGTCGTCCATCAGGCTGCGTTCGATCCAGCAATGCCTACACTGCCCGCTTGTTGCCGATTGTCGCGATTGCGCTCGCTGCGCGGAGTCTAGCGCAGCGAGACGATCACGTCAGGCCCGAAACGGGCCGTGAAACCTTGTGAGATCAGGTTTCCTTGAAGCGGTAGCCGACGCCGTACAGCGTCTCGATCATCTCGAAATCGTCGTCGACCACCTTGAACTTCTTGCGCAGGCGCTTGATGTGGCTGTCGATGGTGCGGTCGTCCACATAGACCTGATCGTCGTAAGCCGCATCCATCAGCGCGTTGCGGCTCTTGACCACGCCGGGCCGTGTGGCCAGCGCCTGCAGGATCAGGAATTCGGTGACGGTGAGGGTCACCGGCTCGTTCTTCCAGGTGCAGGTGTGCCGCTCCGGGTCCATGCGCAGCAGGCCGCGATCGAGCGCCTTGGCGTCGGTTTCCTTCGGCACGGCCGCGGGGTCCTTCGGCGCCGAGCGCCGCAGTACCGCCTTCACACGCTCGACCAGCAGGCGCTGGGAGAACGGTTTGCGGATGAAATCATCGGCGCCCATCTTAAGGCCGAACAACTCGTCGATTTCCTCGTCCTTCGAGGTGAGGAAGATCACCGGCAGGTCCGACTTCTGGCGCAGGCGGCGCAGCGTCTCCATGCCGTCCATGCGGGGCATCTTGATGTCGAGGATCGCGAGGTCCGGCTGGCTGGTGCGGAAACCGTCCAGGGCCGACGCGCCATCCGTATAGGTCATGATCCGATAGCCCTCGGCTTCGAGCGCGATCGATACGGATGTGAGAATGTTGCGGTCGTCGTCGACCAAAGCGATTGTGGGCATGAGCCTGCTTTCCGAAGCGGGATGGTCTGTACGGCGGGGATTGAATATTCCGCCGTATGAGGTGGCCTTAAAAACACAGTCAACCAGCAATGCAAGCTGGGCTGAAGTGTGGCCAAGTTCCCTTAACGCTTGAATGGGGCGCCAGTTCCACATTTATATACGCGGCTTCGGACACTGGGAACAGCCACTTTCGGCAATGATTATCGGGATTTAATGATGCAGCCGACTGCCGATTTCGACCCCTCGCATGTCACCCGGTCCCTGCTGCGGCGCTCCCGGCAGGGCGCGCTTGCAACCCTGTCCCTCGGCACAGGGGCCCCTTATTGCTCCCTGGTGAACGTGGCCAGCCACCCCGACGGCACGCCGATTCTCCTCATTTCACGGCTGGCCCTGCACACGAAGAACCTGCTCGGAGACCCGCGGGTATCATTGATGCTGGATGAGCGGGCGCCGGGGGATCCGTTGGAAGGCGCCAGGATCATGCTCGGCGGCGTTGCCGAAGAGGCCGCGGACACCGACCGCGAGGTGCTTCGACGACGCTATCTCAGCGTCCATCCAACCGCGCAAGTCTTTGTGGATTTTAAGGATTTTTCCTTCTTTCGGATCAGGCCGACATTGCTGCATCTGGTCGCCGGTTTCGGCCGCATCATCGATCTCTCACCCGGGCAGTATCTGACGGATCTCCGCGGCGCGGAGAGCGTGGTGGAGGCGGAAGAGGGCGCCATCGAACATATGAATGCCGATCACCGCGATGCGCTCAATCTCTACGCAACAAGACTTCTTGGCGCGGAAGAAGGCGATTGGCGCTGCACCGGCTGCGATCCGGACGGACTCGATCTGCACAACGGAACGTCGACGACGCTGCGGCTTGATTTTCCGCGGCGGATCGTCACGCCGATGGACTTGCGGAAGGTGCTGCGGGAACTGGCAGAGCAGGCCCGCACTTTGAACGGTTGAGCCACACCCATGGCCATGCTTGGAATAAACCAAGTCAGGTGACAGTTGCTTGGCTTTTCACATCTTCGTCACTATTAGATCGCCCGATCAAGGCCGGAGCGGTTATAGTGACGGCTACCGCTTCAATGCGTGGCTGGAGGCAGCCGCGCATATGGAATAGCGGACTCTAAGGAGGACTATCCGTGCAAGAGACGGGCGTACGCAACAGTGCCTATGGCGCTGACAAATTCGGACTTAAAAATCTCAAAGCGGTGAACTGGAATCTCGGCGCACCGCAGCTCTACGCACACTCGCTGCGCAATGGCGAAGCGGAGTTGTCATCGGATGGCGCGCTCTGCGCAGACACCGGCGACTTCACCGGTCGCAGCCCGAAGGACAAGTTCACCGTCAAGGACGCGTCCACCGAAAACATGTGGTGGGCCGGCAACCAGTCGATCACCCCCGAGCAGTTCGAAGCGCTTTACACCGATTTCAAGAAGCACGCCGAAGGCATGACCCTGTTCGCGCAGGATCTCTATGGCGGCGCTGATCCGACTTTCCAGATCAAGACCCGCGTGTTCACCGAACTCGCCTGGCACTCGCTGTTCATTCGCACGCTGCTGATCCGCCCGGAAGCATCTGCGCTGGCTGACTTCGTGCCCGAGCTCACCATCATCGATCTTCCGAGCTTCCGCGCCGACCCCAAACGTCACGGTTGCCGCTCGGAGAACGTCGTGGCCATCGATTTCGCCCGCAAGATCGTCCTGATCGGCGGGTCTTATTATGCCGGCGAGATGAAGAAGTCGGTATTCACCACGCTGAATTACTATCTGCCCGCCAAGGGCGTCATGCCGATGCATTGCTCGGCCAATGTCGGCCCGGATGGCGACACCGCGATCTTCTTCGGCCTGTCGGGCACCGGCAAGACCACGCTCTCGGCCGATCCGAAGCGCACGCTGATCGGCGATGACGAGCATGGCTGGGGCAAGGATGGCGTCTTCAACTTCGAAGGCGGCTGCTATGCCAAGACCATCAAGCTGTCGGAAGAAGCCGAGCCCGCGATCTATGCCGCCTCGAAGCGTTTTGGCGCCGTGCTCGAAAACGTCGTACTCGATGAAAACACCAAGGTGCCGGATTTCGACGACGGCTCGAAGACCGAGAACACCCGTTCGGCCTATCCACTCGACTTCATCCCGAACGCCTCGCGCACCGGCCGTGCGCCGCAGCCGAAGAATGTGGTGATGCTCGCGGCAGACGCTTTCGGCGTGTTGCCGCCGATCGCAAAACTGACCCCGGCGCAGGCGATGTATCACTTCCTGTCCGGCTACACCGCCAAGGTCGCCGGCACCGAGCGTGGCCTCGGCAACGATCCGGAGCCGGAATTCTCGACCTGCTTCGGCTCGCCTTTCCTGCCGCTCGACCCCAGCGTCTATGGCAACATGCTGCGCGATCTGATCGCCAAGCATAAAGTCGACTGCTGGCTGGTGAACACCGGCTGGACCGGCGGCAAGTATGGCGTCGGCTCGCGCATGCCGATCAAGGTGACGCGTGCGCTGCTCACCGCTGCGCTCGATGGTTCGCTGCGCAACGTCGAATTCCGCACTGACAAGTATTTCGGCTTCGCCGTCCCGACTGCATTGCCGGGCGTGCCGAGCGAGATTCTCGATCCGGTGAACACCTGGAAGGACAAGGCCGAGTTCGACGCGACTGCGCGTAAGCTCGTTGGCATGTTCCAGAAGAACTTTGCCAAGTTCGAAGCGCAGGTGGATGCCGAAGTGCGCGCCGCCGCGCCGGACGTGAAGATCGCGGCGGAGTAAGCTGCGCAATCATTAGAAATGCGAAAGGGCGGCCGCAGGGCCGCCCTTTTTGTTTCTGCCAGTATCCAATTCGCAATGACGGTTGAAAAGCAGGTGCCCTGTCGATGAAAAACCTCACCCTCACTTGGCCGTTCTGGGCTGTCCTCTCAGCGGCCTTCGCGGCACTCACCGCTATTTTCGCCAAGGTCGGGATCGAGAACGTCAATTCTGATTTCGCCACCTTCATCCGGACCATCGTCATCCTGTTCGCTGCGGGATTGATGGTCGTTGCTACAGGCCACTGGCAGTCGCCATCGACGATCTCGGGGAAAACGTGGGCGTTCCTCGTTCTGTCCGGTTGCGCCACGGGCGCGTCGTGGATCTGCTATTTCCGCGCGCTCAAGCTCGGCGATGCGGCGCGGGTGGCGCCGATCGACAAGCTCAGCGTGGTCTTCGTGGCACTGTTCGCGGTGCTGTTTCTGGGCGAAAAGCTGTCACTGCCGAACTGGCTCGGCGTCATCCTGATCGCCTGTGGGGCGGTGCTCGTCGCCTATCGGGCGTGAGCACCGCTACGCTCAGGTCGCCTTCCGCACCTGCTGTGCAAAGGTCGTGGGCATCTGGTTGGCCACCGGCACGTGCCAGATGTCCTCGGCATATTCGCGGATGGTGCGGTCAGATGAGAACCAGCCCATGCGCGCGGTGTTGAGGATGGCCGCGCGGCTCCAGGCGGAGCCGGCCTGCCAGCGTGCATCGACGCTACGCTGGGCGTCGTAATAGGAGTCGAAATCCGCCGACACCATGTAGTGATCGAGATGCCGCAGCGCGTGGCCGATGGCGCCGAAACGGCCGGGATCGTCGGGTGAGAAGAAGCCGCTCTCGATGGCATAGATGGCGCGGCCGAGGTTGGGCGACTTCGAGATCACATCCGATGCATCGAGACCGCGATTGCGGCGCGTGACCACCTCGTCGGCGGTCATGCCGAAGATCGCGATGTTTTCCGGGCCGACATTGTCGCGGATCTCGATATTGGCGCCGTCCAGCGTGCCGATGGTCAGGGCGCCGTTGAGCGACAGTTTCATGTTGCCGGTGCCGGAGGCTTCCATGCCGG
Organism: Tardiphaga sp.; assembly: GCF_044340795.1. Taxonomy (GTDB): domain Bacteria; phylum Pseudomonadota; class Alphaproteobacteria; order Rhizobiales; family Xanthobacteraceae; genus Tardiphaga. Next base: position 58,625 of record NZ_JBIISY010000004.1, read on the forward strand.
CCGTCGAAATCTGTTCGGACAGATCGGCGGCCGGAATGATGATCTCGGCCAGAGAGACATTGTAGTCCGGCATGAAGGCGACCTTCAGCTGGCCCTTGATCGTCTCGTCGCTGTTGACCATGCGCGCGACGTCGTTGGCCAGCTTGATGATCAGCTTGGCATAGCGATAGCTCGCCGCTGCCTTGCCCGCGAAAATCTTGACGCGGGGCACCCAGTTCTTGTTGGGCTCGTCCTTGATCGCCTGATACAGCGCGACGGTCTCGACGATGTTGAGCAGCTGCCGCTTGTATTCATGGATGCGCTTGATCTGCACGTCGAACAGTGCCGACGGATCGGCCTGCACGCCGAGCTTCTCGCCGATCAGGCGGGCCATGGCGAGCTTGTTGTGGTGCTTGACCGCGCGGAAAGCCTGCTGGAATGCGGCGTCGCCAGCATAGGCTTCCAGCTTGATCAGGCGGGTGGGATCGTCCAGCACCGCGTCGCCGCATGTGGCGCGCAGCAGGTCGGTGAGTTTCGGATTGGCCAGCGTCAGCCAGCGGCGGAAGGTGATGCCGTTGGTCTTGTTGGTGATGCGGCCGGGATAGAGCTGGTTGAGATCGCGGAACACGGTCTCCTTCATCAGTTCCGAATGCATCGCCGACACGCCGTTGATGCGGTGCGAACCGATGAAGGCGAGATTGCCCATGCGCACGCGGCGGCCGGCGGTCTCGTCGATGACCGAGACCGAGGCGCGGTAATTGGTGTCGCCGGGGCGGATCGCGTCGGCGCGGTCGAGATGCGCGACATTGATGCGATAGATGATTTCGAGATGGCGCGGCAGCAGGCGCTCCATCAGCTCCACCGGCCAGGTCTCGAGCGCTTCCGGCAGCAGCGTGTGATTGGTGTAGGACAACGTCGCATTGGTGATCTGCCAGGCGGCGTCCCAGCGCATGTTGTGCACATCGATCAGGATGCGCATCAGCTCGGCGATCGCGAGGCTCGGATGCGTGTCGTTCATCTGCACCGCCGCCTTGTTGGCGAGGCCGCGCAGATTGCCTTCGGATTCCAGGTGCCGCTTGACGAGATCCTGCAGCGACGCCGAGACGAAGAAATATTCCTGCCGCAGCCGCAACTCGCGGCCGGCAGCGCTTTCGTCATTCGGATACAGGAATTTGCAGATCGCCTCCGCGCGCGCCTGTTCGGCGCTGGCGCTGACATAGTCGCCGGTGTTGAACACGTCGAGCCGCAGCGGATCCGGCGCCCGCGCCGACCACAGGCGCAGCGCATTCACATGCTGGCCGCGCCAGCCGACGATGGGCGTGTCATAGGCCACGGCCTCCACGGTCTCGCCGGGATGCCAGACAGTGCGCTGATGGCCCTTGGCGTCGTCCACCACCTCGGTTTGGCCGCCGAAGTGCACGTGATAGACGACCTCCGGCCGCGGCAGCTCCCACGGATTGCCGAAGCTCAGCCATTCGTCCGGATATTCCTTCTGCCAGCCCTTCGAGATGATCTGCTTGAACAGCCCGAAATCGTAGCGGATGCCGTAGCCGTAAGCCGGAATGGCCAGCGTCGACATGCTCTCCATGAAGCAGGCGGCGAGGCGGCCGAGGCCGCCATTGCCGAGCGCCGCATCGGGCTCGCATTTGCGCAGCTCGTCGAGGCCGACGCCGAGATCTTCCAGCGCCGCGCGAAACACCGGTAGCAGGCCCATATTGTTCAGCGCGTCGGTGAACAGGCGGCCGATCAGGAATTCGAGCGAGAGGTAATAGACGCGCTTGCGGCCGGCGTCGTAGCTCTCCTTCTCGGACAGCAGCCAGCGATGCACGATGCGATCGCGCAGGGTCAGGGCGGCGGCCTTGTACCAATCATGCTTGGTGGCGAAGGAGGCTTCCTTGCCAATGCCCAATGTCAGCTTGACGAGAATGGCGCTCTTGATCTCGGCGAGCAGCAACTCGTCGATTGGAGCGTTCTGGGGCTGGAATTGTGCTGGCGTGGTCTGGTCTGACAAACTGGTCATCCTGATCTGTGGCGCGGCGTGAAATCATACGCCCATTCAGTGGTGGTCGGAAACCCACCGCGATGCGGAGGTTTTGCCATGGTTATGCTGTGGAATTGGGCAGAAAATGGCAGAGCTCTGGCGAACATGGTCGTCCCGGCGAACGCCGGGCCCCATAACCACCGAAGCTAGAGTAATCCGGACAGATCGCTCCAATCGCGATTATCTTGCTCTATCAAGTCGATTTTCCAGCCGCGTTTCCAATTTTTCAGCTGCTTCTCGCGAGCAATGGCATCCATGACTGACACATATTGTTCAATGTAGACCAGTCGGATGACACTGTATTTTTTGACGAATTCCGAGCCTCGACCAGAGCGGTGCTGAGCCATCCGACGATGGATATCATTCGTCACGCCGATATACAGCGTGCCGTTGTGGCCGCTCGCAAGGATATAGACGAAATAGCACCGCGATCTGGGCATCGTTCATTCCGCCGAACGACGTCGGAGGCTATGGATCCCGGCGTTCGCCGGGATGACAGCGAGGTGTTAACCGATAAGAACAAATAAAGAACAAATTTGCAAGCGCTTGATGTAGTCTCCGATTCGAAACTGCCCTGACCGTTTGCAAGGCCCGACATGTCCAGCATTGCCTACAACCAGTTCGCGCTCACCCGGATTGCCGATTTCGCACGATCGCTCACCCGCCTGCATTTTAATGCACGTCGTTATCCCGTGGATGACGATCAGATCGATCGTGAATTCAATGCGGTGTGCTTGTCAGTGTGGGGTTACACAACCGACGATGTCAGCGACGATCTGTTCGCGCTCGAGGATCACGCCTGGCTCGATCAGCTCGACGAGGCGCATGCGCGTATCTTCGCCGCCGAACAGGGCTACGATCTGGTCGGGGATGACGGCATGCTCACCGACTGGTGGGGCTATTGCTGGATGATCCTGGCCGAAAAGCGCGGTCTGCTGACGGCGGAGAATCGCGCAGCGGCGCGCGCGGAGATCGAACAGAAATATCTGTCGGCGACGAATGTGGTGGGCGTCATCATCGGGCGATGAAGCCGTCATCGATCTGCTTCAGGTTTCGTCATCGCAAGCAATGGTCAGCCATGCTTGCACGCCATTGTTGTCATTGATGCCTGCGTCGCGATTCCTGATTTGACCGATCGCGCAAGGAACCCATTTTCTATAGGCTTTGCTGCATCATCGCGCAGTTCGACAGCGATATGCGTTTGACGCCTTCATCCATTCGCTCCAGATTTCCAGCCGCGCGTACAGCAAAAAAACATCAGGTCTCGCCTGCGAGGCCCGCCAATAATTTTGTGCAATCAACTGGAGATCGGATCGATGAGCGATGACCTCACCGACGACATCTACGAGGCTGCCTTCGTTCCGGAAAAATGGCCCACCGTGCTCGATGCGATCGGTACGCGTGCGGGTTCCGCAAGCGGCGCGATGCTGAGCATTGCACCGGATGCGCCGCCGCGCTGGCGCGCCACGCCGGTGGTCGAGGACACGCTGCGCGACTATGTGGAAAGCGGCCAATGGCTGCAGTGCCAGCGTCCGGTCAAAGTGCTTTCCATGCGCTATCCAGGCTTCCTGCGCGACGAGGACTATCTGACCTCGGATCAGATCGCGCAGGACCCCGCGCGAAAAGTGCGCGAGACCGTCAATCTCGGTGGCCAGGCCGCGACACTGGTGGCTATGCCCGGCGGCGAGATGGTGGGCTTCACCTTCGAGCGCTGGATCGCGAACGGCACCCACAATGCCGACGACATCGCCTTTCTCGACGGCATGCGCCCGCATCTCGCGCGTGCCGGCATGATTGCTGCGCGTCTTGGACTGGAGCGCGCGAAAACCATGGTGTCTGCGCTCGCCACGATCGGTTTTCCTGCGGCCGTGGTCACCGGCAGGGCCCGGGTCATCGCCGTCAATGAATTGCTCGAAGCGGTACCGGCTGTGTTTTTGTCTGCTGCCGATGGCCGTTTTACCGTCTCGCATGCGATGGCCAATGCGCTGATCGCCGAGGCGATTGACGCCATCGCGGCGGGGCGCTCCGATCATGTGCAGTCGGTTCCGCTACCGGCGAAGGATGGCGAGGCCGCTTACGTCATCCACGTCGCGCCACTGCGAGGCGTAGCGCGCGACATCTTTTCGGGCGCCACTGCATTGGTGCTGGCCACCGAGGTTGGTCTGTCGCAGGGCGTGCCTGGTCCTGATCTGCTGCGTGGCCTGTTCGATCTGACGCCGAAGGAGTCCATGGTGGCGATCAGGCTGGCATCGGGGCAATCGCTGAAGGAGGCTGCGGAAGCGTCCAACATGCAATTCTCCACCGCGCGTTCGCATCTGGAGAGTGTGTTCCGCAAGACCGGGACCAATCAGCAGAGTCAGCTGGTGGCCTTGCTCAAGAGCACGCAACCGCTCGGCAAGGCCGAATAGCTCGAAGCGACGGAGGCCGTCAGTTGGCCTCGGCGCGTTTCGCGCCCTGCGCTGGAGCCCGCTTCGGCGCGATGGTCGTTGCCGGCAGAGGCGCAATTTCACGCGGTGTCTCCGCCATCGGTGCCTCGTCGGTGATCATCTCGGCAGAAACAGGTGCGACCTTCATCTCGCCGAGCCGCGCACGGACATCGGACGTGAGGCCGGGATAGGATGAGACCGGCGTGAACTCAGCGGTCTGATTGTTGCCGGTGCGCATGCCGTTGAATGCGACGAGGCCATTCGTGGTGGCCACCACGTCGCCGGGGCGGAGCGAGGTGTCGAGCGTCAGGTCGATGGGGGCGAGGCCGGCGGGATCGCGGCCATTGCAGGTGCAGTCGGCCTTCAGCGCCTTGCGATAGGCGAAGGCGTTGGGCAGGTCGGCATAGCGCTCGCCCGTCGATGACGATGCGTAGTCGATATTGCTGCCGAACATCACCTTGGTCGGCGAGGCCGGGCAGAAGGCCTGGCACATCTGCGCCGGGCTGGCGCCGCCGCGGGTGAGCGGAAAATATTTGCCGTCGCAGGTGCGGACGCAGAAGGCCGGACCACCGCCGCCGGACGCGCTGCGCTGGGGCTGCGGCTGCTCCTGCGGCGTGTTGAGGCCGAACGGGTCGGAGAAGAAATCATTCTGCCGCGATGGCTCGCCGCGACGTTGCTGCTGCTTCTGCTGTGGCTGGCCGCCACCAAACAGGAAATCGAAGAAGCCCTGCGCGGATACGCTCTGCGGCGCGAGCACGACGCAGGCCGCAAGGCCGAGGGCCAAAAGCGGCCGGCGCAGGCGCGTAGTTTTACGAGTGTGACGCAACACCAGGCTCCGCAACGCATGACCGATAGCCGGAAACGCAGCGTCCCGGCCTGGGCGCCACGCTAGGCGGTTATGGTAAACGCGGAGTAACCACGGGCCGCCTCAGCGGAAAAACACCCAGGTGGCGAGCAGGAAAACCGGGATCAACACCGCGCCTGACCACAGCATGTAACCGAAGAAACTCGGCATTTTTACGCCGGCATCGCGGGCGATGGCATAGACCATGAAATTCGGCGCATTGCCGATATAGGTGTTCGCACCCATGAACACGGCGCCGGCGGAGATCGCCGCCAGCGTCGCAGCGCCCGATGTCATCAGCATCTTCGCATCGCCGCCGGCGAGTTCGAAGAAGACGAGATAGGTGGGCGCATTGTCGAGGAATGACGAGAGGCCGCCGGTGAGCCAGAAATAGGCGACATTGTTCGGCGTACCGTCGGCATGGGTCACAAGTGCGACCAGCGGCGCGAACGGGCCGCTCGTTCCCGCCTGCAGCATGGCCATGACGGGCACGATGCAGATGAAGATGCCGGCGAACAGGATCGCGACCTCCTCGATTGGCCCCCATTTGAAATCATTGGCCTTGCGATGCTCTGCCTTGGTCAGCGCCAGCGAGGCGAAGGTGACGACCACAAGGATCATGTCGCGCAGCAGGTTTTGCAACTCGACCGGCGTGCCGAGCACGGTGAACGAAATACCCGGCTTCCAGCTCCCGCTCATCAGGATCGCGGCGATGATGACGAGTAGCAGCAGCAGATTGATCTTGCCATGCAGATGCAACGGCGAATCCGGCGTCGGATCCCGCAGCGGCTTGCCTTCGCGGCGATGCAGATAGATGTCCAGCAGCATGAAGATCACGAGCACGATGCCGGCCACCAGCAGCGTGTCCGGGAAGATGTGCCTGGTGGTCCAGAAGAAGTCGACGCCGCGCAAGAAGCCGAGAAACAGCGGCGGATCGCCCAGCGGCGACAGCGAGCCGCCGATATTGGACACGAGGAAAATGAAGAACACGACCACATGGACATTGTATCTGCGGTCGTCATTGCAGCGGATCAGCGGGCGGATCAGGATCATCGAGGCGCCGGTGGTGCCGATTACGCTGGCGAGCAGCGTGCCGATGCCGAGCAGCGCCGTATTGGTGAACACGCTGTCATGCAGGTTGCCCTGCAGATAGATGCCGCCGCTGACGACGAACAGCGACAATAGCAGCAGGATGAACGGCAGATACTCCATCAACACCGTATGGGCGAGCGTATGTGTCACCGTGGTGGTGCCGGCCGTCAGCCACAGCGGCACGATGATCAGCACGGCCCAGAAGGCGGTGAATTTGCCGTAGTGGTGTTCCCAGAAATGCGGATACAGCACCGGTCCGGTCGCAATGCAGAGCAGGATACCTGCAAAAGGCAGCGCCCACAGCATCGACAGTTTCGCGCCATCCAGCCCGTCGGCCGCATGAGCGGCGTCGGGCGCGCAAGTGATGATGGCGATGCAGAGCGCGAGGCTGAGAAAACGAAGCAAGATCGGGCCTTTCACGGGAGACGAAGCGGTCTCGTGCGGAGGCCGTCGAGGCTCAACCCTTCAGGAATTCAGAAGCCTTGTAAAGCGAGCGGAATGGCACACCGGCTGCTGCAAAAGTCTCGCTTGCGCCTTCGTCGCGATCCACCATGGTGAAGACCAGCGCGACTTCCGCACCGGCCTCTCGCACGGCATCCAGCGCCTTCACGGCGGAGCCGCCGGTGGTGGTGACGTCCTCGACGATGACGATGCGCTTGCCCTTGAGGCTCTCGGTCTTGGTGAGGCCCTCGATGGCGAGGCGGGCGCCATGTTCCTTCGGCTTCTTGCGCACGAAGAAGGCGCCTATCGGCGCGCCCTTCATCCACGACAGCTGCGCCAGCGCGCCGGCCAGCGGCACCGCGCCCATTTCCAGCCCGCCGACATAATCGAGCTTGTCGTCCTTCAGCGCCTCATAGGTCAGCTCGGCCAGCAGCGCTGCGCCTTCCGGGTCGCACATGGTGGGCTTCAGATTGAAGTAGAAATTGCTCTTGCGGCCCGAGGCGAGCGTGATCTCGCCATAACCGAACGAACGGTCGCGGATGATCTCGTGCAGGCGGGCGCGGGCGGTTGTGTTGGACAAGGCGATCTCTCTTTCAGGTAAACCGCGGCAATTTACCGGCCCGGAGCCGGATAGGCCAGACCGGAAGGCGCCTCTTCAACAGCCGTCATTTGCGGGGCGGGCGGACGATGATACAGGTTGGAAAAATCGGGAAGGAACACGCATGACCATCGAACTGCACACCTGGAATACGCCGAACGGCCGCAAGATCTCCGTGGCGCTGGAGGAAATGGGCCTGCCTTACAAGGTGTTCCCGGTGAACATCACCAAGGGCGAGCAGCAGAAGCCGGATTTCCTCAAGATCAGCCCCAACAACAAGATCCCGGCCATCGTCGACCCCGAGGGGCCGGACGGCAAGCCGGTGAGCGTGTTCGAATCCGGCGCCATCCTGCTCTATCTCGGCGAGAAGACCGGAAAATTCCTGCCGAAATCGCTGGGCGACCGCATCCCGGTGCTGGAATGGCTGATGTGGCAGATGGGCGGTTTCGGCCCGATGCCCGGCCAGGTGCATCATTTCATCGCGCTGGAGAACGAGACCGACCGCGCCTACGGCCTCAAGCGCTTCTCCGACGAGACGCGGCGCCTGTATGGCGTGCTGGATCGCCGGCTGAAGGATCATGAATTCGTGGCAGGCAGCCTGTCGGTGGCCGATTTCGCCATTCTCGGTTGGGCCTGGCGCCATCCGCGCCACAAGGTGGCGCTGGAGGATTTCCCGAGCGTCAAGCGCTGGTACGAGCAGCTGATGGCCCGCCCGGCGGTGAAGCGGGGATTTGAGGTGAAGCTGGATTGATTTTTCCCTCCCCCAAGCGTGGCGGGGCCACGCGCGGTGGGGAGGGTGGATCGACGGCGCAGCCGTCGAGACGGGTGGGGTGTTTCCCCACACTCCGTCCCACCGTGGGGAGAGTCCCCACCCCCGCCTATCGGCGGACCCTCCCCATTCGCTTCGCTCCGGGGAGGGAGGCCATCAGCGCCTGTGCGCTAATGCGCCTCTTCCCAGTTATCCGCCGCCCGCGCGTCCACATTCAGCGGGACCGACAGCAGCACCGCCGGGAACGGCGCGTCCTGCATCACGTGCTGCACCACCGGCAGCGTGGCGGCCACCTCGTCGTCGGGCACTTCAAAGATCAGTTCGTCATGCACCTGCAGCAGCATTTTCGCTGACAGCTTCTTCTCTGCCAGCGCATCCTCCATCCGGCTCATGGCGCGGCGGATGATGTCGGCGGCGGTGCCTTGCAAACGCGCATTGATCGCGGCGCGCTCATTGAAGGCGCGCAGCGAGGGATTGCTCGCCTTGATCTCCGGATAATGGCACTTGCGGCCGAACAGCGTCGTCACATAGCCATGCTCCCGGCAGAAGTCGCGGGTCTGGTCCATATAGGCGCGGATGCCGGGGAAGCGCTCAAAGTACTTCTTGATATAGGCGGAGGCTTCCTCGCGCGGGATGCCGAGCTGGTTGGCGAGACCGAACGCCGAGATGCCGTAGATGATGCCGAAATTGATCGCCTTGGCGCGGCGGCGCACTTCGGCAGGCATGTCCTTCACCGGCACGCCGAACATTTCCGACGCCGTCATGGCATGGATGTCGAGCCCGTCCTGAAAAGCCTGCTTCAGCACCGGGATGTCGGCGATCTCCGCCAGCAGGCGCAGTTCGATCTGCGAATAGTCGGCCGAGACCAGCTTGTGGCCCTCGCTCGCCACGAAAGCTCGGCGGATTTTTCGGCCGTCCTCGGTGCGCACCGGGATGTTCTGCAGGTTCGGTTCGTTCGACGACAAGCGACCCGTTGTGGTCGCGGCCAGCGCATAGGTCGTGTGAACGCGGTGCGTCTGCGGATGCACGTAAGTCGGCAGCGCATCCGTATAGGTCGAGCGCAGTTTCGACACCTGCCGCCAGTCGAGAATTTTTCGCGGGAGTTCGTGGCCCTGTTCGGCCAGCTCGTCCAGCACCTGCGCGGAGGTCGACCACGCGCCGGTCTTGGTCTTCGAGCCGCCGGGCAAGCCCATCTTGCCGAACAGCACATCGCCGAGCTGCTTCGGGCTGCCGATATTGAGATCCTCGCCGGCGATCTCCTTGATCTCGGCTTCGATGCGCGCCGCCGTCTGCGCAAAATCCGCCGAGAGCTTTGACAGCACCTGCCGGTCGATGGAAATGCCGCGCC
>NZ_JBIISY010000145.1:0-15713 GCF_044340795.1 Tardiphaga sp.
CCTATTCGCATCACATCCAGCGGCTGATGGTGACGGGCAATTTCGCACTGCTCGCCGGCATCGCGCCGAAGGAGATCGCCGAGTGGTATCTCGTGGTCTATGCCGACGCGTTCGAGTGGGTTGAACTGCCGAATGTGCAGGGCATGTCGCAATTCGCCGACGGTGGTCTGCTGGCGTCGAAGCCTTATGCGTCGTCCGGCGCCTATATCGACCGGATGTCCGATTTCTGCCCGAGTTGCGTCTATGACGTGAAGGTCAAATCCGGGCCAAAGGCATGCCCGTTCAATTTCCTCTATTGGGCATTCCTGATCCGTAACGCGGCGACGCTGCGTACCAACCAGCGTATGGCGATGCCCTATCGTACGCTGGCCGGGTGGGACGAGGGCCACAAGGCAGCGAACACCGCCGAGGCCGAGGCATTTCTGGACGGGTTGGCGAGGGAATGACGCGGCGATTCTGGACGCGGACGCGATTAACGACTACATTGCCTCCAGAGGTTGCCGATGCCGGCCATGATCTCGGAAGTTTACGACGCGTTCATCGCGTCGGGCGCGCCAGAAGACAAGGCGCGGAAAGCTGCGGAAGCGATCGCGGCCTATGACGGGCGCTTTGGCAGGATCGAAAGTGAACTGGTTGCGATCCACGGTGATCTCAATCTCTTGAAATGGATGAATGGTGTGACCTGGGCTTTTAGTCTCGGCATCCTGTTCAAATTGTTCTTGCACTGATCTCTCCGCCGCAGACCCGGGACACATCGCTCGCCGATCAATTGCCGCTGACATCGCCTTAGCTGAATTTCCATCATGAAGTTCAACGCGTTCGCGTGACGCATCAAGGAGGTTGTGATGAGCAAGGGGAAGGTGCTGATCGTCTGCTCCAATTCCACCCGGATCGAAGTGCGAGGCGGCTTCGGCCCGACGGGGCACTATCTCAACGAAACCGTGGTGCCGGCGATGGCGCTGGTGGATGCCGGCTACGACATCGTGCTCGCCACGCCAAGCGGCGCCAAGCCGCCACTCGATCCGGTCTCGCGTGCCGCCGCGCATTTCGAGAATGACGAGGCGGCATTTCAACGCGCCGAGGCGTTCTTCGCTGATCACCCATCGATGAACGACGTTCGCAGCTTGCGTTCGGTGATTGACGCGGGACTGGACAGTTACGCGGCCTATTTCACGCCGGGCGGTCAGGCGCCAGTGGTCGATCTGATGCAGAATGCGGAGGTTGGCGAGATCCTGCGTCATTTCCATACGCGTCAGAAGCCGACGGCGCTGCTGTGCCATGGACCGATTGCGCTGATCGCGGCATTGCCGACGGCGCCCGCCTTGCGCGCCGCGCTGGTGGCGGGCGATGCGGCCAAAGCCGACGCGGCGGCCAAAGGCTGGCAATATGCGGGATATCGGATGACCATCTTTTCCAACAGCGAGGAGAAGGTGATCGAAGAGCAGATCCTGCATGCCGACATGTATTTCCATGTCGTCGATACACTCGAACTGGCCGGCGGCACGGTGATCATCGGCCCGGATTTCGAGCCGAATGTGATCGAGGATCGTGAGCTCATCACCGGGCAGAATCCGCGGTCCGATCATCTGATCGCGGAGAAGCTGATCCGGGCACTGGAGCGAACGAAGATCGTGGCTTGAGTGCAGCCAGAGGGCTGAGCAGGCGAAGCCGTAATCCGCCGCGGAGTTTCAGCCATGAATTCGGCCGGCGGATTGCGCTACGCTCATCCGCCCTACGGCCGCGTCTACTCCGCCGCAATTGCCGCCGGCTTCGCGCGCTTCTTCACGCGCTTGATCGTGCCCGAGAACGTGAACAGCTTGCGTCCATCCGTGTGCAGGACACCCCGCAAGAAGATCAGCGAGCCACCCACGCGCGTCATTTCGCCATCGCATTCGATGAGGTCGCCGACGCGGCCGGCATCGAGGAACTCGCAGGCGAAGGAGACGGTGATGCCAGGGCCGGCCAGCTCGCGCGAGGAGAGGGCGAACAGGCAGTAATCGGCAAAGGTCATGAAGCAGCCGCCATGGACGTTTTTCATGCCGTTGAGGTGCCGGGGCTCGACCCGGAAGGCGCAGCGGATGCGGCCGTCGGCCTCCACCTTGTGCCAGAACGGGCCGGACAGCGCTTCGAACGAATCCCGCTTCCAGGTGCTCCAGCCAGCAAATTCCCCCTCGGTTTCGGTATAGACGTCGGAACTGAACGGGATGACGGCGTCGGCGGGCACATTCACGGCGCGGAACTCCTTGGATTGGCGGCGAAAAGTGTTAAATCCGATCCGTCCGGCGGGCGCAATCCGGCCTCCGCGCAGGGCACCATGCGGGCCGATTTCCGGCCCCGGCGGGACTTTTCGGGCAAAGCTTGGGACATGCAGGGAACGGGCCTGAAAAGGGCCTTTTCCGGCTGGCCTGATCTTTCTATGAAGAGCCCTTCCCAGAGCCAAACTATTCGACTGGACCCCATGACCGAGCCAAAGATCACTCCCGAACTCGTCGCCTCCCACGGCCTCAAGCCCGACGAGTATGAGCGCATCCTGAAGCTGATCGGGCGCGAGCCGAGTTTTACCGAGCTCGGCATCTTCTCGGCCATGTGGAACGAGCATTGCTCGTATAAATCCTCGCGCATCCATCTGAAGGGCCTGCCGACCAAGGCGCCCTGGGTGCTACAGGGACCGGGCGAGAATGCGGGGGTCATCGATATCGGTGACAACCAGGCCATCGTGTTCAAGATGGAGAGCCATAACCACCCCAGCTATATCGAGCCCTATCAGGGCGCGACCACGGGTGTCGGCGGCATTCTGCGTGACGTCTTCACCATGGGCGCGCGGCCGATCGCCTGCCTCAATGCGATCTCGTTCGGCGCGCCGGAACATCCGAAGACGCGCCATCTGGTCTCGGGCGTCGTGGCCGGTATCGGCGGCTATGGCAATTCCTTCGGCGTGCCCACCGTGGGCGGCCAGACGCGCTTCCACACGCGCTATGACGGCAACAACCTCGTCAATGCGATGGCCGTCGGCCTCGCGGACGCGGACAAGATCTTCCTCGCCGCCGCCTCCGGCGTGAACATGCCCATCGTCTATCTCGGCTCCAAGACCGGCCGCGACGGCATTCATGGCGCGTCGATGGCGTCGGCCGAATTCGACGATGCGTCGGAGGAGAAGCGCCCGACCGTGCAGGTCGGCGATCCCTTCGCCGAAAAGCTGCTGCTGGAAGCCTGCCTCGAAATCATGGCCGCCGATTGCGTCATCGCGATCCAGGACATGGGCGCTGCGGGCCTGACCTGCTCGGCCGTCGAAATGGGCGCCAAGGGCGATCTCGGCGTCGAGCTCAATCTCGATGCGGTGCCGACGCGCGAGGAGGGCATGACCGCCTATGAGATGATGCTGTCGGAAAGCCAGGAGCGGATGCTCATGGTGCTGAAGCCCGAGAAGGAAAAGCAGGCCGAGGACATCTTCAAGAAGTGGGGCCTCGACTTCGCCATCGTCGGCCACACCACGCCGACGCTGCGTTTCGTCGTCAAGCATGGCGGCAAGACCATGGCCGATCTGCCGATCAAGGAGCTCGGCGACGAGGCGCCGCTTTATGATCGTCCGCATGTGCCGTCGCCGAAACTCCCGGTGATCGCGGCGCGCGACGTCAAGGCGCCGGCCTCGCTGGGTGACGCGCTGGTCAAGCTGATCGGCACGCCGGACCTGTGCTCGAAGCGCTGGGTGTGGGAACAGTATGACCATGTGATCGGTGGCAACACCGTGCAGCGCCCCGGCGGCGATGCCGCGGTGGTGCGCATCGAGGATGGCCCGAAGGGCATCGCGATGTCGGTGGACGTGACGCCGCGCTATTGCGAGGCCGATCCGGTCGAGGGCGGCAAGCAGGCGGTCGCCGAAGCCTGGCGCAACATCACCGCAGTCGGCGGCAAGCCGCTGGCGGTGACGGACAACCTCAATTTCGGCAATCCCGAGCGGCCCGAGATCATGGGCCAGCTGGTCGGCTGCCTGAAGGGCATCGGTGAAGCCTGTATCGCGCTCGACTTCCCGATCGTGTCGGGCAATGTCTCGCTCTACAACGAAACCAACGGCCGCGGCATTCTCCCGACCCCGTCGATCGGCGGCGTCGGCGTGCTCGACGATTTCACCAAATCGGCAACGCTGGCCTTCAAGAAGGAAGGCGAAGCGATCCTGCTGATCGGCGCCACCGAAGGCTGGCTCGGCCAGTCTGTCTATCTGCGCGATGTCTGCGGCAAGGAAGAGGGCGCCCCGCCGCCGGTCGATCTGGCCACCGAACGCCGCAATGGCGATGTGGTGCGCGGCATGATCCATGCGGGGACGGCAACGGCCGTGCATGACATCGCCGATGGTGGTCTCTTGGTCGCGATTGCCGAAATGGCGATGGCCTCCGGCATCGGCGCCAAGCTCGATGCAGCGCCGTCATCCATCGTGCCGCATGCCTTCTGGTTCGGCGAGGACCAGGCACGCTACATCGTCACCGTGCCGGAAGATCAGCTGCTCACGGTGCTGTCGAAGCTGAAGAGCGTCGAGGTGCCCTGCGTGCAGATCGGCAAGACCGGCGGCCATGCGGTGGCGATCGATGGCGAGAAGGCGGTGGACATCAAGGCCCTCGTGCATGCGCATGAAAGCTGGCTGCCGACCTATATGAGCGGCAAGGTCGCCTAGGGCGTCGCTGGTGTTTTTACACCTTCAGGTTTAGTTTGCTCCCGCTGATCTTTTGGCGGGAGCATGCTAGAGTGAGCATTGTCATTGTCCGGCGTAACGAGCGGCGCAAGCTGAGCGCGGCATGGTGCAATGCCGCGGCGACCGGAATGTTGACTGTTGGTGTTTTTGCTCCGGTTGTTGCGGGCGTCATCGGCGTCGGACGGCCGCTTGGTGATTTCGCCGTTTTGAGCACCGTGCTCGGCGCATTCGCCATCTGCATATGTCTACACCTGCTTGGGCGACACATGCTCGGAGGGCTCGAAGAATGACGCAGATCGAAATTCTCGGAATTGTTGCGCCAGTTTTGGGCGGACTTGTCGTGATCGTAACGGTCCTCGTCGCCAATCATTTTGACGAGAAAAAAGCCAAAGCCGAGCGCAAGGCTCGGCCGTCATCGCACGATAACCATCATGTGGGAGCGCCGTCGGCTGCGGAGTGAGCACTCCGATCGCTAATAACTCAAGGCCCGATCCACTACATGCTGCAGCGGCTCGCCGCTCTCCGCCCGCACCACATTCTCCGCGATCTTCTCCGCCGCCGTTGAAGCGCGCGTCGCTGCCGCGATATGCGGCGAGATCGTCACGGCCGGGTGCGACCAGAAAGGATGATCGGCCGGCACCGGCTCCGTGCGGAAGACGTCCAGCGTCGCCTGTGCGACCTGTCCGCTGTCGAGTGCAGCGACCAATGCATCATCGACGATCAGCGTGCCACGGCCGGCATTGACGATGAAGCTGCCCTTGGGCAGGAGAGCCAGCCGTTCGGCATTGAGCAGATCAATCGTCTCCGGCGTCTGCGGAAGCAGGCCTATCAGAATTTCCGCAGAGGCCAGCGCCTCCGGAAGGCTATCCGCTCCCGCGAGGCAGCGGACGCCGGCGACATCGCGTGGGCTACGGCTCCAGCCGGTGACGCGGAAACCGAGTTGCGCCAGCGCCGTTGCTGCGGCCGATCCCAATTCACCAAGGCCCAGCACCGTCACGGAACGATCGGTCGCGAGTGGCGGCACGTGTTGCTCCCAGCCCCGCGGCTTCTCGCGGACATAGCGGTCCATGCCGAGATGGGCGCGCAGCACGTGGCCGACAACCCACTCGACCATGCCTTGACGCAGACCGTCATCCACCATGCGGCATAGTGGCTGCGTCAGCGTGGTGTTGCCGACGATCTTCTCGACTCCGGCCCACAGGCTCAGCACTGCGCGGGCATTGGTGAAGGGAGCGAAGTCGGTAATGGGGCCGCCGGTCGCATGGATGATGTAGTCCGCATCGCCCGGCGCGATCTCGCCAAGCAGGCCGGCGCGCGCGTCGATGCTGCGGCGCTTCAGGGCATCGAGGATGGAATCACGGTATTCCGCGAGCACGTCCGGCGTGACATTGAAGAGCAGATTGATCTTATCGCCGTTGCGCGCACGCATGCTGGTCTCCTGCAGGTCGTCGTTCGTATTGTGATGTGCCGTTACAGGACGCGTGTCGCGCCCGGCAATTGCCGTACTGCGCGCGTCACCGCCCAGCTGATCGCCAGCGTGCCGGCAAAGGCGATCAGGGCTTTGGGTTGTGCGCCCCAGGGCATTTTCAGCATCGCCCACTGCAGCCACAGCATCGGCAGATAATGGATGACGAAAATGCCATAGGCGTCGGCGCGCAGGGGATCGAAGATGCTCTTTTCGCGCTGGCCGAAGCGGACGAACAGCGCGAGCACGGCAAGGCAGATCAGCGTGCAGGCGATCGCATAGATCACGCCATAGCTTGACTGCCACCAGAATGGCGGCGCGCCGGTCAGGTTGGACAGCTTCATGCGGCGGAAATTGATGAGATAGGCGAGACCGCCGAACGAGACTGCGGCGGCGATGGTCCACCACAGCCATTGCCGTGCCAGCGCGCCGGTGCGGGCGAGCAGGCCCTGATCGATATTGGCGGCGCCGATGCCCATGCCGGCGAAGAAGAACACGCCATAGATCGCCATGCGGCTGAACTGCACCTGCAACGGCCCGAGGCTGAACCAGCGTACCGCGCCAACGGTGAACAGGAACGGCACATAGGAGATCACGGCAATGATCGCGAGGGCGGTCACGAACAGCCACGGCCGCTCGAAGGCGCGGATCGAGAGCCGGTTGATGGCGTCGATCAGCCTTGGTGCGAACAGGAAGACCGGGATCGCGACGAGGTCGAGAAACAGCAGATACCAGATGAACCAGCCGGGGCCGGCGAACCATTGGCCCTGCCTGAAATTGTTGACGTAGAATTCGACGAAGCCTGTCTTGTTGGTGGAGAGGCTGAAGGACGCGTAATAGGCGACCGGCATCAGCACGAAGATCATGGCCAGGAAGGGCAGGCCGAGGCGCAATGCGCGGTCGCGCACGAAGTCGAGGATGCCCTTGCGCTTCAGGCTCGGCCAGACGAACAGGCCCGACAGCATGAACATCAGGCACATGAAGAAGGTGTCGTTGAACAGCGTCAGGACGTTGAAGCCGAACCAGCGCTGGTCGTCGACGATGGGCGCGGTCGACCACAGATAGTGGTTGGGGTAGTAGCGGCCGAAAGCGGTGTAGGCGACCACGGCGTGGTTCGCCAGCACGAGCAAGGTGACGAAGGTGCGGGCGCGGTCGAGCGCGGCGTTACGGTCTGACATGGTGGTCCGGCGAGCCCCCGCTGTGCCGCGCGGGTGGCGCGGCCGTCGCATCGGTGATGGTACGTCATGATAGGGGGCGAACGGCGCGCGGGCAATTCGCCGGGATCAGCCGGGTCCGATCAGGCGGGCAGGATCTCGATCTTCACCTTGTCCGGATAGAAAGCGAGATAGTCCTTGATCCCGGCCATGGCCGGAAAGGGCGTCTCATAGGTCCAGATGGCGTTGTCCAGAACCTTGTCCGCGGTCTTGATGCTGTAATAATTCGCGTCGCCCTTGTAGGGGCAATGGGTTACGCGTTCGGTGCGCGTCACGATGTCCATATTGGCGTCGCTGCGCGGGAGATAGAACACCTCGGGATAGGTGGCCTCCTTCAGCGTGACCGCCCTCGTGGTGTCGGCGATCACCATGTCGCCCGCGGTGACGCGGATACGCTTGCCCGAGGGCGTGATCGAGATCGGATGGTCCGGGCCGGGGACTTTCATGGGCAAACCCTCGTGGCGATCAGATATGCCCTAGCAGATGTGACCTCCTGCCCGCCTTTAAAAGGGGCCGATCACGGATTATGATGATGGGAATGACGCGCTGCACGCGATAGGCTGGCGCTTCCTGCGGCCCAGTCAGGCCGCGATTCGAGATGTCTGGAGACCCGATTAATGCCGATGGACGCCCGCGATATCGAGACCATGATCAAGGCCGCGATTCCCGACGCGCAGGTGACAATCCGCGACCTCGCTGGCGACGGCGATCACTATGCGGCCACGGTGATCTCGGAGACGTTTCGCGGCAAGTCCCGCGTGGCACAGCACCAGATCGTCTATCAGTCGCTGAAGGGCCAGATGGGCGGCGTCTTGCATGCGCTGGCGCTGCAGACGGGCGTGCCGGAGGGCTAGGCCGGTCTCCGATTGTCATCACCCGCGAAAGCGGGTGATCCACTAGACGCTGAACTTTGTACTCATCTCTGTCTGTTGCGTGTACTGGATCGCCCGGTCAAGCCGGGCGATGACAATGAGAGTGCCGGGAGATTACTCCACCGCCACGAGCGCATGCACCGAAAACTGCTCCTCCGCGTCGGTCCATGACGACTTCGGCTCCCAGCCCGAGCCGCGGGCCAGCGCGCCAAACCGCTCCATGCTGTATTTGTAGCTGCTCTCGGTGTGAATGCTCTCACCCGCGCGGAAATCGAAGCTGCGCCCGAACAGATGCACCGTCTGCGGCTTCTTCGCGATCAGGTGCATCTCGATGCGGTGGCGCTCCTTGTTGTAGATCGCGCGATGCACAAATTCGCCGAGATCGAAATCGCCACCGAGTTCGCGATTGATCCTGACCAGCACATTCTTGTTGAACTCGCCGGTGACCCCGGCCGCATCGTTATAGGCGGCCTGCAGGATGCGCTCGTCCTTTTCCAGGTCGATGCCGATCAGCATCAACGCACCCTTGCCGAGGATGTTGCGCGCCGAGCGCAGAAAGTTCGCTGCTTCATGCGGGTCGAAATTGCCGAGCGTCGAGCCGGGAAAGAA
The DNA here is from genome assembly GCF_044340795.1 of Tardiphaga sp. Classification (GTDB taxonomy): domain Bacteria; phylum Pseudomonadota; class Alphaproteobacteria; order Rhizobiales; family Xanthobacteraceae; genus Tardiphaga. The sequence continues at coordinate 8,845 of NZ_JBIISY010000145.1, forward strand.
CCCGACCTTCGGCATCGCTTTCACCTCATCGGGAAGGTCGAACGTCGTGGTGAAATCGGCATTCACCGGAAGAACGTCCAGTGCCGGAAAATCCTTGCGCAGCTCATTGGCCTGATCGGCGAGGAAGTCACCGGAAATATCCACCGGGACATAGGCACCGAACGAACATTGTTCGAGCAGCAGCCGCACCTTGGTCGTGGCGCCGGCGCCAAATTCCACCAGTGCCGCATCCTTCGGAATGATCGAGCAGATATCCTTGCCACGGGCACGGAGAATGCCGAGCTCGGTGCGGGTCGGGTAATATTCCGGCAGTTTCGTGATCTGCTCGAATAGCTGCGAGCCGGCTTCGTCGTAGAAGTATTTCGGCGACAGCTTCTTCGGCTGCTGCGACAGCGCTTCGGTCACATCCGCAGCAAAAGCCGTGGTCGCAGGATCGAGCTCGGCTGTGGCCAGCGGGGCATGGACGTTCATGACTTTCTCCTCGACGCGGTCGCGATGGATGCGGGGTGATGCTCAGTTGCCGTAATCTGCGAGGCGCAGGCCGGTGAACTGCCAGCGATGGTAGGGGTAGAAGAAGTTGCGATAGGTCACGCGGCTGTGCCCGTCCGGCGTCGCCAGCGACGAACCGCGCAGCACGTATTGGTTCACCATGAACTTGCCGTTGTATTCGCCGAGCGCGCCTTCGATGGCGCGATAGCCGGGATAGGGCGCATAAGAGCTGCGCGTCCACTGCCAGACGATGCCATAGGCGTCGTTGAGGCTGTTCGCGCGCGCAGCGACTTCCCATTCCATCTCGGTGGGCAGATGCTTGCCGCTCCAGCGCGCGAAGGCATCAGCTTCATAATAGCTGACGTGGCACACCGGCGCGTCAGGATCGATAGGCTGGAGGCCGCCGAGTGTCATGATCTGCCACTCGCCGTCGATCTTTCGCCAATGGCCCGGTGCCTGCCACTCCTCACGTGCGGCGGCGGCAAAGCCATCCATCAGCCAGAGCGTGGCCTTGTCGTAGCCACCGTCATTCATGAACTCGCGCCACTCGCGATTGGTCACGAGATTACGCTGCAGCTTCACCGGACCGACAAGCGCGCGGTGGGCGGGCTTCTCGTTGTCGAAATGGAAGCTGTCGCTCTGATGGCCGATGGTGTGGATGCCTTCCGTCAGCGTCGTCCAGCTCTCGCCATCGCGCTCCAGGGCCGGGAAACGCCAATCGTCCTGATAAGCTGGCGGGATCGGGTTCTGCGCGAAGGCATGCAGGATGTCGGTGAACATCAGCTCCTGATGCTGCTGCTCGTGATTCATGCCGACTTCGAGCAGCGGGACCAGCGACGCCAGTTTCTCCTCGCTCGCACTGTCAAAGAATTTCACGACGGCGTCATCGACATAGCGCCGATAGGCGGTGACCTCATCGGCTGATGGCCGGGTGAGATGACCGCGCTGCGCGCGCGCATGGCGCGGGCCAGCGGAGACGTAATAGGAATTGAACAGATAGGCATAGTCGGGATGGAAGACCTTGTAGCCGGGCTGATGTTCGCCGAGCAGGAATTGCTCCCAGAACCATGTCACATGCGCGCGGTGCCATTTTGCGGGGCTCGCATCGGGCATCGACTGGATCAGCTGGTCTTCCGGCGATAGCGGGGCAGCCCGTTGCTCGGTCTCGTTGCGGACCCGCAGATACGCGTCGGTGAGCTGTTGGGCGAGGGAGCCGGTGGCGGAGATCTGGGCTGCATGCTGGGCGGATGCTGATGGCGTCACGAAAATCTCCGATTTTGAGGGAGAACGTCAGTCTTCCGGATGCGTTCCGCAGGAAAGGTTTGTCCTAGATAGGGCCTTTCCGGCGGGATGAAAGGCTTTCCATCATATAAAACGGGCGCCCCGCGGCTTGGACAAAGTTGCGGAAAAGCGGCCGGGAGGTGGCGGAAGGCGCGGGAAACGCCCGCAAAATCAGGCTTTCAGCTTGGGCTGCAAAGCGGATTCGGCTACATATATGAGCATGTGACGGGCGCTGCGCCGGAGGGCTGGCAGCGATCGGGCCGCAACATTCTGGCCGTAACAGGGACGCGATCATGAGCATTGAGCAATTCATCGAGAACGAAGTGAAGACCAACGACGTGGTGCTGTTCATGAAGGGCACGCCGCAGTTTCCGCAGTGCGGTTTCTCGGGTCAGGTGGTCCAGATCCTCGATCACGTCGGCGTGGGCTACAAGGGCCTCAATGTTCTCGAATCCGCCGAATTGCGCGACGGCATCAAGGTCTATTCGAACTGGCCGACCATTCCGCAGCTCTATGTGAAGGGCGAATTCATCGGCGGCTGCGACATCGTCCGCGAGATGTTCCAGGCCGGCGAGCTGCAGAGCCTGCTGGCCGAAAAGGGCGTGATCGAAGCCCAGGCGTCGGCCTGAGCGCCACGCGACAGATCGGCCCGGTGACCCTGGATGTCATCGTGGCCGACATCACCACGCTCCGCGTGGATGCCATCGTCAACGCCGCCAATGAGACGCTTCTTGGCGGCGGCGGCGTGGATGGCGCGATCCACCGGGCCGCCGGCCCGGATCTGCTGGCCGAATGCCGCACACTTGGCGGCTGCGCCACAGGCGACGCCAAGATCACCCTTGGATACCGTTTGCCGGCCCGCCATGTGATCCACACGGTGGGACCTGTCTGGCACGGTGGCGGGCAGGGCGAGGACGCCGCTCTCGCCTCATGCTACCGACGATCCCTGCAGCTTTGCCACCAGAGCGAGCTCGCTTCGATCGCGTTCCCGGCGATCTCGACCGGCGTCTACGGCTTCCCGGTCAAGCGGGCGGCGGATATCTGCGTGCTTACGGTGATCGAGACGTTACCTTCCACGCCCGGCATGACCGCGGTTACCTTCTGCTGCTTTTCCGAACCCTCGGCGGAGTTGCATCGTCGGGCGTTGGCCCGCTGTGTACCTCTTGCCTGAGATCACGTCGCCGTTACACTTCCTGCCATCTGGCGAAGAGGGCGTGTGATGAAGTGGCGGGATCTGGTGCGTGCCTCGATAGCCTGTGCGCTGCTGGTCGCGGCGCCCGCATCGGCCCAGGATCGTTTCGCCGCCGAAGGCACCTTCGACATTCCGGCCGGGGCGCAATTCTCGCAGGAGAAGCTCAAGGCCATCGACGTCTTCTTCAAGACCCAGATCGAGAACGGCAAGATCCCCGGCGCCATCGTGCTGATCCAGCAGCATGGCAAGCCGGTCTATGAGCGCTTCTTCGGTGAGCGCGATCCAGACACCAAGCAGCCGATGACGGCGGACACGATCTTTCGCCTGCACTCCATGACCAAGCCGATCACGTCTTTCGCGGCGATGATGCTGGTGGACGAGGGGAGGCTGAAGCTCGACGATCCCGTCTCGACATACATTCCGTCTTTTGCGAAAGCCAAGGTCGGTGTCGAGAGCAAGCTGGAAAACGGCGAGAAGGCACTGGAGATCGTCGCCCCTGATCGCCCGGTCACCATCCGCGATCTGCTGCTGCATACCTCCGGGATCACCTATGGTTTCTATGGCGACAGCCTGGTGCGCCGGGCCTATGGCAATGCGGACATCTACAACGGCGATTTCGACAACAAGGAATTCGCCGATCGGATCGCGCAGCTGCCGCTGGAATATCAGCCCGGCACCATGTGGGATTACGGCCATTCCACCGACATTCTCGGCCGTGTCATTGAGGTCGTGTCCGGCAAGACGCTGCTCGGCTTCGAGGAAGAGAAGCTGCTGAAGCCCCTCGGCATGACCTCGACCGGGTTCTACGTGAAAGAGAAAGCGAAAGAAGCGCTGCTGGCAAAGCCGATGGGTTGGGACCGCGATTTCCGTACCGGACGACAGGGGCGCCCGGAGACCTATCAGAAATGGGAATCCGGCAGCGGCGGCATGGTCTCGACACTGTCGGATTATCGCAAATTCGCCCAGATGCTGCTCAATGGCGGCGAATATGACGGCAAGCGCTATATGAGCCCGGCTGTCTTCAAGGACATGATGACCGATCATGTCGGCAAGGACAGCGGCATCAAGCGTGACTACCTGTATTTCCCCGGCGATGGTTTCGGTTTCGGCTACGGCTTTGCCGTGCGCACCGATCCCGGAAACGCCAAACCGCCGCCGCCGGGATCATTGGGCGAGTTGAAATGGGATGGTGCCTCCGGCTGCTACTTCATCATCGATCCCAAGCAGGATTTTTTCATGATCTTGCTCGAACAGACGCCTTCGGAGCGTCAACGCATCCAGCGCTCGCTCAAGCTGCTCGTCTATGAAGCGCTGGAGAAGTAGCACCCTCGCACTCCTGCTGCTCGCGTTGTGCTCCGCCGGAATGGGCGACACTGCAGCGTCTTTCGCGTGGGCGGAAAAGGCGCGTCCAGCCGCCCGCGAATTCTTGCCGGACAAGCTGCTTGCGCTCGACGACTACTTTCTCGGCATGGTGGCCGATCGAAAGATTCCGGGGGCGGTGGTGCTGGTGCAGCAGCACGGCAAGCGTGTTTACTTCGACAGTTTTGGTAACCGCGACAGCGGCCATCCGATGACGGCGGATTCGATCTTCCGGCTGTATTCGATGAGCAAGCCGATCACGTCGGTGGCTGTCATGATGCTGGTCGAGGATGGCAGGCTGAAGCTTGACGATCCCTTGTCGAAATACATTCCGGCATTTGGCAACGCCAAAGTGGGCCTGGATGCCAATGGCGGCGATGAGCACGCCAGCTTCGGGCTTGCTCCGCTGAAGCGTCCGATCACCATCGCCGACCTGCTCAAGCACACATCGGGCATCACCTATGGCTTCTATGGCGACGACCCCGCGAGAAAACGCTATGCGCAGCTCGATGTGTTCGGTCGCGACTGGGACAATGCGTCCTGGGCAGAGCGCATTGCGAAATTGCCACTGGCCGAGCAACCGGGAACATTGTGGAATTACGGGCACTCCACTGACATTCTCGGGCGCGTGATTGAAGTGGTGTCGGGGGACAGCCTCTATCATTTCCTGAAGGATCGCCTGTTCGATCCGCTGGGGATGACAGATACGGCATTCTACATCACCGACCTGCAGCATCGCGAGCGCGTGGCCGAACCGTTCGCATCCGACCGCATGGTTGGCCCGGTCGTTGGCATGCATGATCCCGCCGATGTCGGCCTCTGGCAGGCGGGCGGCTCCGGGCTCGTCGGCACGGTCGCCGATTATGCGCGTTTTCTCCAGATGCTGCTCAACGGCGGCACGCTGGATGGCAGGCGCTATCTCTCCGTTGAGAGCGTGAAGGAGATGACGCGCGACCATATCGGCCCCGGTAGCGGCGTCGCGCGCGACTATTACTATTTCCCCGGTGCAGCGAGCGGCTTTGGCTATGGCTTTGCGGTGCGGACCAGGGAAATGGCCGAAGAGCCGGGACCGCTCGGCGAGTATCGCTGGGATGGCGTCGGCGGCACGTTCTTCTGGGTCGACCCCGCCGACGACATGTTCGTGCTGGTCATGACCCAGGCGCCGTCGCAGCGCTGGCGCATGGAAGTGGATGTGCGGAAGATGGTCTATGAGGCGTTGAAGTAGGGCCATCCACTCCGCCCTCATCCTGAGGAGCGGCCGTCAGGCCGCGTCTCGAAGGATGGCGATGTGATCAACAGCTCATGGTTCGAGACGACGCCAAGCGGCGCCTCCTCACCATGAGGGACTGAGTTAAGCCCCCCGCACGATCTCCCGCACCATTCCCAATGTGTCATCGATCATTGCCGCATCCACATCCAGATGCGTGCAGGCCCGGATGCGGCCGTCCATGGTGGCGAGCGTTACGCCTCTCGCGCGCAGCGCCTTCACCATGTCCGCAGCACTGATGCCCGCGCCGGCAGGATCGAAGAAGACGAGGTTCGTCTCCGGCTGCTGCACGTCGATCCCATCGATCTGAGCAAGCCCGCCGGCCAGCGCTCGCGCATTGGCGTGATCGTCGGCGAGTCGATCGACGTGATGATCGAGCGCATGGATGCAGGCGGCAGCAACGATGCCGGCCTGGCGCATCGCGCCGCCAAGCCCTTGTTTCCAGCGCCACACGGCGTCGATGTAGTCGCGCGTGCCGGCGAGAACGGCGCCGACAGGTGCGCCTAGGCCCTTGCTGAAATCAATCCACGCCGAATCCCAGCCGATGGTCATGTTGCGCGCGCTGATGCCGGTGGCGACACAGGCATTCAGCAGCCGCGCGCCGTCCATATGCGTGGCCATCCCGCGTTCGCGCGCGATGGCGACGATCGCGTCGAGATCGCTTTTCGCCCAGATGGTGCCGCCGCCGATATTCGCGGTTTGCTCGACGCTGACCAGCGTCTGCGCGGCCTCGTAGCGCGTGCGGGGATGCAGAGCGGCGCGCAATGCATCGGGCGAGAACTTGCCGTCCGCGCCATCGAGCCCGGTGATCTGGAATCCGCCGAGCGCGGCATGGGTGCCGCCTTCGCGCGAGAGGATATGCGCGGTGCGATGAGCGAGGATTTCGTCGCCGGGCCGGCAATGCGCGAGCAGGCCGGCGACATTGCACATGGTGCCTGACGGCATGAACACCGCCGCTTCCTTGCCGAGCAGGTCGGCCACCTGATCGCACAGTGCGTTGACGGTCGGATCGTCGCCCACCTGTTCGTCACCGACTTCGGCTGCGGCCATGGCGGCGCGCATGGCCGGTGTCGGCCTAGTCTGCGTGTCCGACAGCAGATTGATGCGGACAGGCGGCTGCGATGGATCGGGGCGGGCAGGGGTGAAGGGCATGCGAGCATCCGTATTGTTTGGATGGAGCCTACCCTGTGATCGTCAGCGCTTCCACACATGCGCCTGTCATCACCCGCATAAGCGGGTGATCCAGTAGACACCTGCGGATGTGAGTAAATTCGGGGCCTG
>NZ_JBIISY010000146.1:0-15635 GCF_044340795.1 Tardiphaga sp.
GCAGTCCGACACCGTGGCCCAGGGCTACGGCTCGCTCGGCCTGATGACCTCGGTGCTGCTGACGCCGGATGGCCAGGTGGTGGAAGCCGAAGCCGCCCACGGCACCGTGACCCGTCACTATCGCGAGCACCAGAAGGGCAAGGAAACCTCGACCAACTCGATCGCGTCGATCTTCGCCTGGACCCAGGGCCTCGCCCACCGCGCCAAGCTCGACAACAATGCCGACCTGGCCAAGTTCGCCAAGACCCTCGAAAAGGTCTGCGTCGACACCGTCGAGGCCGGCTTCATGACCAAGGATCTCGCGCTTCTGGTCGGCGCCGACCAGCGCTGGCTCTCGACCACGGGCTTCCTCGACAAGGTCGCCGAGAACCTGACCAAGGAACTGGCGGCCTGATTTTAGCCGCCAGCTAATTGCATGATCGGAAAGTCCGGGTTGCCCATGGCACCCGGACTTTCTTTTTGAGACAATGCTTTTTCGAGGTGATTAATGACTGCGCAGAACCCCGCTGACGGCCACGACGATCCCTATCTCTGGCTCGAGGAGATCGAGAGCGAAAAGGCGGTGGACTGGGTCGATACGCAGAACAAGCGTACCGACGGGTTTCTGGTGGATGAGAGCTACCAGCGCGATTTCGACGCGGTGCTGAACATTCTCGATGCCGATGACCGCATCCCCTTCGTCGGCAAGTCGGGCGACTTCCTCTACAATTTCTGGAAAGACGCCGAGCACCCGCGCGGCCTGTGGCGACGGACGACGCTGGACAGCTATCGCAAGGAAAAGCCCGACTGGGACGTGCTGCTCGATATCGACGCGCTGAACGCCGCCGAGAGCGTGTCGTGGGCGTTTGCCGGCGCGACGCGCTCACCGGACAAGACGCGCGCATTGGTCAGCCTGTCCTTCAACGGGACAGACGCGATCGAGGTGCGCGAGTTCGATATCGCAAAGAAGAGCTTTGTCACTGACGGCTTTCTGATCCCGAAGGCGAAGACGCAGGTCGCCTGGATCGACAATGACACGCTACTGGTCGGCAGCGCGCAAACGCCGGAGACAACCACTGAAGCCGGCTATACCCGCATCGTGCAACGCTGGACGCGCGGCACGCCGCTGGCTGCCGCGGAGACCGTGTTCGAGGTCGAGAAGCAGGACGTCGCGGCCTGGTTTGGCGTCAATCGCCGGCCGGGTCATGAAGGCCTGATGTTCTGGCGCGCGCTGGATTTCACGCGCTCGCAGATCTTTGTCGAACGCAAGCATGGGCCGCATGCCGGCCAGCGACTTCAGCTGGAGCTACCCGAGGAAATCAGCGTCGGCGCCGAAGCCGAGGATCTGCTGCTCAGCCCGAAGCAGGACTGGACGGTCGGAGATGTCACGATCCCAGCTGGTGCACTGGCGGTCATCGATCTGGATCGCTTCCTCTCCGGCGCTCGCGATATGGAGATCGTCTTCACGCCCACGCCAGAGCGCGCATTGCAGTCATGGGCAGAGACCCGCCACGGCATCGTGCTTGAGCTTCTCGACAATGTCCGTGGTCGGCTCTCCCTGCTGCGGCGGAGCGAGGCCGGCTGGCGGGAGACCGTCCTGCCCGGCCTGCCCGACAATGCCTCGATCTCGGCACAGAATTTTGGCGGCGAGGACGATCCCAAACTGGGCGAGGACGTGCTGTTCACCATCACCGGCTTCACCCGGCCGACAACCACGGCGCTCTGGAATGGGCGCAGCGCCCCGGAGAAACTGAAGAGCGCCCCGCGCAACTTCGATCCCGAGGGCATCGAGGTGCAGCAGCGCCACGCGGTGGCCGAGGACGGGACGAAAATTCCGTATTTCCTGATTGGCAAGAACCTGTCGGCCGAAGGCGCGCCGCGGCCGACGATCCTCTATGGCTATGGCGGCTTTGAAGTGTCGCTGACGCCATCCTACATGGCGATTGCCGGCAAGCTGTGGCTCGAACACGGTCATGTCTATGCCATCGCCAATATCCGCGGCGGCGGCGAGTTTGGCCCGGGCTGGCATCTGGCGTCGCGCAAAAACACCAAGCATGTGGCGCACGACGATTTCGCCGCAGTGGCGCGCGACCTCGCAGCATCGGGTGTAACGACGGCAGCAAAACTCGCCTGTCATGGCGGCAGCAATGGTGGCCTTCTCGTCGGCAACATGCTCACCCGCTATCCACGGCTGTTCGGCGCGATCTGGTGCAGCGTGCCGTTGCTCGACATGGCGCGCTATACAAAACTGCTCGCGGGCCAGAGCTGGATCGCCGAATATGGCGACCCCGAGATTGCCGATGAATGGGCATATCTACAGAAATTCTCGCCCTATCACCTCGCCGAGGCAGGCCAGAACTATCCGCCGATCCTGATCACCACCAACCGCACAGACGACCGCGTGCATCCCGGCCATGCGCGAAAAATGGTGGCGCGGCTGCAGGAGCTCGGCTGCCCGGCCTGGTTCAACGAGACCGTGGCCGGCGGCCATTCGGGCGCCGTGGACAACAGCAAGCAGGCGCAGAGCCAGGCGCTGGGATACGCCTTCCTGCGTCGGACGATCGGCAAGTGACGATGTAGCCCGGATGGAGCAAAGCGCAATCCGGGGACCGGCGAATTTGCCGACGTTCTGAATCCCGGATTACGCTGCGCTCCATCCGGGCTACGCACGCCCATCAAGAAGGACACACCATGTCATCAGGCAAAGTCGCCATCATCACTGCAGGCGGAAGTGGCATGGGCGCTGCTTCCGCGCGTCGCCTCGCAGCCGACGGCTTTCACGTCGCCATCCTGTCGTCGTCAGGCAAAGGTGAAGCGCTCGCGCAGGAGCTGGGCGGCATCGGCATCACCGGATCGAACCAGTCGAATGACGATCTCAAACGACTCGTTGATGGCGCCGTCGCGAGATGGGGCCGTATCGATGCGCTGATTAACAGCGCCGGCCATGGCCCTCGCGCGCCAGTGCTCGAACTGACTGACGAGCAGTGGCACGCCGGCATGGACGTGTATCTGCTGAATGTGATCCGGCCGACGCGGTTGGTTGCGCCGATCATGCAGGCGCAAAAGGCGGGCAGCATCATCAATATCTCGACCGCCTGGGCGTTCGAGCCCTCGGCGATGTTTCCGACCTCGGCCGTGTTTCGCGCAGGGCTCGCGTCCTACACAAAACTGTTCGCCGATGCCTTCGCGGCCTCGAATGTGCGGATGAACAATGTGCTGCCCGGCTGGATCGATAGCTTGCCGGCGACCGAGGAACGCCGTGCGAGCGTACCGATGCAGCGCTATGGCAAGGCTGAGGAGATCGCGGCTACTGTTGCCTTCCTCGCTTCCGAAGACGCTGGCTACATCACCGGCCAAAATATCCGCGTCGATGGCGGGATGACGCGATCGGTGTGACTAGGTGAAACATGCGCCTCACCTCAGCCTGTCATCGCCCGGCTTGACCGGGCGATCCAGCAAACTCAGATATCGCGGCGTCTACTGGGTCACCCGGTCAAGCCGGGTGACGACAATGCAGGTTTGGCTCACGCCGCCATCGTCGCCCCGATTTTCAGCAGCATTGCCTTGGCAATTTCCTGCTCGCCCATGATCACGACATTGGCGCCGTGATATTTGAGATGCGCGACTTCCTCATCGGAATGCGCGCGGGCGATGATCGGCAAGGTCGGGTTGAGCGCCCGCGCCTTGGCGACGATCTGGCCGCCTTCGAACGCATCCGGAATGGCAACGAGCAATCCGCGGGCCTGGGCGATATTCGCAGCCTGCAGCATGTCGGGCGCAGCCGCATTCCCGGTGATGACATCGACATGGCTTTCGCGCAGCCGCTCGACGACGCCTGGTGTATCCTCAATGACGAGGAACTGCATCTTGGCCGCACGCAGCGCCGTCGAGACCACACTGCCGACACGGCCATGACCGACCAGAATGACGTGATTGGTGAGTTCGGAGACCGGCGGGGGATCGCGCACCACCGGCTTGGCCGGATCGGGCGGACCGATCGGCTGTGGCTCGGCTTCCTCCTTGGCGACCATACGGTCGAGGATCGCGAAGAACACCGGATTGATCATGATCGAAATGATCGCACCCGCCAGCACGAGATCGCGGCCGCGATCCGGCAGCAGCGCGAGGCTCGCCCCGAGACTGACAAGAATGAACGAGAACTCGCCAATCTGCGCGAGCGACGCTGAAATGGTCAGCGCCGTCGATTGCGGATAGCCGAACAGGCGCACAATGCCGAAAGCCGCGACGGATTTTCCGATCAGGATGATGAAGACCGTCGCGAGCAATGGCAGCGGATCACGCAGGATGATGCTGGGATCGACCAGCATGCCGACAGAGACGAAGAACAGCACCGCGAACGCATCGCGCAACGGCAGGGTCTCGTTGGCAGCACGCTGGCTGAGCTCGGACTCGCTGAGAATCATGCCGGCAAAGAATGCGCCGAGCGCAAACGAGACATCGAACACGAGCGCTGCGCCGAAGGCGACGCCGAGCGAGATAGCGAACACGGCCAGACGAAACAGTTCGCGCGAGCCGGTATGCGCGACGTAATGCAGCAATGCCGGAATGATGCGACGTCCGACCACCAACATGAAGATGACGAAGCCTGCGACCTTGCCGAGGGTGACCAGCAACGGCATCGCCAGCGCCGACAGATCGCCGCCGCCCTCTCCCTTGAGCAAGGGTGCGATGGCCGGCAGCAGCACCAGCGTCAGAACCATTGCGAGGTCTTCGACGATCAGCCAGCCGATGGCGATCCGTCCGCGCTCGCTGTCCAGCAAGCGGCGCTCCTGCAGCGCGCGAAGCAGCACGACGGTCGATGCGACCGACAGCGCAAGGCCGAACACCAGGCCGCCGCCAAGGCCCCACCCCAATAGTTCGCCGAGCCCGATGCCGAGCAGCGTCGCCACCGCGATCTGCACGACGGCGCCGGGGATGGCGATGTTCTTGACCGAGAGCAAATCCTTCAACGAAAAATGCAGGCCGACGCCGAACATCAGAAGGATGATGCCGATTTCAGCGAGTTCGTTGGCAAGTTTCTGATCAGCGACATAACCCGGCGTGAATGGCCCCATCAGCACACCGGCCAGGAGATAGCCAACCAGCGGCGAGACGCGGATGCGCTGTGCAACCACACCGAGAATGAAAGCCAGCACGAGGCCGACGACGACGGTCGAAATCAGAGGGGTATTGTGCTCCATGCCGCTTTTTGCCGCATGGCAGCCTGGGATGCCAGACTCAAGTGAGGCTACTCATGGTCGCAGCCTCAAACGATGTTGTTATCGCGACAAGCGGTTGCGGCGAGGCGACGCGGTTCCTACTTAACAAGGTCAGCAGGCTTTGTAGTTACTCGCCTGTAGCCCGGATGAGCGAATCGGCATCCAGGGTCAGTGCTTCAATACAAGCGACATTTCCGCATATCGCAGCGCTCACGCGGGCTACAATCAGCCCGCGATCTTCGCCTCGATCGCCTTCAGCGCATCATCAGCCTTGGCTCCATCCGGACCACCGGCCTGTGCCATATCCGGCCGGCCGCCGCCGCCCTTGCCACCGAGAGCTTCGGACGCGATCTTCACCAGATCGACAGCACTGAAGCGCGAGACGAGATCCTCGGTAACGCCAACCACCACGCCGGCCTTGCCGTCTTCACCGACATTGATGATCGCGACCACGCCGGAGCCGAGCTGCTTCTTGCCGGCATCCGCAAGGCTCTTGAGATCCTTCATCTCGATGCCTGACACGCTCTTGGCCATCAGCTTGGTGCCGCCGACATCGCGGACATCGCCACCGCCTGCGCCGGCCGCAGAACCACCGCTGCCGCCGCCCATGGCGATGGTCTTCCTGGCCTCGGAGAGTTCACGCTCGAGCTTCTTGCGCTCTTCCATCAGCGCAGTGATTCGCGCCGGCATGTCATCGAGCGTGGTGCGGAGCTCGTTCGCTGCACTCTTGGCGAGCGCAATCGTGTCATTGGCGTGATGACGGGCCTGGGTGCCGGTGAGCGCCTCGATGCGGCGCACGCCGGAGGCCACCGCGCTTTCGGCCGTGACCGAGATCATGCCGATATCGCCGGTGCGCTTCACGTGGGTGCCGCCGCAGAGTTCGACCGACCAGCCGAGCGCGTTGCTGCCGGTGTCACGCGGCATCTTGCCCATGGAGACGACGCGAACTTCGTCGCCATACTTTTCGCCGAACAGCGCACGGGCGCCGGCCTCGCGGGCATCGTCCACCGCCATCAGGCGCGTGGTGACTTCATCATTCTCCAGCACGACATTGTTGGCGATGTCCTCGACCTGACGCAGCTCTTCGGGCGTGATCGGCTTCTGATGCACGAAATCGAAACGCAGGCGCTTGTCATCCACCGACGACCCCTTCTGCGCGATGTGGTCGCCCAGGACCTGACGCAGCGCTTCGTGCAGCAGATGCGTCGCCGAGTGGTTGGCGCGGATCGCCGAACGGCGGGCATGATCTACATCGAGCGCAAGCGCAGTGCCGAACTTGAGTTCACCGCTCTCGACGGTGCCGAGATGCACGAACAGATCGCCAGCGCGCTTCTGGGTGTCGGTGACGCGGAACGTCACGCCCTCGCCGGTGAGCACACCGAGATCGCCCACCTGGCCACCCGACTCCGCATAGAACGGCGTCTGGTTCAGCACGATAGCGCCGGTCTCGCCAGCCTTCAGGCTCTCGACCTCGTTGCCGTCCTTGACCAATGCGGTGACAGCGCCTTCGGCGCTTTCGGTCTCGTAGCCGAGGAATTCAGTAGCACCGAGCTTCTCGCGCAGGCCGAACCACACGGTCTCGGTCGCAGCTTCGCCCGAACCGGACCATGAGGCACGCGCCTTCTGCTTCTGCCGCTCCATCGCATCGGTGAAGGAGGCGATATCGACGGAGATGCCGCGGTTACGCAGTGCGTCCTGGGTGAGATCCAGCGGGAAACCAAATGTGTCGTAGAGCGTGAAGGCGGTCTCGCCGTCGAACATGTCGCCCTGCTTGAGCGAGGCGCTCTTGGTGTCGAGAATGCCGAGACCCTTTTCCAGCGTGCGGCGGAAACGCGTCTCTTCGAGGCGCAGCGTCTCCTCGATCAGCGAGCGGGCGCGCTGCAGCTCGGGATAGGCCTCGCCCATCTCGCGCACCAGCGTCGGCACGAGCTTCCACATGATGGGCTCGCGTGCGCCCAGCAACTGGCCATGGCGCATCGCGCGGCGCATGATGCGGCGGAGCACATAGCCGCGGCCTTCATTGGACGGCAGCACGCCGTCGGCGATCAGGAAGGACGACGCGCGCAGATGGTCGGCGATCACGCGCAACGAGGCCTTCATCGGGCCGTGTGGGTCTGCACCGGTGAGATCCGCGATGGCGCGGATCAGTGCGACGAACAGATCGATATCGTAATTGTCGTGCTTGCCCTGCAGCACCGCGGCGATGCGCTCGAGGCCCATGCCGGTGTCGATGGAAGGTTTTGGCAGCGCCAGCCGGTTGCCCGGCGCGATCTGCTCGAACTGCATGAAGACGAGATTCCAGATCTCGATGAAGCGGTCACCGTCTTCATCGGGCGAGCCGGGAGGGCCACCGGGAATCTTGTCGCCGTGGTCGAAGAAGATTTCCGAACACGGACCGCAGGGGCCGGTATCGCCCATCTGCCAGAAATTGTCGGAGGTCGGGATGCGGATGATCTTGGATTCAGAAAGGCCGGCGACCTTCTTCCACAGGCCGAAGGCTTCATCGTCTTCCGAATAGACGGTGACGAGCAGCTTGTCCTTCGGGAGGCCGTATTCCTTGGTGATCAGATTCCAGGCAAGCTCGATGGCGCGTTCCTTGAAGTAATCGCCGAACGAGAAGTTGCCGAGCATCTCGAAAAAGGTGTGGTGGCGCGCGGTGTAGCCGACATTGTCGAGGTCGTTATGCTTGCCGCCGGCGCGCACGCACTTTTGCGAAGTGGTAGCGCGCTGATAGGGCCGTTTCTCGATACCGGTAAAAACGTTCTTGAACTGCACCATGCCGGCATTGGTGAACATCAGCGTGGGGTCGTTGCGCGGCACCAGCGGCGACGACGACACGATGTCGTGGCCGTTCTTGGCGAAATAATTCAGAAATGCCGACCTGATCTCGTTAACGCCGCTCATACCCGTCCAATCACGCCTGAAAACGGCCGCGGCAAATCCCGCGGCCTCGTGCCACAACCGGGACGCTTTTAGACCGGGGGGCACGCGCCTGTCCAGAAACTGTGCAGCTTAATCATGGGGTTGCCGCATCAGCACAAGCCGTTGATAGATGCTGCATCTGCGTTGACAGTTTCCGGGAACGTGTGGTCTTGTGCCAGCGTTGAACGACGTCACGTCGGGAGAGACCAGTCCCTGCTCGGGCTGGCGCCGAAGGAGCAACCGCCCCGGAAACTCTCAGGCAAAAGGACCGTGTGACGGACTAAGCATCTGGAAAGAGGCGCTGCGGGCTTCCCGTGAGTGCCCGCCGACGGGATAATACTCTCAGGCACAGCGACAGATGGGGCTTCTGCGACACCCGCCGGGAATCTGCCCGGGGGAACCGCGAGGGCCCTGTTGATGCTTGCGACCGACAAAAATTCAACTTTGAAGCAAACACCGCTCCACGCGCTGCATGTCGCGCGCGGCGGCAAGATGGTGCCCTTCGCCGGCTATGACATGCCGGTGCAGTACGCCACCGGCGTGCTGAAGGAACATCTCCACACCCGCACGGCCGCCGGCCTGTTCGATGTGTCCCATATGGGACAGATCGTGCTGCGGGCGAAGTCCGGCAAGGTCGAGGATGCCGCGCTCGCCCTGGAAAAACTGGTGCCGATGGACATCCTGGCCCTCGCTCCCGGTCGCCAGCGCTATGCGCAGTTCACCAACGAGAACGGCGGGATTCTCGACGACCTGATGGTGGCGAATTTCGGCGATCACCTGTTTCTCGTCGTCAATGCCGCCTGCAAGGCCGAGGACGAAGCGCATCTGCGGAAGCACCTGTCCGACTCCTGCATCATCGAGCCCCTGACCGACCGCGCGCTGATCGCGCTGCAGGGACCGAAGGCGGCGGATGTGCTGGCAAAATTCTGCCCGGAAGCGCCTGACATGAAGTTCATGGATACCGGCCCGCATCAGGTAAATGGCATTGCCTGCTTCGTCTCGCGCTCGGGCTATACCGGCGAGGACGGTTACGAGATCTCGATCCCGAACGATCAGGCTGAAGCGCTGACCTCTGCCCTGCTCGATCATCCTGACGTCCTGCCGATCGGCCTCGGCGCCCGCGACAGCCTGCGGCTGGAAGCCGGCATGTGCCTTTACGGCCATGACATCGACACGACGACGACCCCAGTCGAAGGCAACCTGATCTGGTCGATCCAGAAGAGCCGCCGCACCGGCGGGGCGCGCGCCGGCGGCTTTTTCGGCAGCGAGGCGATTCTCGCCCAGCTCGATGGCGGCGCATCGCGCCAGCGCGTCGGGCTGAAGCCGGAAGGCCGCGCGCCCGTGCGCGAGGGCGTTCTGCTGTTTGCCGACGCGACCTCCACCGATTCGATCGGCAAGGTCACTTCCGGCGGTTTCGGCCCGAGTATCTCGGCGCCGATCGCCATGGGCTATGTGCCCACGTCACACGCCAAAGACGGAACGACTGTATTCGCCGAATTGCGCGGACAGCGCATGCCGATGACCGTCGCTCCCATGCCTTTCGTCCCGAACAACTACAAGCGCTGAGGAACTGCCCCATGACCACCCTCTACACCGAAGACCATGAATGGCTGCAGATCGACGGCGACATCGTCACCGTCGGGATCACCGATTTCGCGCAGTCGCAGCTCGGCGACGTCGTCTTCGTTGAGCTGCCGAAGATCGGCCGCGCCCTGAAGAAGGCCGAAGCCGCCGCCGTGGTCGAATCGGTAAAGGCCGCTTCCGACGTCTATGCGCCGATCACCGGCGAAGTCGTCGAGATCAATGACGGCCTCGCCGCGGAGCCGGCGCTGGTGAATTCCGATGCCGAAAGCAAGGCCTGGTTCTTCAAGCTGAAGCTCGCCGACAAGAGCGAACTCGACGGCCTGATGGATGCCGAGGCCTACAAAGCGCACAGCGCCTGAGGACGTATCATGACCGTGAAGACCTCTGCCGACGTTGCCACCGATTTCGTCCGCCGCCATCTCGGCCCCTCGCCCTCCGATATCCAGGCGATGCTGGAAACGGTGAGCGCCAAGAGCCTTTCGGGGCTGATGAGCGAGACGCTGCCGAGCTCGATCCGGCAGAAGGCGCCGCTCGATACCGGGCGCGCGCTCAGCGAGACCGAAGCGCTGGCGCATATGACCGAGCTGGCAAAAGGCAACCAGGTCTTCACGTCACTGATCGGCCAAGGCTATCACGGCACGGTTCTGCCCACCGTCATCCAGCGCAACATCCTGGAAAATCCGGCCTGGTACACGGCCTATACGCCGTATCAGCCGGAGATCAGCCAGGGCCGCCTGGAAGCTCTGTTCAACTTCCAGACCATGATCTGCGATCTTACCGGCCTCGACGTCGCCAACGCGTCGCTGCTCGATGAAGGCACGGCCGCCGCCGAAGCCATGGCGCTGGCAGAGCGTGCATCCTCGGTACAGACCAAGACTTTCTTCGTCGATCACGAAGTGCATCCGCAGACGCTGGCCGTGCTGCGCACCCGCGCCGAGCCGCTCGGCTGGTCGCTGCAGGTCGGCAATCCCCTCACCGATCTCGACCGCGCCGATGTGTTCGGCGCCCTGCTGCAATATCCCGGCACGACGGGCATCGTGCGCGATCTCAAGCCGGCCATCACCACGCTGAAGGCCAAGGGCGCACTCGCGGTAATGGCGGCGGACCTGCTCGCGTTGACGCTGCTTGCTTCCCCCGGCGATCTCGGCGCCGATATCGCCATCGGCTCGGCACAGCGCTTTGGCGTGCCGATGGGCTATGGCGGCCCGCATGCCGGCTACATGTCGGTGCGCGACGCGATCAAACGTTCGATTCCCGGCCGCCTCGTCGGCCTCTCCATCGATTCGCGCGGCGAGCCCGCTTATCGTTTGGCGCTGCAGACGCGCGAACAGCATATCCGTCGCGAAAAGGCGACGTCGAATATCTGCACCGCTCAAGTGCTGCTCGCCGTCATCGCCTCCATGTATGCGGTCTATCACGGCCCCGAGGGCCTCAAGCATATCGCCCGCACCACGCATCGTCGTGCGTTGACGCTGGCAGCCGGTCTCAAGAAGCTCGGTTTCGCGCCAGAGAGCGAGGCGTTCTTCGACACGATCACGATCAAGGTCGGCGACAAGCAGGCCGGCGTTATCGCGGCCGCACAGTCCGAAAAGATCAATCTCGGCATCGGCAACGGCGCCATCCGCATTGCGCTGGACGAGACGACGACACCGGAGACTGTCGAAGCCATCTGGCGCGCTTTTGGTGGCAAGCTTGGCTATGCGGATGTCGAACACGGCATCAGCGATGCGCTGCCCGCTTCGCTGAAGCGCTCGTCGCCGTTCATGACCCATCCGGTCTTCCACAGCCATCGCTCCGAAACGGAGCTCCTTCGTTACATGCGAAAACTGTCGGACCGCGATCTCGCGCTCGACCGCGCGATGATCCCGCTCGGCTCCTGCACCATGAAGCTGAACGCCACCACCGAAATGATGCCGCTGACCTGGCCCGCCTGGGGCTCGCTGCATCCGTTCGTGCCTGCCGATCAGGCCAAGGGCTATCATCAGCTCTTCACCACGCTGGAGAAGTGGCTGTGCGACATCACCGGCTATGACGCGGTGTCGCTGCAGCCGAATTCCGGCGCACAGGGTGAATATGCCGGCCTGCTCGCCATCCGCGGTTATCACGCCGCGCGCGGCGATCATCAGCGCACCATTTGCCTGATCCCGTCCTCCGCCCACGGCACCAATCCGGCATCCGCTGCAATGGTCGGCATGAGCGTCGTCGTGGTCGCCTGCGACAAGGACGGCAATGTCGATGTGACCGAGCTGCGCGCCAAGGCCGAGAAGCACTCGGCCAATCTCGCGGCGATCATGATCACCTATCCATCGACCCACGGCGTGTTCGAGGAGCATATCCGCGACATCTGCGACGTCGTCCATGAACATGGCGGACAGGTCTATCTCGACGGCGCCAATATGAATGCCCAGGTTGGTTTGTCACGGCCCGGCGAATATGGCGCCGATGTCAGCCATCTCAACCTGCACAAGACCTTCTGCATCCCGCATGGCGGCGGCGGACCGGGCATGGGGCCGATCGGCGTGAAGGCGCATCTGGCGCCCTACCTGCCCGGCCATCCCGCCACCAATGGCGATGCGCCGGTCGGCCCGGTCTCGGCCGCGCCCTATGGCTCGGCGTCGATCCTGACCATCTCCTACATCTACATCCTGATGATGGGTGGCGCTGGTCTTACCTCGGCCACCGAGGTCGCGATCCTGAACGCGAACTATGTGGCCGCGCGGCTCGATCCGCATTTCCCGGTGCTGTATCGCAATCACAATGGCCGCGTGGCGCATGAATGCATCATCGATCCGCGTCCGCTCAAGGCAACGAGCGGCGTCACCGTTGACGACATCGCCAAGCGCCTGATCGACTACGGATTCCACGCACCGACCATGAGTTTCCCGGTGGCGGGCACGCTAATGATCGAGCCAACGGAATCGGAGTCCAGGGCGGAGCTGGATCGTTTCTGCGATGCGATGATCGCGATCCGCAAGGAAATCGCTGATGTCGAGGGCGGTCGTTTCAGGATCGAGGCATCGCCGCTGCGCCATGCGCCGCACACGGTGCATGACATCGCCGAAGACGACTGGAAGCGCGCCTATACCCGCGCCGAAGGCTGCTTCCCGGCCGGCACCTCGCGCACCGACAAATACTGGTGCCCGGTCGGTCGCGTCGACAATGTCTATGGCGATCGCAATCTCGTCTGCTCGTGTCCTCCGATGGAGGATTACGCGCAGGCTGCGGAGTAAACGCGACTGTCGTCGCCCGGCTTGACCGGGCGACCCAGTACACGCTCCTATCGATGAATATCGCAAAAAACTGCGTTTACTGGACCACCCGCTTTCGCGGGTGGTGACAAGTTGAGCTTCAGCAAGCAACACTAGGCTGCGGCGGCCAGATTGACGACGGACTTCGCGAGGGTGGTGAGCGAGTCGTCAGTCTTCTTTTCTTCGCTCAGCGTTGCATCGAGCAGCTTGGCGGCGTCCTTCATGCCGAGCTCCGTGGCCCACGTTTTCAAGGTGCCGTAGCGCGAGATCTCATAGTGCTCGACGGCCTGGGCTGCTGCGAGCAAGCCGGCATCGAGCGAACTCGTGCCCTTGTATTCGTCCATGATCTCCTTGCCTTCGTCGAGAATTCCGACAATGGCGTCGCAGGTCTTTCCGCGGGCAGGCTTTTCCAGCAGTTCGAAGATCTGCTCGAGGCGATCGATCTGACCTTCGGTCTCGTCGTGATGCTTCTCGAAGGCGGCGCGCAGTTTGTCCGAGGTCGCAGCCTTGGCCATCTTTGGCAATGCCTTCAGTATCTGCTTTTCGGCGAAGTAGATGTCCTTGAGGGTATCGAGGAAGAGATCGTTGAGATCCTTGTCTTTGGCGGCCATGACGCACTCCGTTGGCGGTAGCGGGTTGTTTCCCGCTGCACAACGTGGGCGATTTTTCCTTGTTCCTGTTGCGCGCAGGTGAATCTCGCTCAAGCCGCCAGCGACGTCTCCACCAGCTTCACCCAGTAAGACGATCCATAGACGATGGCATCGTCGTTGAAGTTATAGGCGGGGTGATGCAGGCCGGCGCTGTCGCCATTGCCCATGAAGATGAAGGCGCCAGGCCGCGCCTCGAGCATATAGGCGAAATCCTCGGCGCCCATCACGGGCTCCATGTCGATGGCGACATTGGCGGCACCGCCCACCTCGCCGGCGATCTTCGCCGCCAGCTTCGTCTCCTCGGGATGATTGACGACGACGGGATAACCGCGATCGTAATTCAGCGCTATCCGCGCACCGGTCTGCAGCGCGATGCCGGCGCAAACCTCGTTCATCCGCTTCTCGACGAGATCACGGATTTCCTTGCGCAGCGTGCGCACCGTGCCGCGCAGTTCGGCCGAAGCCGGGATGACATTGCTGGCATGGCCGGCGTGGAATTCGCAGATCGAGATGACAGCGGAATCCAGCGGGCTGACGGTGCGCGAGACGATCGACTGGAAGGCCATGATGAGTTGCGAGCCGGCCAGCACCGGATCGATGGTCTTGTGCGGATAGGCGGCGTGACCGCCGACGCCCTCGATGGTGATGGAGATGCGATCCATCGCGGCCATGATCGGGCCGGTGCGCATCGAGAATGAGCCGATCGGCGAACCCGGATTGTTGTGCATGCCATAGACCTTCTGGATGCCGAAGCGATCCATCAGGCCGTCCTTGATCATCGCGTCGGCTCCCGCACCGCCCTCTTCGGCGGGCTGGAAGATCACCACGGCGTCGCCGGCAAAGTTGCGGGTCTCGGCAAGATATTGCGCGGCACCGAGCAGCATCGAGGTGTGGCCGTCATGACCGCAGGCATGCATCTTGCCGGGGGTATTCGAGGCATAGGGCAGATTGGTCTGCTCCTCGATCGGCAGCGCGTCCATGTCGGCACGCAGGCCAATGACACTGCCCTTGCCCTTGTTGCCCTTGATGACGCCGACCACCCCGGTGCGGCCGATCCCCTCGACCACCTCGTCGCAACCAAAGGCCTTCAGCTTTTCCGCCACGAAGGCCGCCGTGCGGTGCACATCGTAGAGCAGCTCCGGGTGCTGGTGCAGGTCGCGGC
Source organism: Tardiphaga sp. (assembly GCF_044340795.1). Lineage (GTDB taxonomy): Bacteria > Pseudomonadota > Alphaproteobacteria > Rhizobiales > Xanthobacteraceae > Tardiphaga. Next base: position 14,765 of record NZ_JBIISY010000146.1, read on the forward strand.
GCCAAGCCGTGATCTCGGGCTGCAATTCGGCGATGCGGTCAATGATCGACATAGGGGGCTCGCTGGCAATGAAAATCTGCTGGTGAGAGCCTAGCATGCGACGTGCCAACTGCCCAAGCCGGCACCCCCGCCCCCGCTATGCAATGGTCGTCTGTACATCGCCACGCCCGGCCGCTAGAGCGTCATAATACGGCAATGAACCGTGACTGGCAGGGAACGATGACGCGGCTCGAGGGTGACTTTGACTATATCGTTGTGGGCGCAGGCACCGCAGGTTGCATCGTCGCCAACCGTCTCTCGGCTGATCCGCGCAAGCGCGTGCTGCTCCTGGAAGCCGGCGGCCGCGACAACTGGATCTGGTTTCACATCCCGGTGGGCTATCTGTTCGCCATCGGCAATCCTCGCTCCGACTGGATGTTTCGCACCGAGCCGGAGCCGGGTCTCAATGGCCGGTCGCTGGCCTATCCCCGCGGCAAGGTGATCGGCGGCTCATCCGCCATCAATGCAATGATTTCCATGCGCGGCCAGGCCGCGGATTACGATCACTGGCGCCAGCTCGGCCTCACCGGCTGGGGCTATGACGACGTGCTGAAATCCTTCCTCAAGCTGGAAGATCATTTCCTCGGCAAGAGCGAGCATCACGGTGTCGGCGGCGGCTGGCGCATCGAGGCGCCGCGACTGTCATGGGACGTGCTCGATGCCGTCGCTGATGCCGCTTCAGAAATGGGCATTCGCCGCACCGCCGATTTCAACACCGGAGACAATGAAGGCATCGGCTACTTCCACGTCAACCAGAAGCGCGGACGTCGCTGGTCGTCGGCCCGCGGCTTTCTCAAGCCAGTACTGAACCGGCCGAACCTGCGGCTCGAAA
>NZ_JBIISY010000383.1:0-3881 GCF_044340795.1 Tardiphaga sp.
TCCTGCAGCTCCTGATCGCGCAGATGCGTAACCAGGACCCGACGAACCCGACCGATTCAACCGAATATATGAGCCAGTTGGCGCAGCTCTCGACGGTCGAGCAGGCCGTCCAGACCAATGCCAAGCTCGACAGCCTTCTGTCCTCGAGTGCGATCCAGCAAGCCGAGGGGCTGATCGGCCGCAATGCATCCTTCACCGATGAGAGCGGAAGTACGACCAGCAGCAAGATCAAGGAAGTGACCATCATTTCGGGCGGAGCTGTCGCGACGCTCGAGAATGGCGTTAAGGTTGCCCTTGGACCCGGAATTACGATCAGCTGAGCCATGAACGAGCGCGACGCCCTCGACATCGCCCAGCAGGCGATCTGGACCATCATCGTGGCGGCTGGTCCGGCAGTCGGCGCAGCGATGGTGGTCGGCATCGTCATCGCGCTGTTGCAGGCATTGACCCAGATCCAGGAAATGACGCTCACCTTCATCCCGAAGATCGTGGTGATGCTGGTCGTTGTGGCGGTCACTGGCTCCTTTATGGGCGCTCATATCTACGCCTTCACCGAGGTGCTCTACGGGCGTATCGAGAGCGGCTTCTAGCCGGGCGCCTGCGCGCCACCCTCGCACAAGCTCGGCGCTGCAAAATGCGGCGATGATATTCGCGCAGGAAGCGTCATGGCCGACATAACCATCTCCGCCCCTCCAGGTGAACGGCGGATCGGCACCGATGTGGCCTTCGCCGTCGGTATCGTCGCCATCCTGACGATGCTTGTCCTGCCGGTCCCGACATTCCTGATCGATGTCGGGCTGTCGTTCTCAATCGCACTATCGGCCTTGATCCTGATGGTTGCACTGTGGATCCAGCGACCGCTCGACTTCTCTGCCTTTCCAACCGTGCTTCTGATCGCGACGATCCTGCGTCTCGCATTGAACGTTGCGACGACGCGCGTGATCCTCTCCCATGGTGGCGAGGGCGAGCATGCCGCCGGATATGTCGTGGCCGGCTTTGCCAAATTCGTGATGGGCGGCGATTTCGTCATCGGCCTGATCATCTTCGCCATTCTGGTGACGGTGAATTTCGTCGTAATCACCAAGGGCGCCACGCGTATCGCCGAAGTGGGCGCGCGCTTCACGCTCGACGCCATTCCCGGCAAGCAGATGGCCATCGATGCCGATCTGTCGGCCGGCCTGATCGACGACAAGGAAGCGCAGGCTCGCCGGCGTGAACTCGAAGAGGAAAGCTCGTTCTTCGGCGCCATGGACGGTGCATCGAAGTTCGTTCGCGGCGATGCCATTGCCGGTCTGATCATTACGGCGATCAACATTTTCGGCGGCATCATTATCGGTGTCACCCATCACGGCATGCCGCTGGGGCGGGCGGCAGACGTGTTCGTCAAGCTGTCGGTCGGCGACGGTCTGGTCTCGCAGATTCCGGCCCTGATCGTTTCGCTGTCGGCGGGCTTGTTGGTGTCCAAGGGCGGTACGCGTGGTTCGGCCGAACAGACCGTTCTCAAGCAGCTTGGCAGCTATCCTCGTGCGCAATCGGTCGCCGCGTTGATGATGTTTGCGCTCGGTCTGCTTCCGGGGCTGCCGTTCCTGCCATTCGCGTTGCTCGGCACCATCATGGCGTTTCTGAGCTTCACGTTGCCGCGCAAGCAGGCTGCGCGCGACAAGCTGGAACAGGCGAGGATTGCGCAGGTTCAGGAGAAGGTGCAGATCGAAGCCAAGGATTCCGTCAAGGAGCTGCTCAAGACGTCCGACATTGAGCTCTGCGTCGGCAGCCAGCTGGCCATCCAGATGCTGAACGCCCATGGCGAGCTTGCACATCGCGTCTCTAAGATCAGACGGCGTTTTGCCACGCAATATGGCTTCGTGGTCCCCGAGATCAAGTTGACGGATGATCTGTCCATCGGTCCGAAATCATATCGCCTGAAGATCTACGGCACCGTTGTCGCCCACCATGAACTGCGTATCGGTGAAGCAATGGTTCTGTTCGATGGCGACAGACGACCGGATGTTCCCGGTGATGAAACCATCGAGCCGGCCTTCGGCATGAAGGCCATGTGGGTTCCGCAGGCGTTTGTCGACGAGCTCAAGCAGGATGGCTTCAAGATCGCGGATAATATCTCCGTATTGCTGACCCATCTCAGCGAGGTCGTGCGCAACAATCTCGCGCAGCTGCTGACATACAAGGATACGCGCGCGCTGATCGACCGGCTGGATCCGGAATACAAGCGGCTGGTCGAGGATATGGTGCCCTCGCTAATCTCGTATTCGGGCCTGCAAGCAGTCTTCAAACTGCTGCTCGCCGAACGCGTCTCGATCCGCAACCTGCATCTGATCCTGGAGGCCATCGCTGAGATCGCCCCACATGTGCGTCGTTCCGAGCAGATTGCCGAGCATGTCCGCATGCGGATCGCGCAGCAGATCTGCGGTGATTTCGCGGATAACGGTGTGCTCAAGGTGTTGCGCCTTGGCAATCGTTGGGATCTCGCCTTCCATCAGAGCCTCAAGCGCGACGGCAAAGGCGAAGTGATGGAGTTCGATGCGGATCCGCGACTCGTCGAGCAATTTGCCGACGATGTCTCGGTCGCGGTCCGCAAGGCTGCGGGGAACGGTGACACGGCCGTGCTCGTCGCCCCACCAGACGTGCGGCCTTATGTGCGCATGATCACGGAGCGGATGTTCCCGACGCTGCCGGTGCTGTCACATGTGGAAATTGCACGCGGCGCAGAGGTCAAGTCGCTCGGAGCCATATCTTGATCTCGGGCGTCTCGGTATCCATTCTGTCCACGTTTCTGATCTTCTGTCGTGTCGGCACCTGCATGATGGTTGCCCCCGGCTATTCGCGCGCCAATATTCCCACCCAGGTTCGTCTGTTCCTTGCCGTCAGTGTCACCTTGATGCTGACGCCCTTGCTGGAAGCATCGGTGCGGCCCGCTGTCGAGGGCGCGCCCGCATCGGACCTCATCCGTCTGATCTTTTCCGAGCTGTTTGTTGGCCTCGTGATCGGGCTGACGGCACGCATGTTCTTTGCTGCGCTTGAAACCCTGGCGACATTTGTCGCCTCCGGCATCGGGCTCACGATGCCGAGTGTTGCCGATGACAACGAACATGTCCCCGCGCTTGTGCCCTTGATCACACTGACGGCCGTGGTGGTGTTCTTCGTCACAGGCCAGCACTGGGAGCTGCTGCGAGGCTTGATCGGTTCGTATCAGATCTGGTTGCCCGCCACAGGCATCAGCGCCGAGGGAGGGCTCGCGCAGCTGGTGGATCATCTGTCCCAGGCTTTCACGCTGGCGTTGCGCGTTGCCAGTCCCTTCGTCGTCTATGCGGTCATTGTCAATTTTGCAGTGGGTCTCGCCAACAAACTGACACCGAGCATCCCCGTCTATTTCATCTCGCTGCCCTTCGTGCTGATGGGCGGATTGATGCTGCTTTACATCACCAGTCGCGAGATGGTCCTGCAGTTCAGCATCGCATTCGCCGCCTGGTTGGCCGGGTGAGGCGCGATGCAGAAACGTGACCGCAAGATTCGCCGTATCGCCGCTGTCCAGGCACGGCTTCATCGGATCGCCGAGTGGCAGCTGATGGAGTGCCAGGCGCGTGAGAACGAGCTCGAAGACAAGCAGCGACGCATCCTCGAAGCATTCAATGACGATAGCAGACTGGCAGACCTCGTGGTTTCCAATGCCGGCCGCAGCTTGCGGGCCGCAAGCGTCGAGCAAGGTGCGGTCGCCAAGATCAAGGAACGGCTTGCGGACAATGCACGCGTCGAAGGACGAAAGCTGAAGCATGTGGAGAGCCTCGTCCATCAGGCCGCTGCACGCGCGATGAAAGATGACGAGAAGCGCACGCTCGATGATGAGATCGACAGCGCCGTTCGCCGCA
>NZ_JBIISY010000384.1:0-3876 GCF_044340795.1 Tardiphaga sp.
GCGCCATTGCGCGCACGGCCGGGCGATGACAGTCACGTTCACGGTAATCACACCCGCATCGGCATCAGCACATACAAGGCGCCCTTGTTGTCCTTGTCCTGCACCAGCGTCGGCGAACCCGGGTCGGCCAGACGCAGCACCGCGACCTCGCCCTCGATCTGCGCGGCGATGTCGAGCAGGTAGCGCGAGTTGAAGCCGATATCGAGCGCGTCGGAGGCGTATTCGACCTCGAGCTCTTCCGTTGCGCTGCCCGAATCCGGATTGGTCACCGACAGCACCAGCTTGCCGGCAGACAAAGCCAGCTTCACGGCGCGGCCGCGTTCGCTGGAGATGGTCGAGACGCGGTCCACCGCATTCTCGAAATCCTTCTTGTCGATCACCAGTTCCTTGTCGTTGTTCTGCGGGATCACGCGGCCATAGTCGGGGAAGGTGCCGTCGATCAGTTTCGAGGTCAGAACCACATTGCCAAGAGTGAAGCGAATCTTGCCCTGCGACAGCTCCACGGTGATCTCGGCTTCGGTGTCCTCGATCAGGCGCTGCACCTCGCCCACGGTCTTGCGCGGCACGATCACGCCCGGCATGCCCTCGGCGCCCTTCGGCTGCTTGAGGTCGATCTGTGCCAGGCGATGGCCGTCGGTGGCGACGCCGCGCAGCGTCGCGGCGGCCGCGGTGCCGGCAGCGTGCAGATAGATGCCGTTCAGGTAATAGCGGGTCTCTTCCGTCGAGATCGCGAACTGCGTGCGATCGATCAGGCGCTTGATGTCAGAGGCCGGCAGCGAGAAGGTATGCGTCATCTCGCCTGCGGCAAGATCCGGGAAATCGTTCTCCGGCAGGGTCTGCAGGGTGAAGCGGGAGCGACCGGCGCGGATCGCCATCACCGAACGATCGCCATCGGCTTCGAGCACGATCTGCGAACCGTCCGGCAGCTTGCGGACGATGTCGTAGAACATATGCGCTGGCACCGTGGTGGAACCGGCGGTGCCGGTCTCGGCAGCGAGGGTCTCGGTGACTTCCAGATCGAGGTCGGTGGCCTTCAGCGAAAGCTGGGCGTTCTCGGCGCGGATCAGCACGTTGCCGAGGATCGGAATGGTGTTGCGGCGTTCGACCACGCGATGGACGTGGCTGAGCGACTTGAGGAGCTGCGCGCGTTCGACGGTGACCTTCATAACAAATCGCCCGATTATCCGATGGAGGTTTCCTGGCAGCCGGAACGGCGCCGCGGGGACCGCAAGGTGACGGTAAAGGACGGAAAGCGCAAGGGATTTTGGGATGAATTGATGTGCAGCTCCCCACGTTTATGGTCACATGGGCGTCGTCAAGCGGCTATGCCTTAGACCAGAAAGCATAACTCCGTCATGACCGGGCAAAACATCTGCCCTGGCCGTTCATGCCTTCAATTGCATCATGGCGTAAGCGCCCGGCGCGAGGCCGAACACGAAGCTATATGTCGTTGGCAATCAGCGCCCGTTGACGTGGCGGGCATCACGAGATCAGAAGCCCGCCGCGCTATCGCACGATGCCCTCGACCTTGCGGATCAGGGGCAGCGAGAAGTCGATGAAGGAACGGATCAGGGGGCGCAGGAAGCGCGCCGAGGGATAGGTGAGATATAGTTCCGACGGTTCGATTTCGTGGCGAGGCAGAACCCTGACCAGCGATCCGCTTTCCAGTTCAGACGAGACCAGCAGTACCTGGGCGGTGCCCACGCCGTGACCGGATTTCACCGCATCCAGCAGCACGGTTGTGCTGTTGGTGCGTAGCACCGGCTTGAGGCGTAGCCGGGAGGTGCTCTTGCCCGCGATCAAGGCAAGGGTGCCGTTATCGGACAGCGACGCATCGGTTACGATCATCGCAGTATCGGCGAGGGAAGCGACGCTCTTGAACGGGCCATGTTCGGCGACGAATGACGGAGCGGCGACCAGGATGCGCCGGCTTGATCCGATCCGTTTCGCCACGACGTTACGATCCGATGGGCGCCCCAGCTGTATCGCAAGGTCCACATTCGCATGGATGAGGTCGATGGCGCTGTTGTGCAGTATCAGGTCGATGGACACGCCGGCATGCTTTCGCTGGAACGCCATGGCAATCCGCGCCAGATGCCGTTCCCCGATGCAGCCGGGTGCATGCAGGCGCAGTCGTCCCACATGGCCGATCCTGTCCCGTTGCACGTTGTCGATCGCCTGGTCGATGGTCTGCAATGCGGCGCCCGATGCCTTGTAGAGACGCAGCCCGTCTGCGGTTGGGCGCATGGCGCGGGCGCTTCGTTCCAGCAGGCGGCTTCCGGTGTGGGTCTCGAGCTTGACGAGCAGCTTGCTCACCGCAGGCTGGGAGATTCCAAGATCGCGCGCCGCAGCTGTCAGTGAACCTCGCTCGACGATCCTGGCGAATGTTCTCAACGCAAATGTCAGGTCCATGAATAACCATCGGTTATGATTGCCATTCCATTGATGCGATGGACCAGGCAAGCGCTCCGTTCTACCCCCGATGCACCCTAGATATCAGCCCCGGTGATGAACAGTGCAGCGTCGAACATTCATAACGCATTCGCTTGGTGCAGCGGTTGCCTCCGCCGTTTCATCGGCATCGCTTGCCGCTCCGGAAGCAGTCGCGCGCACGGGGCTGGCCGATCCGTCCCTGCTGCCACCGGGTGCCCGCAGCCGGTCGGCCGAGGTCAATGGCATCCGCATGCATTATGTCGAGGCCGGTTCCGGGCCGGCCGTCATCCTGCTGCATGGCTGGCCGCAGACCTGGTTCGCGTGGCGCGACACCATCGCCAGCCTGTCGTCGTGGTTTCGCGTCATCGCTCCCGATCTGCGTGGCACCGGCCTGTCGGAGCGCGCCGCGTCTGGCTACGACAAGCAGACCATCGCAACGGACATTCGCCACCTGATCACGCAGGTGGGGCTCGCGAAGGCGCATGTGGTCGGCCATGACATGGGCGGCAAGGCAGCCTTCGTCCTCGCTAAGCTGCATCCTGAATGCGTCGATCGGCTGGTCCTGGTCGACTGCCTCATTCCCGGCACCGAAGTCACCGACGCGCTGAAGGGGGGAGCGTGGCACTACGGTTTCCATATGGCTCCCCAGATCCCGGAAATGCTGACCAAGGGGCGAGAACGCGCCTATATCGCCGCCCAGATCCGCAACTGGTCATTCCGAAAGGATGCGGTTGGCGATCGGGCCATCGACGAATTCGCCAGCCACTATGCGTCGGACGGCGGCATGACCGCCGGATTCAATTTCTACCGCGAGCTGCGAAGGGACGCCGAGCTTGTGTCTGGTTTGCAGTCGCGCAGGCTTGCAATGCCTGTGCTGACCATCGGCGGCGAGCATAGTGCCGGCACGCGACTGGCCGACGCGGTCCGGGATCACGCGGACAATCTGCGTGAACTCATCGCGCCGGGGAGCGGTCATTTCGTCGCGGAAGAAGCGCCTGACTTTTTTCGCGTGTCGTTGACGCAGTTTCTATCGGGCGGCTGACAATTAAGAACGCTGCCGCCAGTTCGTAGCGCGGATGGAGCGAGTTTCAATCCGGGGACTGGCGCTTGCGCCATCTCGACATCCCGCACGACGCTTCGCTCCATCCGGGCGATAGACTACCGCCCTTACTCCGCCAGCTGGCGCTTCAGGCTATCGACCTCGTCCTGCAACGTCGTGTCCTTGCCGACCAGTGCCTCGATCTTGCGCACCGCATGCAGCACGGTGGTGTGATCGCGGCCACCGAAGCGGCGGCCGATTTCCGGCAGCGAGCGCAGGGTCAGTGTCTTGGCGAGATACATCGCCACCTGACGGGGGCGCACCACATTGGCGGTGCGGCGCGAGGACAGCAGGTCCGAGCGGCTGACATTGTACTGCCGCGCCACGACACGCTGGATGTCCTC
>NZ_JBIISY010000147.1:0-15569 GCF_044340795.1 Tardiphaga sp.
CCATCACTGCGGGTGCATGTGGTGAGGGGTACCGCTGCGCTCAACCCATCCTACACACCGAGCTATGCCACGCCCGCGCGCAGCAGGTCGTGCAGATGCACGATGCCGACCGGCTTCCTGCCGTCGGTGACCAGCACCGCGGTGATCTTTGCCGTGTTGAGAATTTCCAGGGCCTCGCCGGCGAGCAGGTCGCGGCTGATGGTCTTGGGGTTCTTCGTCATCACGTCATCGACGGAGACGGTCATCAGGTCGGCGCGCATATGGCGGCGCAGGTCGCCGTCGGTGACGATGCCGACCACATGGCCGCTGGCATCGACGATGCCGACGCAACCAAATCCCTTGGCCGACATTTCCACCAGCGCATCCGACATCTTGGTGCCGAGCGGCTTGAGCGGTACGGAGTCGCCCTGGTGCATGAGGTCGCGGGTGTATTTCAGCAGCGCGCCGAGCTTGCCGCCGGGATGCAGCACGCTGAAGTCGCGCGAGGTGAAGCCGCGGCCTTCCAGCAATGCGATGGCCAGCGCATCGCCCATGGCCAGCATCATCAGCGACGAGGTCGAGGGCGCCAGATTATGCGGGCAGGCCTCGCGCGCTTTCGGCAGCGTCAGTGCGACATCGGCGGCCTGGGCCAGCGTCGAGCCGGCCTCCGAGGTCATGGCGATCAGGCCGATGCTGAAGCGCGTGGCATAGGTGATGAGGTTCTTCATCTCCGGCTGCTCGCCGGACCAGGACATCGCGAGGATGACGTCGTCAGCGGTGATCATGCCGAGATCGCCATGGCTGGCTTCAGCCGCATGGACGAAGAACGCCGGCGTGCCGGTGGAAGCGAAGGTGGCGGCGATCTTGCGGCCGATATGGCCGGACTTGCCGAGACCGGTGATGATCAGGCGGCCCTTGGCCTTGCGGATCAGGTCGGCAGCAGCCGCGAAGGTCGGGCCGAGATCGGCCTGCAGCGCGGCGGCAAGCGCGGTGACGCCGCTGGCTTCCGCCTCCAGCGTGCGCAGCGCCGAGGCGATCGCCTCGCTGGCCTGATCGCTGATGGTGGGGGTCGGAGTTTTGGAAAGGGCCATGGGTCGTGTCCTGCGGCCGGTCCATCGGCCTGTGTGATGGCCGTCCTTTAGCACGCCGCCGCGCCCGAAGCGAAACACCGGCCGGCAATCTCAACGCCCCATTAACCATAACGGTTTTAACTCCCTTAACCATGAGTTGTCGTCTGGCCGCCTGCCGCGGATTTCGATCACCTCATCCAAGTTTCTGATGGCGTTGGAGTTTTTGGTATCGTGAGGATGGGTCGGGCAGACCGGACGGGGAACCGCGCATGGGCAACCAGCGCGGTTTCGGCATGTCTGTGCCTTGCACTCGCCGCGCCATCCCCTGTTTTCGCACAGGCTTTGACCTCGGATCTGCTGGCGCCGGTTCCCGGCGGCTTCGTGCAGCCGGAGGATCTGCCGTCGCGCCGTCCGGGCAGTACGGTGCAGCCGCGCGGTACGCTGCAGACCAGCCTGCTGTCGCCTCAACGCGCGCAGGACCGGCAATCCATCATCACGCCGCCGACGCCCGCAGCCTCGGGCGCCGCCGAGACCGGCTATGACGCGCTCAATCGCAAGCTCAAGCAGGTCAAATACTATCCCGGCCAGCGGAGGCCGAAGCGTCCCGTCGGCCCCGGCAGTCCGCCGCCCCCGCTCGTGCCGGAAACGCGACCAGTGCCGCCGTCGGCCAAGGCAGCCAAGCCGCCGGTCGCGCCCGCGATTGCCGGCGCGGTCATCGGCCAGCCCGCGCGCAAGCGGCTGCCGATCGAACAGGATGCCTATGCGCCCACCGGCATCCGTGTCGGCAGCTTCCTCGTCAAGGGCGCCGTCGAGGTCATGGGCGGCTACAGCGATAACCCGGCGCGCTTGCTGCAGCCGCGCGGCTCGGCGCTCTACCAGATCGCGCCCGAACTGCTCGCGGCATCCAACTGGTCGCGCCATTCGGTGATCGTCGATCTGCGCGGCTCGTTCACGGGCTATGCCAAGGAATTTCCGTCGGCGGTGTTCCAGCAGGCCTCGCCATCGCCCGAGAATGTCGATCGCGCCCAGTTCGACGGCAAGATCGCCGGCCGCATCGATGCGACGCGCGATACCCGCATCAATACCGAAGCGCGCATGCGCGTCGGCTCCGACAATCCCGGCAGCCCGAACATCCAGGTCGGTCTCAGGGAGTTTCCGCTATTCACGACCACCGGCGGCACTGTGGGGTTCGAACAGGATTTCAACCGCTTTCAGTTGAAGATGGACGCGCTGGTCGACCGCACCGTTTATCAGGATTCGAAACTGATCGACGGCACGACCTACAACAACCGGGACCGCAACTTCAATCAATATGGCGGTGTCGGTCGTGTCAGCTATGAAGTGCTCCCCGGCCTGAAGCCATTCGCCGAAATCCAGGGCGACGTCCGCGTCCATGACCAGCGCGACGATCGCTTCGGCTATCTGCGCGATTCCAGCGGCGGTTATATCAAGGCCGGCACGACCTTCGAATTCACGCGCCTGCTGACCGGCGAAGCGTCGATCGGTTATCTCGCACGCAAATATGAGGATCCGCGCCTCGAAGTGCTGAAGGGGCTTCTGACATCGGCCTCGCTGGTATGGAGCGCGACGCCGCTGACGACTGCGCGCTTCATCACCACGACATCGATTGATGAAACCACGGTGCCCGGCGTTCCCGGCGTGCTGACGCGGCTCTACACGGTGCAGGTCGATCACGACTTCCGTCGCTGGCTCACCGCGGTCGGCAAGTTCACTTACGGCACGCAGGATTATCAGGAGAACTTCCGCTCCGATAAGCTGTATTCGATCGAAGGCAACCTGATCTACAAGATGAGCCGCGAATTGTGGGTGAAGGCGCAGGTGCGCCGCGACATCCTCAATTCCAACGTCGTCGGTGCGAGCACCGCTGCGACTGTGGTGATGCTCGGCGTCCGCCTGCAGCGCTAGTCGCTGGTGTCGCTCACTTCCACTTCCGCAGAAACTTCGCCGTCTTCCGGTTGAACTTCACGCCCGAGCCGTCGGGCAGGCGCGTTGCCACGAAGCCTGCTGCGATGCAGGCCTCTCGCTGCGGCATGTGCTCGTCCGGCGCACGGTCGGTTTCCCACCACGATGCCCGGTGCGAGGCGCGCGGCAACGCGTCGTCGATGATCTCCTCGATCGTATCCATGGTCAGGACGATTTCGTCCTTGGTCTGGGTCGCCAGATAGGCGCGCAGGAGATCGTAGTCGGGCACGGATGGTCCTCGGGAGTTTTGACGGCCGGACCGTCATACGCGGCTATTCCGCCTCGCGCCACCGCCTGTTCGTAATCCGGACCGTCCCGCCGGCAATGGTTCATTAACGAAGCAGGGAACCGGCGACGGGTATTTAAGCGCTCGGCAAGTTTTGGCGTGCGATGCCATGAGCCGGGAGTTTTATTTTATGAATTTTTGGAAGCCAGTGCTGGGGATGCGACGGTGGCCGTTGTCGGCAAAGCTGTTGATTCTGTCCTCGCTGGTGACCATCCTCGGTTTTTCCGCCATTTGCGGCAGCGTCATGCTGGACATGCGCCACGGCGAGCAGGCTCTGGCGAAGCAAACCAGCGAGAATCTCGCGACCTCCATCGATTCCGATATCGGCCGCACCATCGAACAATATGATCTCTCCTTGCGCGCGGTGGTTTCGGGCATCAACACGCCGGAAATCGGTCAGCTCAGCCGCGAACTGCGCCAGCTGATCCTGTTCGACAAGGCGGCTTCATCCGCACAGTTCGGTGCCATCCAGGTCTTCGATGCCAACGGCGATCTGACGATCGATGCCGCCTCGCTGGATCCGGCCAGGCAGAACAGGGCCAACGAGGATTTCTTCAAGGTTCACAAGCTCGATGGCGAACGCGGTCTCTTCATCAGCGTGCCGCGGCTCCACCAGAATGCCTATTCCATCGTGCTGAGCCGCCGGATCACCGATGCCGAAGGTAATTTCGCAGGCGTGGTCGCGGGCTCGATCCGGTTCTCCTATTTCCTCGATCTGTTCGATCGCCTTCGCCTCAATCCCGGCGAAACCATCACCGTTGTTCGGCGCGATGGCGTGGTGATCATGCGCACGCCGTTCGATCTGAATGTCATCGGACGGGACCTCAGCAAGACCCAAGGCGTCATGCGCGTGCTGGCGCGCGCCAATGGCAGCTATTCCGGCGTCGGTGCGGTCGACAAGATCTTGCGTCTGTTCGTGTGGCGCGACAGCGGCAGGCCACTGATCGTGATTGTCGGCCGCCCGTGGGACGGCATCTATACGCTCTGGCAGAAGCAGGCCTGGCGGATCGGCGCCATCATGCTGGCACTGATCGCCTTCATCAGCGTCGGCACCGTCTTTCTCGCCCGCGAGATCAGCCGCCGCGCCAGCGCGGAAGGCCGGCTGGAGCAACTCGCCACCACCGACGCGCTCACCGGCTTGCGCAATCGCCGCAAATTCGATGCGGCGATCGAGCTGGAATGGCGCCGTGCCATTCGCATGTCGAGGCCCATCGCCTTGCTGCTGGTGGACGCGGATTATTTCAAGATATTCAATGACAGCTTTGGCCATCAGGCAGGCGATCAGGCACTGATCGCCATCGCCAGCTGCATCTCGACGGCTGCCAAGCGGTCAGGCGATTGCGCGGCGCGCTATGGCGGCGAGGAATTCGCGGTGCTCTTGCCGGGGGCGTCGGAAAGCGATGCGCGCGAGGTTGCCGAAAACATTCGTCAGCGCGTCGAGCGCGTTCCGGCGGACCCGGCCCAGCTGTCGGTCAGCATCGGTATCGCCAGCATGCGTCCGCTGGTGACCATGGAATGGACCGAACTGGTGCAAGCCGCCGACAAGGCGCTGTATGTCGCCAAGGCGGCTGGCCGCAACCAGTGCGCCGTCGCGGAGACGACGCACCGCTTGCAGGCGGCGTAAATCCGATCCGGGATTCCTACTTGCCGAGATAGCGCAGCATGTCCGCGCGCAGGCTGTCGCTGAGGTCTGGCCGCTGCAGGCCGTAGGCGATATTGGCGCGCAGGAAGCCGGCCTTGGAGCCGCAATCGTGGCGCTCGCCTTCGAACTTCACGCCGAAGAAGGGCTGCTGCTTGGCCAGCCCGATCATCGCGTCGGTGAGCTGGATTTCGCCGCCGGCGCCGCGCTCCTGGGTCTCGAGAATCTTGAAGATTTCCGGCTGCAGGATGTAGCGGCCGGTGATCGACAGGTTGGACGGCGCGGTGCCCTTCGGCGGCTTCTCCACCATGCCGTTGACCGTGAATGCGTTGGCGTGGGTCGGATGACGGTCACCGACACTGCAGATGCCATATTGATGGGTCAGCTCGACCGGGACTTCCTCGACGGCCACCAGATTCGATTTCGCATCGAGGCTCTGGGCGATATCGACCATCTGCTTCAGCGCGCCGGGCGCGTTGAGGACCAGCTCGTCCGGCAGGACGACGGCGAATGGTTCGTTGCCGACGATCTCGCGGGCGCACCAGACGGCGTGGCCAAGGCCGAGCGGCGCCTGCTGACGGGTGAAACTGGTTTCGCCAGCACCGGGCTGGAAGCGTGCGAGTTGCTCCATTTCGGCGGTCTTGCTGCGCGACTTCAGGGTCTCGTCGAGCTCGAACATGCGGTCGAAATGGTCTTCGATCACGCCCTTGTTGCGGCCGGTCACGAAGATAAAATGTTCGATGCCGGCTTCGCGGGCTTCATCGACGACATACTGGATCAATGGCCGGTCGACGATGGTCAGCATCTCCTTCGGCATCGCCTTGGTAGCGGGAAGAACGCGGGTGCCAAGGCCAGCGACGGGGAATACGGCTTTGCGAATTTTCATCGGGAGCTTTGCGGTGAGCTTGAAAAGGAAAGGGCGCAGGCAACACAACGAGGATTGCGCGCCAAGGTTCCCTTTGCAAGCGGTAACAAAGGCGGATGTATGTCAGGCGCGACGTTCTGTCGGTATTCCATGCAAGCCGGGCTCTCTGACTTGCCGGTGGAATCGGACTAGTATTAAGCGGATCGAAACCCTCTCCGACCTCTTGTCATCACACCGTTACGATTGGAATTTTGCCGGATGACGACCACAGGAATCAGCGGACGCAAGCATGTGATGCGCCGCAGGCGATGGGCTGCAATGGCTGCTGGCGTCGTGCTTGCCGTGTCGTCGGTTTCTGCGGAGGCGCAATCGGGTAGTCCGCTCAATTTCCTCGATAACATCTTCAATCCCGGCCAGCGTCAGGCACAGGCGCCGAGCGCGCCAGCACCTGCGGCAGGCGCCAGCGCCCCGCTGCCATGGACCGGCGAAGATGGCGCATCCGGTCATCCGCTGATGACGGCGGCTGCCATTCGCGAGGCCGCGGCCAACTTCGATAGCTGCGTCGCCGGCCTGTGGCCTGATGCCGCACGACGTGGTGTGTCCGAGCAGAACTATCGCGACATCACAGCCGGGCTGACGCCCGACCTGCGATTGATGGATCTCATGGATTCGCAGCCGGAATTCACCAAGGCGATCTGGGACTATCTCGACATCCTGGTGAACGACAACCGCGCCGCCAAGGGCCGCGAGATCCTGGCGCAGTACAAGACGATTTTCGATGCGGCTGAACGCGCCTATGGCGTCGATCGCTACATCGTCGCCTCCATCTGGGGCATCGAGTCCAATTACTCCACCATGATCGGCGACCGCGACGTGGTGCGCTCCACCGCCACGCTCGCCTGCGTCGGTCGTCGTCAGGCTTACTTCAAGGACGAATTCCTTACGGCCGTCGAGATCCTGCATCGCGGCGACCTGCGCCGCGAGCAGTTGAAGGGATCATGGGCCGGCGCATTCGGACCGACGCAATTCATGCCCACGGCGTTCAAGCGCTTCGCCGTCGACGGCGATGGCGATGGCCGCCGCGATGTGGTCGACAACCCCACCGATCTGATCTTCTCCACGGCCAACAACCTGAAGAAGGATGGCTGGCAGAGCGGACAGCCTTATGGCTACGAAGTCGTCGTCCCGCAGGGTTTCAACTACATGCAGGCGGATCGCGCCAAGATGCTCACGCTGACCCAGTGGGAGCAGCTTGGCCTGAAGCGCGCTGACGGTCAGCGGTTTCCGCATGGCGGCGACAAGGCCTATCTGCTCGCGCCGGCCGGCGCGCAAGGACCCGGCTTTCTAATGATGCAGAATTTTCGCGTCATCATGAAATACAACCCCGCCGAAGCCTATGCGCTGGCGATCGGGCATTTTGCCGACAGGCTGCGCGGTGGACCACCTTTCGTGCAGCCCTGGCCGCGTCAGGAGCGCGTGCTGTCGCGGGCCGAGCGGCTCGAACTGCAGCAATTGCTGGTCCAGCGCGGGCTCTACAAAGGTACGCCAGACGGACAGTTCGGCAGCATGACGCGTGAAGCGCTGCGCAATTTCCAGGCTTCAATTGGCGTGCCGGCTGACGGTTTTGCAACTTCGGAAATGCTGGATCGCCTGCGCGGCCGCTAAAGTTCCGTTATTTATCACCGGAGGCATATCGTACCTATTTCCGCCACATCGGCACGTCTCTTGCTGCGCTGTTACCTTCAGACATGAGGACAGCAATGATTTTGAATAGGCGTACCGTTCTGGCCGGGTTTTCGGCCGCACTTTTTCCAACCTGGGCCAGGGCCGCGTGGCCTGAAAAGGCAATCACGCTGCTGCACGGATTTGCGCCCGGCGGCGGGACGGACGCAACCTCGCGTATGCTTGCGGAAGGCCTTGCGAAGATCCTCGGACAGACGGTCGTTGTCGAGACCAAGCCCGGTGCGGGCACTACACTGGCGGGCGCGCAACTCGCAAGATCCGCGCCGGACGGCTACACGATCTCGCTGATCACGGCGACCTATGGCGCGTCGTCGGCTTTCTACAAGAGCCTCAGCTACAAGCCGGTCGATGATCTCAAGGGCATCTGTCAGGTTTCTGAAGCGCCCTACATGTTTTCCTGCAATGCGGATGCGCCATTCAAGACGCTCGCCGAGCTCATTGCCGCCGCGAAGAAACAGCCGGACAAGCCGTTCACCTACGGCACGCCAGGCGTCGGTTCGGGCCCGCATCTGATCGTCGAACAGGTGGCGCAACTGGCCGGCGTCAAATTCCAGCACATCCCGTTCCGCGGGGGCGCGCAGGCTGTGGTCGAAGTGCTCGCAGGCCGCGTCGATTTCATGGTCGATCCGCCGATCTCGATGATCGAGCAGATCAAGGCCGGCAAGTTTCGCGCGCTCGCCGTCACCACGGCGCAGCGCTTTGCGTCGTTCCCGGATATCCCGACCGTCGCCGAAGCGGGCTTTCCGAATTATGCCGCGCCCGGTTGGTACGCGCTTGTCGGCCCTGCGGGTCTGCCCGATGACATCGTCGCCCGACTCCACACCGCGACCACGACGCTGCTGAAAGACGAGACCGTGAAGGAGCGCCTGCTCGCGCTCGGCAGCCAGGCGAAGGCCTCGCAGCCGAAGGAAGTGATCGACCTCTTGGCCTCGGACGTGAAGCGCTGGGGCGAGGTGCTCGACAAGGCGAAGATCGAGCGGATCTAGTCTCCGTCATTGCGAGGAGCGTAGCGACGAGGCAATCCAGTTCTGTCTTCGTGCGGCTTCTGGATTGCTTCGCTGTGCTCGCAATGACGGACTCAGGCATTCCTCGCCATCAGCCCGCCATCGACCGGAATGACTGCGCCGGTGAGATAGGACGCCGCCGGCAGGCACAGGCTCACGGTCATATGCGCGACCTCTTCGGGATCGCCATAGCGGCGCAGCGCCGTGCGGCGCTTGGCGAAGATGACCTTGTGCTCGTCGCTGATGCGCTGCGTGATGCCTGTCGTGATCGGGCCGGGACAGATGCAGTTCACCGTGATGCCTTCGCGGCCGAGTTCGACGGCAAGTGATCGTGTCAGGCCCGTCACGCCAGCTTTCGCGGCGGAATAGGGGCTGTGCAGCGCCGTCGCGCCGAGTGCTTCGGTGGAGGCGATGTTGACGATGCGGGGGCATTTCGATTGGCGCAGGTAGGGCAGTGCCGCGCGGATGGTGCGCTGATGCGAGGTCAGCATCACGGCAATGGCGCGATCCCATGCGGCGTCGTAGCCGTCCTTGTCGATCTCGGTGGAAACCGAAATCCCGGCATTGTTGACGATGATATCGAGCCCGCCGAAATGCGCGGCGACCTCGTTCACCACGGTCTTGATGCGCTCGGGATCGGCGACATCCAGCGTCCATGCGCGCGCCTTGCCGCCGCTCGCGGTGATCGCATCGGCAACCGCAGACGTGCCTTCGGGTGACAGATCGGTGACGGCGACATTGGCGCCTTCCTCGCCGAACACGCGTGCGGTCGCGCGGCCCATGCCGCTTGCAGCACCTGTGACGAGAACGGTAAGGCCGCGCACCGAGCGGCTGAGTTTTTTGTAATCCGACAAGGGAGTCCTCCGATGTTTCGCCTTCATGCTGAGGCTTGCGCAAAGGCTTGCATCGAACGGCGAACAGGTCAAACGCGTGCAGTCGGCGCTTTCTCCGCGGCTGCGCAATCGTGAGGGAACCAGCAAGCGGTTCGAGCATTACACCGGCGAGAGTTTCCCTCACGGAGTGATTGATATGGATAAGGACCGGATCGCAGGCGCCGCGAAGGATGCCGCTGGCAAGGTTGAGAGCGTCGTCGGCAAGGCAACGGGCGACGAGCGAACCGAAGTTTCGGGCCGCACGCGCGAAGCCGAAGGCACCGTGCAGAATCTGTATGGCCAGGTGAAAGACGGCGTGCGCGATGCGTCGGAAGCCGCCGCGAGCTATGCCAAGGATGCGCTCGACAGCGACACTTATCGCGATGGCACGCAGGCGCTCACCGACAAGGTGCGCGACAATCCGCTCGGCTCGCTGCTGATCGCCGGCGGCATCGGCTTTGCGCTCGCCATGCTGATGTCGCGCCCGCCGCGCCGTCGGCCCAATCGCTTCAACTACTAAGCGATTGAATTAGCTGAATAAAAAATCCCTCGTTCGCGCAAGCGGACGAGGGATTTTTCATGTCTGGAATCAGACGCCTAGCGGAAGAAGAAGCCGGAGGGGGCGGAGGCGGCGGGGCCGACATTGGCCGGCGGGCGCGGGCCGCCCTGCTGCTGCGGGGCCCATTGCTGTTGGCGCGGCCGCTGGGAGGCAGCCGGCTGCGCCGGGCGGCGCGGCTCGTCACCAAACAGATTGCCGAAGAAGGACGGCGTTTCGGTGGCGACCGGCGTTTTCTTTTTCGCCTGCTGCTTCGGCGGCGCCGGAGGCGCCACCACAGGCGCGATGCCGTCCGGCGATGCGGCGGCCGTCGCGGTGCCCGAGCCTGCAGGCGGCGTCACGGCGGCGACAGGCACGTCGCCCTTGGCCTGTTCGCGGCCGATCTCGCGGCGCGGCCAGGCGAAATCATCGGCGCGGCCGGCCGGTGCATTCAGCGGCTCGCCCTTCACCAGCGTCTTCGCCACCAGCGGATCGACATTCAGCGCCTTGGCGCCGGGGCCGCCGAGCAGCGTGTCGCCGCCGATGGAGGCTGCGACCAGCGGCACGATCGGGCCAGCCAGCGGACGCGGCGGCGGCGCGCCGGGCACCACATTCACATCGGGCTGCGCGGGTTCGGTCGGCAGCGCGATCGGCGCCGAGCGGCCGGACAGCAGGCGGGTGATCTCGCGCTCCACATAATGCGCCATCTTGCGGGCGCCGGCCTTGGTGAAATAGACGCCGTCCGGCGTGCGCAGCCGGCGGATCTGGCCTTCGAAATCCGGGCCCTGCTGCAGGAAGCGGCCGGATTCATCGACAAAGCCGTCCCAGATATCGACATAGGTGATGCCCGCCTTGCCGGCGGCATCGCGATAGAGATTGTTGAGATAGACCATATCGGCCATCGCCTTCGGCCCGCGCACCGCGGGCAGGCCGACCCAGAGCACGGGCACGCCACGGCTCTTGGCGACATTGATCATCTCCTCGATCTTCTTTCCGTAGAGCTCGCCCCAGCGCTCGTCACGGAAATCCACCATGCCGCCGCCGCGCGCGCTGCGCTCGTTCACGATCGCGCCGGGATCGGTGATGTCCGCGCTGTCGTCGGCATCCGTATGGTCGGCCGGCTTGTCGCCGGGCTTCACATCGGCGGCGCCTTCCTTCTTCGCGGCCTTCCTGTCCGCCTCGCGGATCGGAATGCGGTCGCTGAGGCCGAGCATGATGACAATGGCATCGGCCTTCTCGCTGGCGAGAATGCCCTTGGCCGCTGCTGCCCAGTCGCTCGGCTCGCCCTTGGGCTGATAGCGCAGCAGGCCGGACACGGTCTTGTGCTTGCGGACCACGCCCATGTCGGGCTGTTCGGCATAGGCGTCTTCGAGCCCGTAGCCGAGCCAGTCGGCCATGCTGTCGCCCAGCACCAGCACGTTGCGCTCGGCGGCGGTGTTCGTCTTGTCGGACTGTGGCGCGCGGGAAAAATCCTCGCGGCGGCGCGGCGCCTGCTGCTGCGGCGCCTGCTGCTGGAACGGCTGGAAGAAATCGCCGCCGAACCAGCCACCGCCGCGCGGCTGCTGGCGTTGCTGCGGCGGCGGGCCGCCGAAACCGAAGAACTGCGCCGAGGCCGTGCCGGCAATGCCGATCAGCAGCACCAGCGCGGTGACGCCGACGGCCAGCGTCAGCCGTTCGCGGCGCCAGAGATCCGGCCGCCATCTGGCTTTCGTCGCTTTCGGCTTGTCGGACATTCGGACTGATCGCCTCGACCGCAAAATGGAGGGCACGCAGGCCCAGGTTCCATCCGGATTATACCCGGATTCGGGCCGCAAGCGGGCAGCCGCGATGCCTGCCATCAAGCCTTGAAGCCCGGGAACGTCAAGCTGTCCCGGGATCTTTTCGCGACAGGGTTACCGGAGCCATCCGCGCAGCGAACAGGACTACTTCCAGAGCCCGTAGGACGCCCATTTCGCCGCCGGAATCTCGGCGCCGGTCTTGTAGGTGAAATCCAGCACGCTCTTGTGGTCCGGCGTCGCCTTGCAGGTGAAGGACATCTGGTACCATTTGCCGCCCGCGCGATAGGCACCGCCCTTGGCGACCAGCGTATTGCCGAGATGCTGCGGCGGCGTGATCACGTCGGACTTGGCGCGGTCGACCCGTGATTTGGCCGAGCCGCTGGCGCTCATCTTCCGCATCGCCTCGAGATCGCAGATCTGCTCCAGCCGGGTTTTGGGATCGAGCCTGTCGAGCGCGCGCATGAAGCGCGCATCCTGTGCGGCAACGGCCGGCATGGTGAAGGCGGAAAGCACGACCGAAGTCGCGGCGAGCGCGAGAGCAGGAGTTTTCATGAACCAACGCGAGACGTGAGAGGAGACGTGAGGCGGGATGGTTCGGATAGCGCAGGAGCAGGCCGCTGGCCAGCGACAGATGGTTTCATGCGACATCAGCAGCACGTGAGGCGAGCCGTGACGCTGTGCCGTAGGGCGGATGAGCCGAAGGCGTTATCCGCCGCGGAGGATGTGAAGGAAGCGGGAGGCCAGCATATGCGGCAAACTCTGCGGCGGATGACGCTGTCGCTCATCCGCCCTACGGCAGCGCGCCATTTCATCCGCCCACGCGCCGTCCTTGCCGCGCCCTGGCGCGAAGTGGCTTTTCACCCGGGCTCCCCCGCAAGGTGAGGGGGATGACGCGCCAACAAGCGCATAGTCCTGGTAGCAATCACGATGATGTCGGCCACTACCGGCCTTCACCACCGCGCGACGCCTATTGGCGCGCCATCGCGGGATTTTGGGCTGGAGGACCGCTTCTGTCGCACACCGGCACGTCCCTTACTCCTTGCCGTAGCAAGTTTCCGAGCCGTTGATCCCGACGGTTTTCCCGTCGTTCGCCAGTGCCGTCGCAGCCACGCTAGTGGCGCCCCCTCGTAATGGGGAGGGACGGTGGCCCCCGGCCTCCCGAGTCCAGCTTGCGAGGCTGGCCGCGGGCACCGCATCCTCCTCCACCCTCAAGACGCCCTCGAGAAGCGCCCCTCGTGAGAAGGATGGAGAGGAATATAGTCAGATCTTCTTTTATGTCAAGCGATTCAAATGAATTTTCAGTACCGACCTCCACATCTGATATTTGAAACAGGAGGCTATCTTGTCTTGCTGGGGAATATCTATGCCCGTCCTAAAGCCCTACAAACGAACTGTTCGTCAGTTGACTGACGGTAGCTACAGTTACAGTGGCAATAGTCGCTACATCTCACATCCGGACTACGCAAAGGCGTCGGGGCATTTCATTCGGGCGTTTCAAATCGTTCAAAAAGATCTGCTCGAACTCTTCGATTACGTTGAACCGTCAAAGGAAAACTGTGGTTGTTATTCACATCGTATCCTGGAGCTTTTTGCTCGATGCTGTTTTGAGCTAGAGGCGAACTTCAAAGCTATTCTTTCAGAAAATGGTTACGCTGCCGCTGGCAGCTGGACGATGGCCGACTACAGCAAAGTAAACATATCGCACCGTTTGTCGTCATACGAAGTGAAGATGCCTGTTTGGGAAGGGGAGGGACAGGTGCGACGGCCATTCAGCGCCTGGGCGGCTAATGAAAAGCTCCCGTGGTATGCGGCGTACAATGACGTTAAGCATTCAAGGCACGCCAATTTTGGTCAAGCGAACTTCGGCAACCTAACTGATGCGGTCTGTGGTCTCGTGGCGTTAGTTTCCGCGCAATTTCTCAATATGGATGGAGGCCCACCGGTACTGAGTCTTGGTGATGAACAAGCAGATGGTTTCGAGTATGCGTCCGGCGGTTATTTCTTAGTCAAATATCCCGATGATTGGGCTCAAGAAGATCGATACTCTTTTGATTGGT
The DNA here is from genome assembly GCF_044340795.1 of Tardiphaga sp. Classification (GTDB taxonomy): domain Bacteria; phylum Pseudomonadota; class Alphaproteobacteria; order Rhizobiales; family Xanthobacteraceae; genus Tardiphaga. Next base: position 13,812 of record NZ_JBIISY010000147.1, read on the forward strand.
GTCACCAGCTTTCCCATGAGCCGAATCCTATCCAATCTTTCAATTATTGACCGGTCTTATTTTCTGATTTGCGCGGGGCTTCTCCCTCCCCGGAGCGAAGCGAATGGGGAGGGTGGCGCGACTGCGAGCGTTCAGCGAGCATCGTGACGGGTGGGGTGTCTCAGCAAGCGAGGTCGGCGTGGCCAACGCATTCGCAAGGCAGTTGCGCAAGAACCTGACGCCGCAGGAAGCGAAGCTTTGGGTCAAACTTCGCGAGCTGAAACCGCTCGGTTTTCACTTCAGGCGGCAGGCACCGATCCGGCATATCATCGTGGACTTTGCGTCGTTTCGCGACAAACTGGTGATCGAGGTCGATGGCGGGCAGCACAATTTTGACGCGGCGGCACGCAGAGATGAGATGCGGGACGCGTTTTTGCGCGGCGAAGGATTCCGGGTGTTGCGGTTCTGGAATCACGAAGTCGATCGGGAGTTGGATGGGGTGATGGACGTTGTCGTCGGAGCTCTGGGCGGCCCCACCCGTCTCGATGCTCGCTGAACGCTCGCATCGATCCACCCTCCCCACGGCGCCGCTACGCGGCTTGGGGGAGGGAAAAGAAAACGGAGCTGTCGGTATGGGCGCGGAGTTGCTGGTTCGAGAGGTGCAGGTCGAGGACCTGCCGGAATTGCAAACGCTGTATACTCATCTCGACAAGCACGATGTCGGTTGTGACCGAGAAGAAGCGATTGCCATCCTCAAGGCATTTCTGCTCTCGCGTGGGAACGCTGTTCTTGTCGGGATGGTGGGCGATGAAATGGTGGCAAGCTGCACACTGGTCGTCGTTCCCAATCTCACGCGTGGCGGAAAGCCGTATGCGCTTGTCGAGAACGTAGTTACGCATGCGGATTGGCGAAAGCGTGGCTTTGGGTCGGCGATCCTCAAGGCTGCGATCCTGCGGGCGTGGAAGCACGGTTGCTACAAGGTGATGCTGATGACGGGATCGAAGCGGCCGGAAACATTGCGCTTCTATGAAGCGGCGGGCTTCGAGCAATCGAAGACCGGATTTCAGATCAGGCGCTAACTGCGTCGCCCCACATCATCGCCGCATTCTCCTCACGTCACCGCCACCTCGGCTCCAGACCTTCCGCACACTTCTCCGTTACCGCTGGGCGTCCAATCAACAGAAAGGACCGACCATGCGCACCATGACTGCTCTCGCTCTCGCCGCTTCGCTCTCCCTCGGCACGCCCGCGCTCGTGATGGCGCAGGGGGCGGCGCCCACGGAAAGCACCTCGCCGAAATCCACCGTGCAGATCAACAAGATCCAGGTGATCGACGTCAAGACGCTGCCCGATGCCGTGAAGACGCAGGTCGATGAGGTCGTGTCCAAGACCAGCGACGAGGACATGAAGGGCCTGCGCGCCTCCATCGATGCCTCGCCGGCCGCAGCCAATGCGCTGAAGGAGAAGGGCGTGAGCTCGGCACAGGTGGTCGCGGTGAATATCGCGGACGGCGTGCTGACGATGTTCACGAAGGCGGCGTAATAAAAACTGGGCCGTAGGGCGGATTAGCGAAGCGTAATCCGCCGCGGAGTTTCAACCACGACGTCGGCCGGCGGATTACGGCTTCGCCTAATCCGCCCTACGGTTGAGCGTCGTGGTGAGGCAGCAGAGGCGTGGGTGCCCGGGTCAAGCCCGGGCATGACGTGGTGAGAGGGCGGAGCGTCGTTGCGCGTCGTCCAACTACCCCGCGCTATCATCCTCGATGATCGGGCCGAACAG
>NZ_JBIISY010000148.1:0-15566 GCF_044340795.1 Tardiphaga sp.
TGGGCGCGACCCATCCTGCTTCGTTCGCGTGCGCTAGCCGTCCATCTTCAGGTCGAGCGCTTCGACCATCTCGGTCCACTGTTTCAGCGACTTCTCCATCTGCACCTTGAATTCGTCCGGCGGCAGATAGGCCGGCACCGTGTCCATGCCCACCAGCTTTTCCTTGGTCTCGGGCTTGTTGGCCGAGGTGCGGAAGGCGGCGGCGAGCTTGTCGATCACCGGCTGCGGGGTCTTGGCGGGCGCGAACAGGCCGGAGAAGCCGGTGAAGCCGAAATGATCGGAATAGCCGAGCTCGATCATGGTCGGGACATTCGGCAGGCTGGCGCTGCGCTCCCGCGTGCCGGCGATGGCGAGCGGGCGCAACTTGCCGTCGCGCACCATGGCGCCCGCGGCGGCCATGGAATGGAAACCGCCTTCGATGGTGCCGCCGATCATGTCCTGCAGCATCGGGTTCTCGCCGCGATAGGCCACGTTCACAGCCTTGAGCTTGGCCTCGCGCGCCAGCATCATCGCGAAGGCGTGGCCATGCGAACCGGCGGCATAGTTGCCGAGCGACAGGTCCTTGCCCTTGGACCATTCGACGAACTGTTGCAGCGTCGTGATTTCGGCGGGGACCTTCGGCCCCACGACGAAGACGAGCGCGGTGTAGCTGAGGCGGCCGATCGGCGTGAAGTCCTTGATGGGATCATAGGTGAAGCGGCGCATCACGACGGGCACCTGCACATGGGTCGTGATCGTGAAAAGCAGCTGATGCCCGTCCGGCTCGGCCTTGGCCGCCGCTTCGGTGCCGATCAGGCCGTTGCCGCCGCCGCGATTGTCGATCAGCATCGTGCCGATGTCGGGCTGCATGCCCTCGATGGCGAGCCGGGCCCATGTATCCGTGCCGCCGCCGGCGGGAAACGGGACGATGACACGGACCGGGCGCGACGGGTAAGACGTCTGCGCGTGGGCGGCCAGGGGCAACAGCAACGGCGCGGCCAAAATGGCGCGGCGACTCAAATGAGCCATACGTGTGATCCTCTATGATGTTTTTTGTGGTTCTCAGGTGCAGGCGAATGGCCTGACGCGCTGGACCGTCATTGAGAACCGCACAATCCGGTGCAGCGCCATCCGACCTTAGTTGCATGCGGCAATATCCATCGACATTCCATGTGGTGGAAATTTCGATGGTGGGTGACGGCTCGTGTCCGGCCCATGTTCCGCCGCAATGGCGATCCGACCTCGATGGCTGGGCGCGCGGCGATATCGCGCCGCGCGCCAGGCTCTTTGAGCCGTTACACCTCCAGCTGCTTGCCGATCGGCAGGCTGCGGATGCGTTTTCCCGTCGCCGCAAAGATCGCATTCATCAATGCGGGCGCGAATGGCGGCACGCCGGGTTCGCCGACGCCGCTGGGCGGCGCATCGGGATCGGCGGGCACGATGTGGACATTGGTGATGGCAGGCGCGTCGTCGATCCGGACGACCTGATAGTCGTCAAAGTTCTTCTGCTGCACCCGGCCATCCTTGAAGCTGATCTCGCCATATTTGGCGAGGCTTAGCCCCATGATCGCAGCACCCTCGATCTGGGAGCGAATGCGCTCCGGATTGATGAAGGTGCCGCAATCGATGGCGGTATCGACCTGCGGGACGCTAAGCTTGCCCTTGTCGTCGATGGCGACCTCGACGATGGTGGCGACATAGGCGACGAAGCTGCGATGTACGGCGATGCCAAGGCCGTGTCCCTTGGGTACCGGGCGTCCCCATTTGCCTTGCTCGGCCACATGCTCGACGACGCGGCGCAGCCGGCCGGTGTCGATCGGATAGCTGTCATACGGCTCGCCGTAATTCCACGGCTCCTTCACCGAAGACAAATCGACGATCCGCGGCGTGCCGATCAGTTCGAGCAGCACATCCTTCTGGTCGCGACCCGTGGCATGGGCGATTTCGCCGACCATGGACTGCACGGCAAAGGCGCGCGGGATGTTGGACACCGAACGGAACCAGCCGATCCGTGTCTGGGCCTTCGCTTCGGGATTTTCGCATTGCAGATTGGCGATCTGGAACGGCACGTCGATCAGGCCCATGCCGAGTTCGAGGCCAAGCTCATGCGCGGCACCGGCTGCGAATGTCGAGCCGATGCTCGGCGCGGCACTGCGATGACGCCAGGCGATGACTTTGCCGCTCTTGTCGAGACCGGCCTCGATCCGTTCCATGGAGACGGTGTGGTAGAAGTCGTGCTGGACGTCGTCCTCGCGCGTCCACTGCACCTTGACCGGAACGCCGAGCTCCTTCGACAGCAGCACCGCTTCCTGCGCGAAATCGCATTTCGACTTGCGGCCGAAACCGCCGCCGAGCAGCGTGACATTGACGGTGACGTTCTCCTCGGGGATGCCGAGCGTCTTGGCGACGTCGCCGCGCGTGCCGCCAGGGCTTTGCACCGGCGCCCAGATCTCGACCTTGTCGCCCTGGACATGCGCGACGGCGACCGGCGGCTCCATGCTCGCATGGGCCAGATGCGGCGCGTAATATTCGCCGACCAGCACCTTGTCGGCGCCTTTCAACGCTGCATCCGCATCGCCTTCCTTGCGCACGACAAGGCCGGGCTGACGTGTGGCCGCCTCCAGCGTCGCGCGGAACGCTGCGGAATCGTAGCTGGCATTGGCGCCGTCATTCCATGTCAGCTTGAGCGCATCGCGGCCCTTGATGGCGGCGCCGGTGTTGCGCGCGATCACGGCCACCCCGCCGAGCGGCTGGAATTTCGACGGCCACGGCCAGCCTCTGACCTCGATCACCTTCTCGACGCCCGGCACCTTAAGGGCGTCCGTCGCATCGAATGACGCCAGCGTGCCGCCAGTGACCGGCGGGCGTGCGATGACGGCGTATTTCATGCCGGGCAGGCGGATATCTGCGCCGTAGTGAGCGGTGCCCGTCGTGATGTCGTGCAGATCGACGATGCTGACCGTGCCCTTGCCGAGATATCTGAAATCCTTGGGATCCTTCAGCGTGATTTCGGTGAGGCTCGGAACGGCTTCCTTGGCTGCGGCATCCGCGAGATCGCCGAAGCCGAGGCTGCGGCCTGTCGCGGGATGGGTCACGGTGTGATTGACGGCTTTCACCTCGGCGCGCGCAACGCCCCACTTCTTGGCAGCGGCGTCTTCGAGCATATAGCGGGCACAGGCGCCGATCTGGCGCATCGGGATCAGGTAATGGCGCGTGCTGCGCGAGCCGTCGGTGTCCTGATTGCCGAAGCGCGCTTCGTCGCCATGCGCCTGCTGGACGTCAACGCGGGTCCAGTCGGCTTCCATCTCCTCGGCGACGACGAGCGGCAGGCTGGTGCGAATGCCGGTGCCCATTTCGGCGCGGTGCGCGAGGATCGTCACTTTGCCATCGGAAGCGATGGCCACGAAAATCTTTGGATCGACGACGACGCCATGCGGCATCTTGCTGGCGCCGGTCTCATAGGCAAAGGACGGGCGCGCGAGGAGGGGGGAGGCAAGAACAAAACTCCCGGCGATCCCGAGACCCTTCAGGATGCTGCGGCGGGAGAGGTTTTCTACCTTGCTGGCGTGGGGCGCGGAGCCGCGCGTGCTGGCTGGGTCGAAAGCGATGTTCATGTCAGGCCCCCGTGGATGCGAGATGAACGGCGTTCTGAATGCGCTGGTAACAGCCGCAGCGGCAGATGTTTCCGGACATCGCCTCGCGGATCTGATCGCCTGACGGCTTGGGGTTCTCAGCAAGCAGCGCTGCTGCCTGCATGATCTGACCGGCCTGGCAGTAACCGCATTGCGGGACGTTCTCCTGCCGCCACGCCTTCTGCACCACGTGATCGCCGGTTGGATGCAGCCCCTCGATGGTGGTGATCGGCTGGCCGGCGGCATCGGACACGGAGGTGATGCAGGCGCGGATTGCCTGCTTGTCCATCATCACGGTGCAGGCACCGCAAAGCGCCTGGCCGCAGCCATATTTGGTGCCGGTGAGGCCGAGCTCGTCGCGCAGATACCAGAGCAGGGGGAGATCGGGATCCCCGTCCCATGTCTGCGATTTTCCATTGATGTTGAGTGTGACCATGATCGTTCCTCGCTCTTTGTAAGCTTCGATGTGGGACGGGAGCGCATCGCATGCGTCCCGGTCTGTGCTCTCCGGCCAATGCGCGCCCGCAAGGCCGGATGAGAAGACGTCATCTGGATGATCGGATGTGGTGGGGTGATGCCCTCCATGGTGAGAGATGAAATGCTAGCAGACCGGCTGACGACCGGGTTTCACAGACACGTGTACTGCATGGGCCAAGCAGCCACGGGCTGTGCATTCTGTCGCCATTTGAGCCCGCCGCGAGGAATCGCTGAGCGATCCCGGGCGGGCTGCCGTCGCGGTGCTTCTTCGCACCGGCCGGAACCTTCGCAGTTCCGTCAATCACGCAAATAAATCGCCGTGTGCGGCAATATGACAACGTGCAGTGCGATAAGCGGGAACCCCTGCAAATAAAGGGTGATCCGCGCGCCTGAAAATGCGCTTACGTTGCATCACGACGATGCGCGACCGCAGCGAGATTCTGGCGAAATCGCGTTCTTGTTTGGCTCACACCTTCGCCGTATTTGGCCGAACTATGTCCGAAAGCGCTCTGAAGATGTCTTGGGGTTGAGCGCGCAATCGTCTTTGGTACGTGATGCGACTGCGGAAATTTTCTTCCGATCTATTCGTTTGTTTCTGCACTGTCTCCTTGGTTGCTGTCGCTGGTCCAACCGATGCGATGGCGTTCGACCCGATCGCATGGGTGACGGGCGACGACACGCCAAAAGTCTCACCGGACACATTGCCTTACAAGGTCGAGTTCGATGCCGATGGCGTCGACAAGACGGCCGTGCAGGCGTTGAAGGACGTCTCCAATCTGCACAAGCTGCGGACCGACCCGCCCGCCGATGGCGAGATGCTGGTGCGCCGTGCTCAGATCGATGCCGAGCCGATGCTGCGGGCGTTGTGGGGCTCCGGCTATTACGATGCATCCGTGAACATCGAGATTGCCTCGGTCCCGCTGCGCGACGACGGTGCTGCGGCCGCTCAAAAGGCTGAAGAGTTTCGGAATAGCGGTCTCGTCCCGATCACGGTGCGTGTGACGCCGGGCTCGTTGTTCAAGCTGCGCAACATCTCTGTGGTTGATGCCGCGACCATGCGGCCTTTCGATGCGCAGACGCTGCCACCTCATGTGCTGAAGATCGCGCCGGGCATGGGCGCGAGTGCGGGGGACTTGCAGGCGGCGCAGGGGGCGATCATCGATTATTTCCGCGCGCAGTCCTATCCGCTGGTGCGTGCGCGGGATGCCGAGCCTCTGGTCGATCATCGCAACCGCACCATGGACATCACTCTCGTGATCGATCGTGGTCCGCGCGCCGGGTTCGGCCCCGTAGGCGTCAGCGGCACCACCAATGTCGATCCGCGCGTGGTACAGTCCTATATCTATCCGGCGCCGGGCGATCCCTATTCGCCGGACCAGATCGCGCGCATTCGCAAGTCCGTGCTGCAGGTGCCGGCGATCCAGACGGTGCGCGTACGCGAGGCGCGCGATCTCAATGGCGCTGGTCAATTGCCGTTCACGGCCGAGGTGACTGAGCGCCCCAACAATGTGCTCGGCGCATCAGCGCGTTTCTCGACGCTGGATGGTCCCAGCCTGCGTGGCTACTGGCAGCATCGCAACCTGTTCGGGGGCGCCGAGAGCCTGCGCGTCGAGGCCGATGTATTCGTGCCGCCGCGCACCAATCAGAGTGCGCTGGATACGTTGCGCGATTTCGGCTTCTCCGATCTCGGCGGACGGCTGCGCACCACCTTCATCAAGCCGGCGCTGAACGGCTCGCGCAACGACCTGCTGCTGGATGGCATGGTCGAGCGGGACCGCACCGGCGGCGATCGCTATGGCGGCTATGAGAGCGAACGCGCGACGGCGAGTGCATCGATCCGGCATCGCTTCAGCGACACGTTCTCGGCGCAGATCGGCATTGCCGGCGATGTCGGCCGCACCACCGATACGCTCGGCACGGTCGACTATCACCTGGTCGGCATTCCGGTGCAGGTGTCCTACGACACCACGGACCACGCACTTGATCCAACCAAGGGCATTCGCCTGCAGGGCTTTGCCGCGACCTATCCGGACTGGCTGGGCTCCTCGGTGAGCTTTACCGAGACGCGCGCGCAAGCGTCGGTCTATCGCGCGATGGACGAGTCCGCGCGGATCGTGCTGGCAGGCCGCGTCGCCGCCGGCTCATTGTTCGGCGCCGATACCGCGCTGATCCCGGCCAATCACCGCTTCTATGCGGGCGGTGGCGGCTCGGTGCGAGGCTTCCGCTATCGCAGCATCAGTCCGCTCGGGCCCACCGGTGAAGTGGTCGGCGGTAGCAATCTCCTGGAAGCGTCGTTCGAGGCACGCATCAAGGTGACCGATACGATCGGCATCGTGCCTTTCGTCGATGTCGGCGGCGCATTCAATTCGGGCTACTCGAATTTCGGAGAGGAGATGCGTGTGGCGGCCGGTGTCGGCCTGCGCTATTACACGGCTATTGGCCCGATCCGCCTCGATGTCGCATTGCCGATCAACAAGCGACCGGGTGAATCCGCTTACGCATTCTACGTCGGCATCGGTCAGGCGTTCTGACATGCGGTTGCGCCGCAGAACCATATTCATTGGTCTTGGCGCTTTCGTGCTGCTGCTCGGCATGGCCGGCTATGCCGTCCTCCATTTCACATTGCGCGTGCAAGGCGACGACAAGGGTCTGCTCGCCAATCTGATCTCGCGCGCGCTCTCGACGCCGGCGGCGCAGATTTCGATCGGTGACGTGTCGGGCGTGCTGACATCGGACGTCACCGTCAGCGATGTCTCGATCGCCGACCAGGATGGTGTCTGGCTCAAGCTGGACAAGGTCAGACTGGTGTGGCGCCGCACGGCGCTGCTGGCGGGCAGGCTCGAGATCGATCGGCTCGATGTCGGCCATCTCGCCATCCATCGCAAGCCGTTGCCGGCGCCTGCGGCCAGCGCTGCCGCTCCATCATCGCCGTCGTCAGCCGAGGCCGCGCCGCCCGATGAAGCGCTGTTGCCGGACATCCCGGTCAAGGTGGAGGTGAAATCCTTCGCGCTGACCGAACTGTCGCTTGGCGAGCCTTTGCTCGGTGTCGGCGCGCAGCTCACGGCCACCGGGCAGGCGGTGCTCGGCAATCCCGCCGAAGGGCTCAGCCTCAGGCTCGATGCGCGGCGACTGGATGCGCAGGGCGTGTTCGCGACCAGGCTCGACTATGTGCCGGCGAGTGGAAAACTCGAAACCGCCATGACCATCGACGAGGCGCCGGGCGGCATCGTGGTGCGGCTGCTCAAGGTCGCGGACCTCCCGTCGGCCAAGCTCGATCTGCGCGGTACGGGAACGCTTGATGCGTTCGATGCGAAGCTGGCCTTCGACGCCGGTCCGAGCACCGGCGCCAATGGCGCGGCGCAGCTCACAAAGCAGGTCGATGGACGTCGCCTGACCCTCGATCTCGGTGCGCGTATCGAGGGGCTGTTGCCGTCCGTGATCCAGCCGATCTTCGCCGGCACCACGCGGCTGAACAGCAGCATCGGTTTCGCGCCCGACGGCGGCGTCCGGATCGAGCCGCTCTCCGTGGTGTCGAAACTGGCGCGCATGGATATCGGCGGCAGCGTCGACGCGCAGCAGGTGGCCGACCTCACCATCCGCATGCGCGCATTGCCGAATACCGGCGATACCACCGAAGTCAACGATTTCGGCATCAAGACGCTGGCTTTTGATGCGACGGTGAAGGGCGCGTTATCGGGGCCGCAAGTCGCTGCCGCGGCGGCGCTGCGGGATGCCCGGCTGCCGCAGGGCCGTTTCGGGCAGATCGACGCGTCATTCAACGCGTCGCCGGCGGGCTCCCTGCTGGAGAAGGACACCGCGATCAGGCTGGCCGGGCAGGTGAAGGCAACGGGCCTGCATGCCAGTGACGCGGCCATCGACAGCGCCGTCGGGTCGTCGCTGTCGCTGATGCTGGCGGGCACGAGCCGTGCCGGGATCGTCGATGTACAGACGCTGCAGCTGCAGACCGAAACCGCGGAAGCCTCGTTCATCGGACAGGTCGGCGGCCCGTTGCTGAAAGGCCGCGCGGATATCATCTCGTCCGATCTCGCACGCTTTGGTGCGCTGGCCGGACTGAAGCTCCGCGGGGCGCTGACCTTCGGAGCGCAATTGGATGGCAGGCCCGACACCGGGCGGATCGATGCGCGGCTCGATGGCAAGCTGAGCGGGCTTTCGACGGGGATCGGTCAGCTCGATGGTCTCACCGGCGGCGCGGTCGAGCTGGCAGGCGCCATCCGTATGCTGCCCAATGCCGGCTTCGGCTTCGACGATCTGCGCATTGCGGGGCGACACATCAGTGCGCGCGTGCACGGCGATGCGACGAAAGATAACGCAGCCATCAGCGCCGCCGTCGTGATCCCGCAGCTGTCGCATGCCGACAAGACACTGAGCGGGCAAGCGGAGGCGAATGCACAGCTCACGGGATCGCTCGACAAGCTCAATGCGCATGTCGCGATGGCGCTGAACGATGTGCGGGCATCGGGCCGCCCGGTGCCGCGCGTCACGCTTGAACTTGCCGCGACCGATGTCACCGGCGCGCTCGATGCGCGAGCGACGCTCGCCGGCACCATCGATCGTAACGCCGCCAACGGACGCCTGCATGTGGCGAAGCAGGCTGATGGCGGCTGGCGGCTGGACGATCTCGATTTGCGCATTGGCTCGGTAGCGGCGCGGGGTGGCGTCGCACTGGATGCGGAGCGGCGGCTGTCGGGGCAGCTGACGGCGTCGGCCGGCAATCTCGATGACCTGTCACCGCTGCTGCTGGCCAAACTGGCCGGCGCTTTCGATGCCAATCTGAACTTCACCGCCGAGGCAGGCGGGCAGAATGCACAAGTCGCATTGCGCGGGCAGGGCCTCAAATATGCCGGTGATGCGATCGGCAAGATCGACGTGCAGGCGGCACTGCGCGATGTCTGGCGACGTCCTCTGGCGCAAGGCGATATCGCCATCGACAATGCGAATGTTGCGGGTGAGGTGATCCCGAGCATCCGTTTGGCCGCGCGCAGCACGCCGTCGGGCAGCGACATCACGCTGAAGCTGAACGGCAAGCGCATCGGCGCGGATCTGAAAGCGACGCTGGTTCCGGCCGGCGACATCCGGCTCGATCTTGCAGCTCTGACGGCGCGCTATGAGAACAGCCGCATCGCTCTGGCGCGGCCGGCTTCGTTCACGCTGCGGGGATCGTCAGTCGATATCCGCGATTTCGCGCTGGCGCTGGATCGCGGCGTGCTCAGCCTGAACGGCAGCGTCGGTGAGACCCTCGATCTGACGCTCTCCGCAAAGGCCGTGCCGCTCGCCATCGCCAACGCCGTGGCGCCGCAGCTTGGGCTCGCCGGCACGCTCGATGCGCAGGCGCGCGTCACAGGGACGGCGGAGGCGCCGAGCGGCGACTGGCGCGTGGCGATCGCGGGGCTTGCGGCAGCGCAGACCCGCGAATTTGCATTGGCGCCGATGGGCATTCAGGCCAGTGGCCGCCTGAGCGAGGGGCAGACCACGCTGGATGCGCAAGTCAGCGCACCGCGTCTCGGCCAGCTGCGTGCTGGCGGAAAGGTCCCATTGCAGCGCGGCGCCCTTGATCTCGCCGTAAAGGGCTCGCTCGATCTCGCAGCGGCCAATGGTCATCTTTCGCCGCAGGGACGTCGACTCTCGGGGCGTTCGGATATCGATCTGCGCGTGACCGGCGCGCTCGACAAGCCGAAGCTAAATGGCGCGGCCACGCTGTCCGGCGGGACCTTCGACGATGTCGAACTCGGCACGAAGCTCACCGGCATCGCGGCCCGAATTGCAGCGCGGAACGATGACGTGGTGGTCGAGCGCTTCACCGCGACGAGCGCCAATGGCGGCAGCCTGAATGCGAGCGGCAATGTCCGCATCGATCCCGATGCGGGACTGCCCGGCGCAATCCAGATCTCGGGGCGCGACGTGCTGCTGGCGTCGAACGCGATCATGAAGATGCGCGCCAGCCCGAACCTGCGCATTGCCGGGCCGCTGATGCGCGATCCCAGGATCACCGGTCGCATCGATGTCGATGGTCTCGATGTCAATGTCCCCGAACGGCTGCCATCCACTTTGAAGCCGCTCGCCGGTACGCGTCATGTGGATGCGCCCGAACATGTACGCCTGGCGATCGAGAAGGAAGAGAAGGCGCGCAAGCGGACCAAGCGGGCGCCGCCCTTCGATGCGGGGCTCGATCTGACCATCTCCGCGCCCAATCGCGTCTTCGTCCGTGGCCGTGGCATCGATGCCGAACTTGGCGGCGACATGCGCCTGACCGGTCGGCTGGCGTCACCGGTCACCATCGGTGCTTTCGAGATGCGGCGCGGCAAGCTGCAGGTGGCAGGTACGCGTCTCGATTTCAGCCGCGGCCGCGCGACCTTCAGCGGCGAGGTGACGCCGGAACTCGATTTCGTGGCGCAGACGCAGGCGGGCGACGTCACGGCGCAGATCACGGTCAGCGGCATCGCATCGGCGCCGACATTTGCCTTCAGCTCGTCGCCGGATCTGCCGCAGGACGAGGTGCTGTCGCGCATCATGTTCTCGAAGGCCTCCGGCGGATTGTCGCCGTTCCAGGCGGTGCAGCTCGCACAGATGGTGGCGCAGTTCTCGGGCGACGGCGGCCCGGACACGATGGAGCGGCTGCGTCGCTCGCTGGGTGTCGATGCGCTGGATATATCGGCGGGCGGTGCTGGCGGCCCGAGCGTCGGTGCCGCGCGTGCCATCAACAGCCGTGTCAGCGTCGGCGTGAAGGGCGCGGCGGCTGCGAAGGATTCCGCCGTCACCCTCGACATCGACCTCACCCGCCGCCTCCGCCTGCAGGGCGAAGCGTCGGGCGCCGGCGCGACATCCATCGGGATCGGGACCGAGATCGAATACTAGGCGATGGGCGGCCATGTCCGCCGCGAACTTCTCAGCGTGAGAAGAATACTGGTAGTCATGCGCTGGTACGTTTGACACACTGAATCCAGCTGTGTCCGAATAGTTCGTACGACAGAAAATCAAGCGCCGAAGAGCGCCGTCTCTAATGATCGATCAGGGAGTTTGCAATGACAGGTCCGCTACATGGTGTTCGGGTCGTCGATCTCACCACGATGTTGTCGGGGCCATGTGCTGCGCAGACGCTGGCGGAGATGGGCGCTGACGTCACCAAGGTCGAAACGCCCGAAGGCGACAATCTCCGCAATATCGGCCAGTCCCGCAGCGGCGGGATGGGACCGATGCATCTCCATGCCAATCGCGGCAAACGCAGCGTCGCGCTCGACCTCAACAGCGAGGACGGACGCAACGCGTTCCTCGCCCTGATCAGGGATGCCGATGTCCTGATCTGCAATGTCAGGACCAAGGCGATGCAGCGCCTGCGTCTCGCCTATGACGACCTGCGCGCCATCAACCCGACGCTGATCTATGTGAGCATCGTCGGCTATGGCAGCGGCGGTCCTTATTCGGATCGGCCGGCCTATGATGATCTGATCCAGGCAGCTGTCGGCATTCCGTCGCTCGGCGCGTCGCAGGACGGAGGCGCGCGCTACGCGCCGATCGCTGTCGCGGATCGCGTCACCGGCATGAACGCGGCCAATGCCGCGCTGGGCGCGCTGTATCATCGTCTCAGGACAGGCGAGGGTCAGCATGTCGAGATCGCGATGTTCGAGACCATGGCCTTCATGGTGCTGTCCGATCACATGGGCGGACGCACCTATCAGCCTCAGCTTGGCCCGACCGTGTTCGAGCGATACGCATCGGTGCGCCGACCGTTCCCGACATCCGACGGCGTGGTGTGCCTGCTGCTTGTCACCGACAAGCAGTGGAGGGCTTTTTTCGGGCTGGTCGATCGCGGCAATGTGCTCGAAGACGAGCGGTTCGCGACGGTGTCAGGACGCACGCACAACACGACGGCGCTGTACAAGATCGTGGCCGAACTGGTTGCCACGCGCAGCACCGACTGGTGGATGAAGGAACTGGAGCGCGTCGATATCCCGGCAGTTCCGCTGGCCACCATCGACAGCCTGATCGATGATCCGCATCTGAAGGCCGTCGGCTTCTTCGACGACATCGAGCATCCCAGCGAAGGCACGATCAGGGCCATGCGATCGACGGGGCGGTGGTCGAAATCACAGCCCGCTCCGGAGCGTCATGCGCCACGCCTCGGCGAGCACAATGCGGAGCCTCTCGGCGAGGTGGATACCGCACCCCTGCGAAATAGTGCATGAGCGAAGGACTTTATCGCTGCGTTGCGGAATGACGCGCGCCGAGCTGACTTGATTGACTTTGATCATCGCGATGACAGACTGGCGGAAAATCCAGGGGAGGCATCGCGATGGCAAACCTCGCGACGCGAAGCCACGTCGAGCGCGTGTTGGCCGTCGCCGGAAATGCGGTGACGGTCGAAGGCGAGCCACGGATCGTCAATTCCTGGAAGCGCTGTCTTGTCGATCACAAGCTGGACCCTGGGCGTTCCGGCCCACCGCGCACGCTGCTGCAATCGGAGCTGAAAGTCAGCGCGGAGCGGATCGATCGCCTGATCCATCTCGCAACGCCGGAACTGGATGCCCTTTACGGACAGGTGCGTGACGCCGGCTATTGCGTCAACCTCGCCGATGTCGATGCGACAATCCTGATCAGTCGTCTGCCCGATGGCGAAGCTGCAACCATCCTGCGCAAGTGGAAGGTCTATACCGGCTCCGTGTTCAATGAGGCGGTCGAGGGAACCAATGGGCTTGGTACCGCGCTTGCGGAACAGCGACCGATCCTCGTGCATCGCGATGAGCATTTTCGCGAGCAATGGTCGATGTTCAGCTGTGCCGTGGTCCCGGTATTCGACCATGCCGGTCATCTCGCCGGCGCGGTGAACATCACGTCGTGCCGCGGCGATCTCGACCGCACCGCGCATCAGCTGGCGCTGGTGGTCGCGACCCAGGCGGTCCGACGGATCGAGGAGGCGATGTTCCGGTCGCATTTCCCGCGCGCCTGGATCGCAACGCTGCCCGGCGGCAGCGCGATGGTGGCCTTCGACGACGATCAGTGCGTGCTTGGTGCCAATCGTTCGGCGCGGGACAGGCTCGGTCTTTCCGATGCGACGATCGAGGCCCGCCGACCGCTCTCGCAATTCATCCGGATCGATGAGGACTTCGTGTCTCGTCCGGACGCGGCGCACATGATGCGCGATGTGGACGGACGACGTGTCGGTCAGGTGCGTGTCTCTCGTCCGGTTCGTGCCGCCTCATCGCCTGCGCAGGCGCGTTTTCGCGGCGACGGGCTGCCCGGTCAGCAGGTCGCGACGCTTGTCCGGCTGGCAGGCAGTGATCCGGCGCTGCAGCGAAGCGTCAGGCGGCTGTCGAAGGTCGTGGATACGGATATTCCGGTGCTGCTGCATGGCGAGACCGGAAGCGGCAAGGATGTGTTTGCGTCCGCGATCCACGCGGCCAGCGATCGCAGACGCGGACGATATGTGGCGTTGAACTGTGCGGCGATGCCCGAAAGCCTGATCGACGCCGAACTGTTCGGTTACGAGACGGGCGCCTTTACCGGGGCGAAGCGCGACGGCTCCAGGGGGCTGATCGCGCAGGCAGATGGCGGCACGCTGTTTCTCGACGAGATCGGTGACATGCCGCTGGCGCTGCAGACACGGCTGCTGCGCGTGCTGGAGAACCATGAGGTGCTGCCGCTCGGTGCGCTCAAGCCGGTCGCCGTGAATATCCGTCTGGTCAGCGCGACCCATCGCGATCTCGAAGCCATGGTTGCAGATGGGACGTTTCGGTCGGACCTCTATTTTCGCATTCGCGGTCTTTGCATCGAACTCCCGGCGCTGCGGGCGCGCGCCGACAAGGTCGAGCTGATCGAAAAGATTGCAGCCGAGGAAGCGCCGCATCTGCGCATTGCAGCGGATGCGCGGGCGGTGCTGGTCAGGCATCCGTTTCCCGGGAATATCCGGCAACTTCGCCATGTCCTGCGGCTTGCAGCATGTACGGCGGAAGACGGCGTCATTGTCGAGGCTGACCTCGACCTTCCACCTTGCTTCGGCAGCACAAGCGCGCCGACTTTCGAAGCGGCGGAACGTGATGTGATCACCGAGGCGTTGCGCAAGAACGATGGCGACGTGGTGAAGACGGCGCGCGCGCTCGATGTCAGCCGCGCTACGCTCTATCGGAAGATCAAGGCTTTGAACATCGCGTCCGGGTCGGATCGCAGCTAGTGGCTGGGAGCGACCCATGCGTGATTACGAGAAGTCGCTCCAGATCATCTTTCTCACATCCAGGTCGCCGAGTGAAACCACGTCGCGGATCGGCTGCACACCGTGAAAGGCGCCGCGGTGGTAGAGCAGCGGTGATGCCGTGCAATGCACTTTCACGTCGCGGACATGGCCGATGAAGATCGAATGCGTCCTGGTGTCGAATTCGTCGCACAGTTCACAGTCGAACGAGGCGATCGCATCATCGAGGATCGGCGCGCCCGTGACGCCGGTGCTCCAACTGCCAAAGCCGAAGCGATCATCGCCATCGACGCCGTTCTGCCCGCTGAAGGTCAATGCCAGCGGCAACTGCTCCCGATTGAGAAAACTGACACCGAAATGGCGATCCTCGCGAATGCGCGGATTGGCGCTGGCCTTGCGGTTGACGCAGACGAGCAGGGAGGGCGGGTCGTCGGACAGCGAGCAGACCGCGGTGACGGTCAATCCAGTTCGGCGGCCGTTCTCCCGGCCGACGGTGACGAGCGCCACGGCGCCTGCGCATTGCCGCATCGCCTGTTTGAAGTCGCCTGCATTCATTCCGGCATTCCTTGCGATGGCTTCGGAGGACGTCGCCGCCTGCCTCCCATCGACGGAGGCAGGCGGCCAGCGGTCAGGCTGCCTTGCCGAGCTGCGGATCGAGATGCTTGAGGCGTGGCAGCACCTCCTCCTTCAGCAGCCGCAGTGAATTCTGCCAGGCTTCCGGCTTGTGCTTGTAGTCGAAGCCGAACACCAGCAGCGTGCCGAAGCCACCGACCTCGTGATAGATCTTCTCGATCTTCTCGGCGACGGTCGCCGGCGATCCGATGATCCAGTTGTGCCTGGCGCAGTATTCGACTGTCACGTCGCTGTCCGGCACATCGGGCGCGTGCTTGAGATAGTCCTTGAAGCCGAAATGGCCGAGCAGCTTCAGGAAATATTCGCCCATCATCCGCCCCATCATATCTCCGACGGACAGTCGCCAGGCCTCCTCGTCCGTGTCGGCGACGAACACCTCGCGGACCATGCGCCAGTCCTGCCGGTTCGGCTTGCGTCCGGTCTTGGCGGCGCCGATCTCGACGGACTCCCAGTGGCTCGACACATAGGCCGGATTGAGGTTGAGGCTCATGGGAATGTAGCCGCGCTCACCTGCGAGCTTCAGCGTGTCGGAGCCCTTGCTTAAACCGGCCACGGCGATGGGCGGGTGCGGCGCCTGGATCGGCTTGATGTGCGGCTTGAGGAAGTCGAACATGACGTCCGGCTTGGTCACCGTCCAGTATTTG
>NZ_JBIISY010000385.1:0-3844 GCF_044340795.1 Tardiphaga sp.
ACCGACATCGACCTGTTCCGCTTTGCGCGTCTTGAAATCGAAACTGTCGATGTCGGTGGAGAAGATCGCCATGTTGCGTTCGCCGAGATAGGTGACGATTTCCGGCGGATGCTGCAAAGCGGGCGCGCGGAAGAAGGGGGCGGGGGCGGCGCCCAATGCCCATTTCACGGCGCTGAAGCCCTTCTCGATCTCGTCCTTGCGCTGCTGCTCGTTGAGCTTCTTGCCGGTCAGCGCGATATGGCCCCAGGTGTGGCCGCCGATGGTGTGGCCGGCGGCGGCGACCTGTTTGAGGATTTCCGGATGATAGGTGGCGTGCTTGCCGATCGGGAAGAAGATCGCGCGGACGCATTCGTCGGCAAGGGTCCTGAGCACCGTCGGCGTGGTGGTCGGCCACGGGCCGTCGTCGAAGGTGAGGACGACTTCCTTGTCGCGCAGGAAGTCGAGCTGCTTGAAGTGCTCGAAGCCGAAACCGGGGCCGCCGGTGGTGTCGATCTCGACCACGCGGCTGACGCCGAGCGCATTGGGATTGGCGCATGCAGGTGCTTTCGCCGCCGCTGCGGCTGGAGCGGGTGCCGGTGCTGCGGCCGGAGCCGGGGCAGCAGCCGGCGCTGCGGTGGGCGCGGCGGCTTTCGGGGCCTGTGCCAGCGCCTGCATCGCGAAGAGCGACATCGCGCTCGCCAGAAACACGCCTGCGGTCTTGCGCATGGACTTCTCCCAAGAAACCGGCCGGACGGGCCGGGTGAGAACAGATTGGCGCGAAGTCTAGCGTAGTTTGACACGCCGCCGCCATGGGACCGGGCCTTATCCCCAGCGTGCGGGCCTGGAACAGATCTGATTATCAGAGAGCCACGCTCCCGCAATCTCGCGGCGCTTGCGCGTCCGAGGTGTGAGTATGTCTCCCCTCCAGGCATGAGGGGAGTGGCACGCCGCAAGGCGCACTTGAGTGGACTTGACGCTGCTCCGACAGGCTGGATCGCCAGCAAGCCTGAGCCGCGCAACGCCTTACGGCGCGCCACCGCGACGTTCTTTCTGATCGGAGGACCGTTCTTCCGGGTACTGGGCAATCCCTCGCAAGGGATTCATCCGACAGGTTTCCCTGCCTTCGCCCGCACCACGTCCAGCCGCGCACTAGCGGCAGAGCCCCGTATTGGGCCCGGACGGTGACCTCCGACCACCCGAGTGCGTGAGGCTGCGTGGGCCTCACGCCCGCAGGCGCCGCATCTCGCTCCGCCCAAAAGACGCCTCATGAGAGCGCCCCTCGCGAACGAGACGGGAAGGATATGGCAGGCAATGGGAATTTTGTCAAGAACGAAATAGGAACAAAAATCTGTAGGGTGGACAAACGCAAACGGCCGGCAAAGCCGGCCGTGCAACCATCCCTGCAGTCGCGCTTAGTAGTTACGCTGCTTCTTGCGCTTGCGCGGGGCCGGCTGGTCGTCGGCGTAGGCGGGCTGAGGTGCATAAGCGAGGGCGGGGTTCTGGAAGCAGGTCAGGCCAATGCCCGAGGCCGTGTTGAAGCACTGCTGATAGGTCGAGTAGCTGCAGTCGTCGTCGCCATAGATCGAGCGCATGCAGAACGGATAGCCGGACGGCGTGTGGAACGAGAACGGGCCAGGATTGTAACGCTGCGCCGCAGCGGGGGTGGCGGTGAGGGCTGTCGTGGCACCGAGGGCCAGCAAGGCAAACAAAGCTGCGCGCATCAAAGGTCTCCCTGCCGACTCGCTGGCCGGCGGTCAAAGTTGCCAGCACAAAGCCGGTCGCATGGGTGTTCGTCAACTCACAAAGCGCCCACCGCGCGCCAATGCCGCCCCGGGAAACCGATGGACATGCGATTCTCCGCCCCTGAGCAAGAATGTGCACCTGTGGCGTGCGGTGTATAAAAGGTGCTCACCGAAAATTGCGGAGAATTGTGGTGAAGAACGCATTAAAGTGCATCTTGAGGTAGGCTTGTAAGTGGCGTTCACACATTGCCATAGCGGCCGGGATAAGCCCGATCCAGGGAACGAGATCAGGGAGCTATCGCCATGCTGAATACGGCTTTGATTGTGATCTGGATGGCGCTGGGCCTGTGCCTGGTGCCGATCATCTTCGTCTCGCTCGGTCTGTGGGCCAGCAGCGAAGTCCAGGATCCCAAGGAATATCAGTAACGCCTGAGAGGCCAGGCTCCCGATTTTTAACCATCCCGCTGTACAGGTTCTGTTCTCCTGTTCGGCTTCCTTGACTCTTGGAACGGAATGAGAACAATGTTCTGCATCTGTTCACGAGAGATCACGGAGGCTGACATGCTGAAGACCTTTGTTGAAGAAGCCGCGGCGCTGGCATCGATCGTTCTGTTCGTCGGGATGATTGCGGTCTGGGCGCAGGTCATCCCCCAGCTCTGAGGCTGGCGCGGCCCGGCCTGGCAGCCACACAAGCCGGGATAACGGGGATGCTGCCAGCCTGCGCCTTGCGCGAGGCGGCCGCGGGAGGCCACGATGACGGGGCGAGTCGGCCGCAAGAGGCCGCCGCGTTTCCCGATATGACCGACCCCGGAATGCTCCATGAGTGAACGCCCAGCCGCCACCACGCCCGGCTTCGTCCATCTGCACGTTCACTCTGCCTATTCGCTGCTGAAGGGCTCCATCAAGGTCGCGAAGCTCGCCGACCTGGCCAAGGCCGACCATCAGCCGGCGCTGGCGCTGACCGACATGGACAACATGTTCGGCGCGCTGGAATTCTCCGAGAAGCTGGCCGGCTCCGGCATCCAGCCCATCGTCGGTGTCGAGCTCGGCGTCGATTTCGGCGATCAGGATCCGAATGCGCGCAACGCACACACGATCATGCAGCCGCGCATGGTGCTGCTGGCGACGCGCGAGCGGGGCTATTCCAGCCTGATGCGGCTCAATTCCCGCGCATTTCTGGAAACGCCGGTACACCAGTCGCCGCATATCAAATTCGACTGGCTGAAGAACGAAGCCGAGGACGTCATCGTGCTCACCGGTGGTCCCGACGGCCCGCTGGCGCAGGCGCTGATCGCCGATCAGGCCGAACTCGCGGCACAGCGCTGCGAGCGACTGGCCGCGGTGTTCGGCGATCGCCTCTATATCGAATTGCAGCGCCACAATATCGAGAAGGAACGTCGCGCCGAAGCCGGGCTCATCGATCTCGCCTATAGCCGCGGCATTCCGCTGGTGGCGGCCAACGAGCCGTATTTCGCCACAGCCGAGGACTACGAGGCCCATGACGCATTGTTGTGCATCGCGGGCGGCCGCATCATCGCCGAGACCGATCGCGAGCAACTGACCTCCGATCACCGCTTCAAGACCCGCGCCGAAATGGCGGTGCTGTTCGCCGACCTGCCGGAGGCGCTGGCTTCCACCGTCGAAATCGCGGAGCGTTGCGCCTATCGTCCGCGGACGCGAAAGCCGATCCTGCCGCGCTTCACGGTTGGCGCCGGCAGCAATGCCGAGGCGGCGGCGCAGGAAGAGACCGACGAGTTGCGCCGCCAGGCGCAGGAGGGTCTCGACCGCCGGCTCAAGGTGCACGGCCTGTCGCAGGGGCGCAGCGAGGAAGACTATCGCGCCCGGCTCGATTTCGAGCTCGGTGTCATCGCCCGCATGAACTATGCCGGCTACTTCCTGATCGTGTCCGACTTCATCAAATGGGCGAAGCAGCAGGGCATTCCGGTCGGACCGGGCCGTGGTTCGGGTGCGGGCTCGCTGGTCGCCTGGGTGCTGACCATCACCGACCTCGATCCGCTGCAGTTCAACCTGCTGTTCGAGCGCTTCCTCAATCCGGAACGCGTCTCGATGCCCGACTTCGACATCGACTTCTGCCAGGATCGCCGCGGCGAGGTGATCACCTA
>NZ_JBIISY010000178.1:0-12819 GCF_044340795.1 Tardiphaga sp.
CATAGGTCCACGCGTCGACCGGCGAGATGGTGGCACTGGATGAGACAGGCTGCTCGCCGATCACGGACGGATGTCCTGCGCGGCCCGTATGCGCCAACTGGGCGATGATCAGGCCACCGCGGTCGTGGACGGCGCGCGTCACAGGCTGCCAAGCGCGTACCTGCGTGTCGGACCACAGTCCCGGTGTGTAGGTGAAGCCGTTGCCCTGACGCGAGACGCCGACCGCCTCGCTGATGATCAGCCCGGCCGACGCGCGCTGCGCATAGTAGTCGACCATCATCGGGGTCGGCACGGCGTCGCGCGTGGCGCGGGAGCGGGTCAGCGGCGCCATGATGACGCGATTGGGCGCGGCGAGTGCGCCGAGCGCAATGGGATCGAACAGCGTGGTCATGTCATCGTCCTCCGTTCCGGCGCCGCGATACGCGGGCCCATTTCCATTGACTAATGTTGCTGGAACGGATGATAAACAGGCCGCAGTTCCGAACATTGCGGACGAAAAGGATATCATGGCGATCCGGGTCGACAGCGTGAGTGCAATGACGGCCTTCGTGCAGGCGGCAGAGCTGCGGAGCTTCAAGCTGGCGGGACAGCAGTTCGGCCTGTCGTCATCCGCGATCGGAAAGACCATCGCCAAGCTTGAAGAGCAGCTGGGTGCCCGGCTCTTTCACCGCTCGACCCGCGCCATCGGACTGACGCGCGAGGGCGAGGTTTTTCTTGCTAGATGCCGGCGCATTCTTGGTGAACTGGAAGCCGCAGAAGCCGAACTGGCGCAGACCACGGCGCGCCCGCAGGGGCGGCTGCGTGTCAGCGTGCCGTTTGCCGGCGATCTGCTCACGCCGCTGATCGGCGCGTTCGTGGACCGATATCCGGATGTCGAGCTCGACATCGACTACAATGATCGCCTGGTGGATGTGATCGATGACGGTTTCGACGCCGTGATCCGGTCGGGCGAAGTCCGCGACAGCCGGCTCATGCATGTGAAGCTCGGCGATTTCGCCTCATGCCTGGTTGCTGCGCCGGGCTATCTGGCCCGATCGGGCGTGCCGCGCAAAGCATCCGATCTGATGAAGCACCGCCTGCTGCACCACCGCTTCTACGAATCCGGAAAGCTGACCGACTGGGGGCCCGGCATCCCCGACGACGTGATCCTGCCGGTGGCGCTGGCCACAACGTCGCTGGAGCCGCTGATCCGCCTGGCCGAAGCCGGATGCGGCATCGCCTCGATCCCGGACTTTGCCGTCGCGGATCGCATCGCGGACGGCCGGTTGCGGGAGGTCCTGCCCCATCTCGACAAGAAGCGCCGCGCGCTGCGCCTGCTGTGGCCGCGCAGCCAATATCCCCTGCCGAAGGTCTCGGCCTTCGTGAAATTCATGAGCGATGGCCTGAAGAGCTCGCTGCAAAAATCCACACGACAAGCGCGACCAGGCCGCCAGCCGCGCACCGGGTGAATGTGAGCGAGGCGGCGGCGGATCAGGATCGCGTAAGGCGCATTTGTGCACCACGCGTGCTGACCTGCTGCCGTCCCGTGCAACATTGGAACCCGCTGCCCGTTTGACGGTCATCAAGTCGGCTGCGCCATGCCGTGACATTTTGCCCCGGCAATGCGACCGCGGTTCGCGGATTGGCGGTCGCTCGACAGGGAGCGCAGCAAGATGACACTCGGCGACAAATGGGACATCGCGCATGGCCGCCCGCCCGGCTTCGACATATTGCGGGTCACCCTCGCTCTGTCGGTTATTCTCTGGCACTCGGTCGCGGTCTGCTACGGCATGGAAGCCGAGAGCTGGTTCTATAACGGGCCCCTGAAGCCGCTGATCTGGTTCATCGTCCCGTCCTTCTTCGCGCTCAGCGGGTTCCTCGTCGCCGGCAGCCTCGAGCGCAACAATCTGCCGGCCTTCCTCACGCTTCGCGTGATCCGGATTTTCCCGGCACTCACCGTCGAAGTCGTGATCTCCGCGCTCCTGATCGGCCCCCTCTTCACGCTGCTGCCGCTGCGCGCCTATTTTTCCGATCCGCTGCTGCACCAGTATTTCCTGAATGTGTTCGGCTACATTCACTATTATCTGCCGGGCCTGTTCACGACGCTGCCGACGCCCGGCCTGGTGAACGGACAGCTGTGGACCGTTCCGCATGAGCTCGAATGCTATCTTGCGCTGGCCCTGTTCGCGCTCGTCGGCGCCACCCGCCGCCCGCGCCTGTTTCTGGCGCTGCTTGGCGCAGCATTCCTGCTGCTGTTGCTGCGCGACTTTCTGAGTGAAAAGCCGGCTTCCACCGCCCAGCCTCCGGGTCGCATGCTGGTGATCTGTTTCCTGTTCGGCGTTGCGCTATATATGGGCAGGTCGTGGATCAGACTGTCGATGAGCGGGGCCATCGTCAGCGCTGTCGCCTATGCGCTGCTGCTCTATGCCTCGACGCGCGTCGGAGAGGATCTGGCATCGATGTTCGTTGCCTATCTCACCGTCTATCTCGGCCTGGCCCTGATCGTGCCCAACCTCCCCGTCCTCGCGCTGGCCGACTATTCCTACGGGATTTATCTCTACGGCTACCCGGTTCAGCAGGTCGTCGCCGAACTGCTGCCGCAACAGCGGATCTGGTATGTGAACTTCCTGCTCAGCGTCGCGCTGACGATCCCCATCGCCGCGGCGTCATGGCACTTCATCGAACGTCCCGTCATGCAGCGGAAGAAACCGATCCTGCGGACAGTCGCGGCTTGCGAAAGCTGGATCCGGCACTGGTTCGGGGAATTCACGCGGCGACGCATGACGGCCCGCCCGTAGACCGACGCAAGCTCGCGACGATCAACGCACAAGGCGAGGCTCCAGCTTAACCTCTCCCCGCCGTTCTGCGGGGAGAGGTTAAGGGCTCACTGTTTCGCGAACGGGATGAACTGGTGATATTCCTTCGGCACCTGGCTGCGATAGCGCGCGGGGACGGTGCCGGTGTCGATGGAGTGATCCAGCTCCTGCTGCCGGGTCATCTTCTTTTTCTTCTTCGGCTTCTCGTCATCGGCCGCCGCAGCCTTGTCGGCCGCCGGCTTGGTGGGCGAGCGCACCGCTTCCTTCTCGGCGGGCTTGTCGGCAGTCGCCTTGTCGGAGGCTGCGCGATCAGGCGCGGGCTTGTCGGTGGCGGCCTTGTCGGTGGTTGAGCGTTCGGCTGCCGGGGGCGCGGCCGCCGGCTTCTCGGCAACGGGCTTCTCCGCTGGCTTCTCGGCCGCAGCAGCCGGCTCGGCCTTCTCGGCCGGCGGCGCGCTCTGGGCGAGGCCCGGCTCGACCTGGACAATCGCGAACAATGCGGCGACGGCGGTGCAGCCCAACCATTTCAACATCCAACACTCCAATCAGCTTGCATGAGGGATGGCATTCCGCAGCGGATGCCCCTGTGGTTCCGGTTCGTCGCGGCGAGCGCCAGACCGGTTCAAAGCCGGCGCTGCGCATGTCAGCGCACCGGCCCTGCCCCGTCGCCGAATTCGCGATTGTCGACATAGCGGATCATGATCGGCCGCCCGGCAATGGCGCCGCCCAATGCGCCGGTCAGCTTCAGCGGCAGGCAGCCGTTCAGCGAGTCATTGATGGCCTTGAGATAGGCGTCGCGCGCCTCCTTCGGCGCGTCACGGGACGCGAACGTCATCCGCGGTGGCGCGATCGGCGTGCCGGCACGGTTGAAAGAAAACATCACCGACATCTGCATCCCCGCGCGGGCGACATCGCGCGCCGGCGGCGTCCAGCACGAGCGCAGCGCCGCAAAGAGATCGCCGAGATTGTCGAGATCATGATCGGGCTTGCGATACCAGTCCGGTCTGTCGTCCGGCGGTTTGGACATCACGGTGACCTGCAGATTCTGCCCGATGGGATAATCGATCTCGGGGATGCACGGCCCGTTGTTCTCCAGCAGGCTGCAGGTATAGGGCGCGCAAGGCGGACCATCGAGCAGGCTGCAGGGCGCATGCGAGAACGGCACCGCAACGCCCGCACGCAGGCGGCGCGTCTCGGCATGGGCGCTGGAGGCCGCAGCGGCGATGATGACAAGAATGAGCAGACCATGGCGCATCATGCATCCTCAACGCAGACCGGCGCCTTGAGATCACCGGCGCGACGTCAATTCTCCGTCACCCGCAATTTGACGCCGTCGTGGCCCGGGCTTGTCCCGGCCAGCGGCGTCCTGCACTCTGCGACCAATAACAAGCAGGAAACGCCGACATGACCACCATGGACCTCAAGCCCACCGGCAGCACGCATCCGTTCGAGCGCAGCCATTCCGTCGTGATCGCGGCGACGACGGACGCCGTGTTCGATTATGTCACCAATCCGAAATCCTGGCCGGAATGGCTGCCCTCCTCCCACGAGATCGATTGCGACGATCGCCCGATGGGCTTTGGCGACACCTTTCACGAACACTGGTCGACGCGCTCCGGCCCGGTGGCGCTCGACTGGCTGGTGATTGCCTGCGAACGCCCGCGGCTGTGGATCGGCCTGACGCATATGAGCGCGATCGGGCCGATCGTGGTGCAATATGTCTGCAGCGAAGTGGATGGCGGAACGAAGTTCATTCGCACGGTGCGCAACCCTGCGCGGCCCAAGGAAGCGAGCGCGGAGATCGTGGCAAGGATCGATGCGGAGGCGGAATTGGGGCTGGGGAATATCAAGAGGAAGGTGGAGGAGCGTGTGTAGTTCGTCGAGTTTGCGAGCGAGTGCCACCTAATTGACTTCCAATCGCGGTTCGATGAGGATTGCCTATTCGTCAACCATGGATTGTGCCATGTACGGTCCCTTTCACCGTCAGGAATCTCCAACGCAGACGAAGGCCGACGCGGACCAGCAGCAGTTGTCCGGCGAGATCTGGGGCGGCCCGGCACGAGGAAGTCTTCTTCCCAGCGTGAAGGCCTACCGCTCCGCCCTTCCCGCATCGGTCCGTGGCATTGAATTCGATACCGCCGTAAGACCGACGCCGGGCAGCGGGACGAAACACGAAGCAAGATGGTATACGTCGTCACCAGGCGTGAGCACGAAAAACGAGCCGACCGGTACCTATGCGGCAATCACCTGGACCAGGTTCGTGCATGGCCAGCCATGAAACCGACGAGGAGATGATCGTGATCAGATCAATCCCCGACCTGAGTGTCGAAGTCGTTCCGCAGGCGATCCTCAATGTGCCGCTCGACAATGTGGTCGGACGCCACGGCAAAGTGACCGCGGGCGTCGATGACCTCGACAGGTTCGAAGGCGCGTCGTTTGAACTCAATGGCAAGGTGGAGATTGCCGTTCGCCACTATGCCGGATATCCGCCAAATACGTCGACGATCTACATCGACCGGAGCATTCAGGACCTTGGCGAAATCACACAGCTCATCCGCATGATCCTGCGGGAATTCAGGATTCCCGAGGCTTCGCTGGAATGGGAGCGCGCGGATAATCCGGATTATTAGTTCGTAGGATGGGTAGAGCAGAGGCGCGAAGCGCCGGAGCGAAACCCATCGGCGGAGTTTGCTGCAATCGACGGAATGATGGGTTTCGCTTCGCTCTACCCATCCTACGGCTGCGAACTATCCCTTCTTCTTCACATCCTTCACGCTCGAGAACACGATCCCTTCGGCGCGTTCTTTTGTGTAGTTCAGATAAAAATCGTTCTTCGCCAGGAACACCGGATCGTTGTCGACGTCGTCGGCAACGCCGGAATTGTTGGCGTTCATAAAGGTGTCGAGCTTCTTGGCGTCGTCCGACGAGATCCAGCGCGCCAGCGAGAATTCGGAAATCTCGAAACTCACGGGCAGCTGATATTCGGCATCGAGCCGCGCCTTCAGCACGTCGAGCTGCAGCGGGCCGACCACGCCGACCAGCGCCGGCGCGCCGTCGCGGGGGCGGAACACCTGTACGACGCCCTCTTCCGACATCTGCTGCAGGGCTTCCTTCAGCTTCTTCGCCTTCATGGCATCGCCGAGACGGACGCGGCGGACGATTTCGGGCGCAAATGACGGCACGCCGATGAAAGTGATGTCCTCGCCGTCCGTCAGCGTGTCGCCGATGCGCAGCGTGCCGTGATTGGGGATGCCGACCACGTCGCCGGCATAGGCTTCATCCGCGATGGCACGGTCCTGGGCGAAGAAGAATTGCGGTGATGACAGCGACATGTTCTTGCCGGTGCGCACGAGCTTGGCCTTCATGCCGCGGGTCAGCTTGCCCGAGCACAGGCGCGCGAAGGCGATGCGGTCGCGGTGGTTCGGATCCATGTTCGCCTGGATCTTGAACACGAAGGCCGACATCCGCGGCTCCTCGGCTTCCACCTTGCGGATATCCGCCTCCTGCGCGCGCGGCGACGGGGCGAAACGGCCGAGGCCTTCGAGCAGATCGCCGACACCGAAGTTTCGGAGTGCCGAGCCGAAATAGACCGGGGTCATGTGGCCCTCGCGAAAGGCCTGCAGGTCGAACGGCTTGCCGGCTTCCTTCACCAGTTCGAGTTCGCCGGCGATTTCGTCGGCGTCGAGATTCTGGTTGCGGCTGGCGAGTTCGGAGATTTCGATCTTCTCGCCGGCGCCGGTCTTGGCGCCGCCGCCTTCGAGCAGGCGGATGCCGCCGGTTTCGATGTCATAGGTGCCGACGAAATCGCGGCCGCGGCCGACCGGCCAGTTGATCGGCACGGTGTCCAGCGCCAGCGTCTTCTCGATCTCGTCGAGGAGATCGAAGATGTCGCGGCTCTCGCGGTCCATCTTGTTGACGAAGGTGATGATCGGGATGTCGCGCAGGCGGCACACCTCGATCAGTTTGAGCGTGCGCGCTTCGATGCCCTTGGCGGCGTCGATGACCATGATGGCCGAGTCCACCGCGGTGAGTGTGCGATAGGTGTCTTCCGAGAAGTCTTCGTGGCCGGGGGTGTCCAAGAGGTTGAAGACATGGCCCTGGAATTCGAAGGTCATCACCGAGGTGACGACGGAGATGCCGCGGTCGCGCTCGATCTTCATCCAGTCCGAGCGCGTGTTGCGGCGCTCGCCCTTGGCCTTGACCTGGCCGGCGAGATTGATGGCGCCGCCGAACAGCAGCAGCTTTTCCGTCAGCGTGGTCTTGCCGGCGTCAGGATGCGAGATGATCGCGAAGGTGCGGCGGCGGGCCACTTCGAGGGCGAGCGGGGACGCGGCGGAATTGGAGATGGCAGCGGTGTCGGACATGATGCGGGCTGTGGCAGGGAAAGGGAGCGATTTCAAGGGTTTTTGCGGGATGCGGCGACCTTCGGCCGCGTTGCGGCGGGCGCGCTCTGCACCCATATAGAACGCGCGAGGACGACCTCCAAATTTTCATTCACCGCAGGGACGGCCCTGCTCTTTTGCAGGAGGCCGTTTCATGGCCTGGTTTATTCTGTTCATTGCCGGCCTGCTCGAGGTCGGCTGGGCCGTCGGGCTGAAATATACCGAGGGTTTCACGAAGCTCGTGCCATCGGTGCTGACGCTGGCCAGCATGGCGGCCTCGGTGGGCATGCTGGCGCTGGCGCTGAAGGAACTGCCGATGGGAACCGCCTATGCGGTCTGGACCGGCATCGGCGCGGTGGGCACGGCGGCGCTGGGGATCTACCTGTTTGGCGACCCGGCCACGGTGGCGCGGATTGCCTGTATCGGGCTGATCGTGGCGGGGATTGCGGGGCTCAAGCTGGTGAGCTGAGGCCCCCCTGTCATTCCGGGGCGCGCGCAGCGCGAACCCGGAATCTGGGAGTGACTTGGCTCCCCGGAGACTCCCATATCGAGATTCCGGGTTCGCGTCTTCGCCGCGCCCCGGAATGACAGTGTGTGGCTCAGATAAAACTCAGATGCAGCAGCTTCACGATCCACCACGTCGCGGCGGCAACGATCGCCGCAGCCGGGATCGTGATCACCCAGGCATAGACGATCGAACTCGCCACGTTCCAGCGCACGGCCGAGACGCGGCGGGCCGCACCGACGCCGACGATGGAGCCGGTGATGGTGTGCGTCGTCGACACCGGCACGCCCATGAAGGTCGCGGCGAACAGCGTGGCCGCGCCGCCGGTTTCGGCGCAAAAGCCCTGCATCGGGGTCAGCTTGGTGATGCGCAGGCCCATGGTGCGGACGATGCGCCAGCCGCCCATCAGGGTGCCCAGCGCCATCGCGGCCTGGCACGAGATCACCACCCAGAACGGCACCGAGAACTCCGAGCCGAGATAGCCCTGCGAATAGAGCAGCACCGCGATGATGCCCATGGTCTTCTGGGCGTCATTGCCGCCATGGCCGAGGGAATAGAGCGACGCGGAGACGAATTGCAGCACGCGGAAGGCGCGGTCCACGGCGAAGGGTGTCGAGCGCACCGAGGCCCAGGACACGATCGCCACCAGCACCAGCGCCAGCAGGAACCCCACCAGCGGCGACAGCACGATGGCCAGCAGCGTCTTCAGCAGCCCGCTCCACACGGCAGCCGACAGGCCGGCCTTGGCCAGCCCTGCCCCCAGCAAGCCGCCGATCAGCGCATGCGAGGATGACGAGGGAATGCCGAGCGCCCAGGTGATCAGGTTCCAGACGATGGCCCCCATCAGCGCGGCGAAGATCACAGCCGGATCGATCACGCCGGGATCGATGATCCCGGTGCCGATGGTGTTGGCCACATGCAGGCCGAACACCATGAAGGCGATGAAATTGAAGAAGGCCGCCCAGAACACCGCATATTGCGGCCTGAGCACGCGGGTGGAGACGATGGTCGCGATGGAATTCGCGGCATCGTGCAGGCCGTTGAGAAAATCGAACAGCAGTGCGACGGCGATCAGGCCGACCAGCACGGGGAGTGCGAGGGAGGCGTCCACTGGCCCTGCCCTTACACTTGCTCGATGACGATGCTGCTGATCTCGTTCGCGACGTCGTCAAAACGATCCGCGATCTTTTCGAGATGCTTGTAGATCTCGGCGCCGACCACGAAATCCATGGTGTTGGCATCGCGATGCTTGAGATAGAGCTCCTTCAACCCGATGTCGTGCAGATCATCGACGCGGCCCTCGAGCTTGCCGATTTCCTCGGTCAGCGCCGTGAGCAGACCGACATTGTCGCCGATCTTGTCCATCAGCGGCACGGCCTGGCCGATCAGGTCGGCGCATTGCACCAGGATCGTGCCGATCTCGCGCATCGGCGGCTCGAACTGGCGCACCTCGAACAGCATCACCGCCTTTGCGGTCTGCTGCATCTGGTCGATGCTATCGTCCATCGCGCCGATCAGGTTCTTGATGTCGATGCGGTCGAACGGGGTGATGAAGGAGCGGCGGACCGCGGTCAGCACTTCGCGCGTGATGTTGTCGGCGTCGTTCTCGAACTGGTTGACGCGCTGGCAGTAGACCGGCGTCTCCTCGCCGCCTTCCAGCATCCCCGCCAGCGCTTTGGCGCCCTCGCTCACCGCCCGCGAATGCTGGGCGAACAGGTCGAAGAACCGCTCCTCCCGCGGCAGAAAGGATCGGAACAAGCGCATCATGCGGGGCACCCAGGCAACAGGACAGATGGCGTGAGCAGACCGTCGGGCGGCCACTGTCACGGAACTGTCATAAATCACATCCGGGGATTGGGGGCAATCGGTGGGGTGCCCTACCGGGCCATCATCCCCGATGGCCGAGGATTGCGGCCGAGGCGTTCTAGCCTGGCAGCCACATCACCTGTTCTTCTCGGCAGCTTCCCGGAAGTGAGCCAGAACGGCCAGGCGCATGGCCGAGGAGAGATTGCCGTGCTGGCGGAGGCCTCGATCTCGGAGGCAAGATGTGACAGCTTCAGGCCTCGCGCCTGCGCCATCTCCTTGAGCCCCGACCAGAACGCATCTTCCAGACTGACGCTGGTCTAGTGGTCATTGATCAAGATCGAGCGCTTCTGCATGTCGCCGCCTCCTGCCCGGTTCTGTTCCGGAGTGGTGCGCACACATGTCGACGCTGGAGGATACACTCATCCAGGCAAGTGTGGCCGCCGAGCCCGACATCTGCCCGCGCCATGCAAAAGGGCCGGCGCATGGCCGGCCCTTTCTCATCCTTGCGATCACGTCCAGTACATCCGTGGACGTGGCAGGATAATATCGTGTCAGAGAGCCTGAAGATTGTCGGCAGCGTTCTTGCCGCTGCGACGATCCTTCACGACTTCGAAACTGACTTTCTGTCCCTCGGTGAGAGAGTGCAGGCCGGCGCGCTCCACGGCCGAAATGTGCACGAATACATCCTGGCTGGCGCCTTCGGGCGCGATGAAGCCAAAGCCTTTGGCGGAGTCGAAGAATTTTACGGTACCTGTGGGCATGACGATTCCTTTCAATCGGTCATAGGGGATCGACTTCCGAATCTGTCGGAAGCGGTTCAGATCGAATTTGAAGAGGAAGTTCGTCAGCGGTGTCATCCATGAGACACCAGGCGTTCAAAGCATCGAATACAACGTCGATGCGCAGTGTGTGCCCTGCAAATGCGATCTTTCTAAGGCCCTTGTCCACGCTTCCTTCTGCCAGGCCTGCCTTCTTTCGCCAGCAATGCCTCCTGCTCGCGGGCAAGACGCTCGGCCTTGAGCCGCTGCAGATTGGCGACAGCAGCCGCCTCTCGCTCACGATAGGCTGCCATTCCCTCCGCTGCGTCAGCGAGCTTTCGTTCGGCGGGTATTCTTGCGTAAGGCCTTGCGTGGTGATGATCCGACCTGCTGTCGCGAAACTCCTCCGGGCCCTGCAACAGGCGCTGCTTGCGATGTTCGATGTCGGCAAGCGAGGCGCCTGTATCCGCCATCGTGTCGAGCTGGTCGGACGCCAGTCTGCTCGCGCGGCTGTGCTGCGTGTTCGTCTGCCGGTGCGACCGGCGAAGGGAAACGACCATCTAGACCGGCCTTTGCAGGCCCGGTGAATTCGCCCAGGCGGTGAGATTGGCCTGGATTTCATGATGCTCGGCCATCCTGAGAAGGCGTTCGCGCTCGACACCCGGCGGCATTTTCATGGCTCGCGCGACCGTCTCGCGCAGCAGATCGGCGATCACGTCGTCGGCGTTTTGTCGAAAGAAAGGATTGCGTCTCATCGTGAACCGCTCCTGCTGGGAGGATGGCGGGAGCGCATGCTGGCGCTCTCATCGCTGATAGAAACCAAAAGCCGTTCAGCGGTGAGCCATCATGCGCGCTTCCGGACACGATAGCCAGCTTTATCTTCCGCGAGGTTCTTGATTGCGGTGCGAGGTTTATTTGAACCTTTCGGTCATTCGCCCATTCTCCATTCACCACCGCACCGCACTCGGCCTCTCGGTGATGAGATCGAAAATGGTCCCGGCTCAATCCAGCGGGACGATCCATGTGTAAGAAGTGCGATGAAATCGACCTCAAGATTGCCCATTACCGGTCCTTCGCTCTGGGACCCGCCGATAATCTGGCGCGCCAGAGTATCGAGATCCTGATCGAGGACCTCGAAGCGGAGAAGCTCGATCTTCACCGCGACGACAAAGTGAAACTGACCCAGTGACATGTGCGAATGCCGGCCAATCCGATGTGCCGGCACTGGAAGACGAGTACATCTTCCCATTAGCCACCGAGCGACGCGACGTAACGGCAAATCGGGGGGCAGGCATGGGCCGAGTATACGGAGGATCGGGAAGGAATCCGCCTCCCGCGCCGGTCATGAACCGGCACACGTCGCGGCTTTACGCGTCGCCAAGACTTGCCTTGAGAGCGAGCAGAGCCGCCTTCAAGGGAGGAAGCTCATTCTTCACTGCATTCCAGATGATGCGGCCGTCGACCCGCTGATAGTCCCGATAGCTTTTGCCGCGTATGGCCCGCTCGATCCCGTTGATGCTTTCCAGCATGTCGTGAATACGGAGCAGAGGCGTACGCGGCATCAGAACACCCGCACAGCCTCGGCTTCGACTTTTTCACGGATCAAGGGGTGCAGGCCGTTTCGCGTGGTGAGATCCACACTGACCCCCAGCCCTTCCTGCAACAGTCGCCTGGCAGCGACCAGGTCCAAGGCGTCGAACTTGCCGCGGGGATCGTAATCCAGAAACAGATCCAGGTCGCTGGTGTGGCCAGCCTCATCGCGGGATGTCGAGCCAAACAGATACAGCGACGTCGCACCGCGCGCCTTCAGGGCGTCGGCAAAACCACGGAGTTTCTGCAAGGCTTCGGTCCGGTTCATCATCGCATCCTATCACATTCCCATGAGGGCGGCAGGAGCGAAATCCGGAGCGAAGTGCCCCGGAACGCAAAACGCCGCCTTGCGGCGGCGTTGAGCTTGTCGATGGGGAGCGCCCTGCCCTTACAGCGAGCGTTTGAACAGGTGGCCGATCTCGCCGATGATGCCGCGGCGGAAGGTCAGCACGCAGACCACGAAGATCACGCCCTGGATCACCGTCACCCACTGGCCGAAGCCGGCGAGATATTGCTGCATGGCGATGATCACGAAGGCGCCGACCACCGGGCCGTACAGCGTCGCAAGACCGCCCACCAGGGTGATCAGCACGACTTCACCCGACATGGTCCAGTGCACGTCGGTGAGCGAGGCGTTCTGCGCCACGAACACCTTCAGCGCACCTGCGAAGCCGGCCAGCGTGCCCGACAGGATGAAGGCCATCAGCTTGTACTGATCGGTCTTGTAGCCGAGCGAGATGGCGCGCGGCTCGTTTTCGCGGATCGCCTTCAGCACCTCGCCGAACGGCGAATTGATGGTGCGGAAGATGATCAGGAAACCGATCAGGAAGCCGACCAGGATCACGTAATAGAGCGTGGTCGGCTTCGACAGGTCGAACAGGCCGAACAGCATGCCCTGCGGGATGCCCTGGATGCCGTCTTCACCATGGGTGAACGGCGTCTGCAGATAGAGGAAGAAGATCAGCTGCGACAGCGCCAGCGTGATC
>NZ_JBIISY010000440.1:0-2608 GCF_044340795.1 Tardiphaga sp.
TGGCGAAGTAGATGCCCTGACGGCGGATCGCGATCAGGCCGGTGACGACGGCAAGCACGAAGGCCGCGATGAGACCGAACACGATCGACAGTTCCGGCGACAGCGGGCCCATATTGATCATGAACTCGCCGATCAGCGGGACCTTGAAGCCGATGGTGCCGACCTTGGCCATATGCGCGGTGACATAGCCCGCGGTGCCCATGAACATCGCATGGCCGAAGGACAGCAGGCCGCCGTAACCGATCAGCAGGTTGAAGGCGCAGGCGAACAGCGCGAAGCACAGCGCCTGCATCACGAAGAACGGATACAGCCCGGAGAACGGCACGGCCGCCAAGAGGACGGTCATGATCACGAAAGCGATCATCTCGTCCTTGGTGCCACGGGTCTGCGTGGTGGGGATCGAATTGTCAGTGATGGTGGTCATATCAGGTGGTCCGTCCCGTCAGGCCCGAGGGTTTCACGAGGAGCACCAAGACCATCAGCACGAAGACGACGGTGTTGGAGGCCTCGGGGTAGAAATACTTGGTCAGGCCCTCGATGATGCCGAGGGTGAAACCGGTGATGATCGATCCCATGATCGAGCCCATGCCGCCGATGACGACGACCGCGAACACGACGATGATGAGGTCCGCGCCCATCAGCGGGCGAACCTGGTTGATCGGTGCCGACAGCACGCCGGCCAGCGCCGCCAGACCGACGCCCAGGCCGTAGGTCAGCGTGATCATCAACGGCACGTTGATGCCGAAGGCGCGCACCAGCGTCGGGTTCTCGGTCGCTGCGCGAAGATAGGCGCCGAGGCGCGTGCGCTCGATCAGGAACCAGGTGGCGATACAGATGACCAGCGAGAAGATGACGACCCAGCCGCGATAGATCGGCAGGAACATGAAGCCGAGATTGACGCCGCCCTTCAGCGCATCGGGGATGGCGTAAGGCAGGCCCGACGAACCGAAGTAGTTCTGGAACACACCCTGGATGATCAGCGCGAGACCGAATGTCAGCAGCAGGCCGTACAAGTGATCGAGATTGGCGATCCATTGCAGCATGGTCCGTTCAAGGATCATGCCGAAGATGCCGACGATGATCGGCGCCAGGAACAGCGCCGGCCAGTAGCCGATCCCTGCCAGGTTGAGCAGGAAGTAAGCCACGAAGGCGCCCATCATATAGAGCGCGCCATGGGCGAAATTGATGATGTTCAGCATGCCGAAAATCACGGCGAGACCGAGACTCAGCAAGGCATAGAAGGAGCCGTTGATGAGCCCGACCAGCAATTGTGCGGACAGGGCCTGGAGATTGATCGACATGGCGCTTTCAACTCTAGTTTTGTTAGTAGAGGAAGTCGCAGCCCGGCGGCGGATACCGCCGGGCCACAGCTCTCGTTATTTCTTCAATAGCGAACAGGTGCTCTTGTCGAGCGGCGTGAAGGCCTGGTCGGCCGGAATGGTGGCGACCAGCTTGTAGTAATCCCACGGCGTCTTCGATTCCGAGGGCTTCTTGACCTCGAACAGATAGGCCGGGTGGATCTTGCGGCCGTTCGGCTGGATCGAGCCCTTGCCGAACAGTGCGTCGTCGGTCGGCATTTCCTTCATCTTGGCGACGACCTTGGCGCCGTCATGCGGATTGCCGCCGAGGGCTTCCAGCGCCTTCAGGTAATGCAGCGTGCCGGAATAGACACCCGCCTGAACCATGGTCGGCGGTGCCGCGCCCTTCGAACGCGCCGAGAAGCGCTTCGAGAATTCGCGGGTGCCGTCATTCATGTCCCAGTAGAAGGTCTCGGTGAAGGAGAGACCCTGGGCCAGGTCGAGGCCGATCGACTTGACGTCGGTGAGGAACAGCAGCAGCGCGGCCATTTTCTGGCTCTTGCTGATGCCGAACTCCGCCGCCTGCTTGATCGAGGTCGAGGTGTCGCCGCCGGCATTGGCAAGGCCGATGACCTTGGCACCCGACGACTGCGCCTGCAGCAGGAAAGACGAGAAGTCCGACGAGTTCAGCGGATGCTTGACGGAGCCTGTGACCTTGCCGCCCGCCGCCTTCAACGCATTGGTGGTGTCACGCTCGAGCGCGGCACCGAAGGCATAGTCGGCGGTGAGGAAAAACCACGAGTCGCCGCCGGCCTTGGTCAGCGCGGTGCCGGTGCCGTAAGCGAGGTTATAGGTGTCGTAGGTCCAGTGGATGGTATTCGGCGTGCACTGGGCATTGGTGAGATCCGAGGTGCCGCCGCCGGAATTGATGTAGACGCCGTTCTTTTCCTTGACGACGTTGTTCACGGCCAGCGCGACGCCCGAATTCGGCACGTCGGTGATCATGTCCATCTTTTCGCGGTCGAACCACTGGCGCGCGAGATTGGCGCCGATGTCCGGCTTGTGCTGGTGATCCCCGGAGATCACATCGATGGTCCAGCCCTTGGCCTTGAGGCCGGAGTCTTCAACGGCCATCTGCGCGGCCAGGGTCGAGCCCGGACCGGCGAGATCGGCATAGATACCCGAGAGATCGGTGAGCACGCCGATCTTGACGTTCTTGTCCTGAGCCGCGGCCGCGGTGACGGTCGCAGCGGCAATGGCGGTGCCGAGCAGAAGTCTGGTAATCACTTTCGACATTCAATCCTCTTCAG
>NZ_JBIISY010000386.1:0-3832 GCF_044340795.1 Tardiphaga sp.
ACGGCGCGCCACCGCGACGTCTTTCCAGCCGAAGGACCGTTCTTCCGGGTACTGGGCACTCCCTCGCAAGAGAGTCATCCGGCAGGTTTCCCTGCCTTCGCCCGCACCACGTCCAGCCGCGCAATAGCGGCAGACCCCCGTAGTGGGGTCGGACGGCGACCTTCGGCTGCCCGAGTGCGTGAGGCCGCGTGAGCCTCCCGCCCGCAGGCGCCGCATCCTGCTCCGTTCAAAGACGCCTCATGAGAGCGCCCCTCGCGAACAAGACAGGAGGGATCATGGCGGAGATAGGAATTCTGTCAAGAGCAAAAATAGAACAGACGAGTTGTCGGATGGGTTGAGCGCAGCGATACCCGTCACCACAAGCGCCCGGCCGTGATGGGTATCGCTCCGGCGCTCTCGCGCCTGCGCTCAACCCATCCTACGGAGCCGGCGATTCCGCCTTGTCTGCCCCGCGTCAAGCGTCGGAACCATGCCTGCGTCAGATTGTTGCAGCGCATTGTGCTCTGTCCACGCGTTGTCACGGGTTTCACATGGCGTCTTCCCAAACAGCAACCCTATCCGAATTCGAAGATCGCGATCGTTCCGATCCGCCGCGTGACGATGCTGCACCGAAGCGGAAGGCACGCGAGAAGACCGATCAACCTGATCACGGCACCGAGGACAAAGAGCCCGAGGCCAAGCCATCCCTGCGCGAGCGCCTGCGTCGGCACTGGATGCTGACGACGCTCGGCGTCATCGTGCTTCTCGTCGGCATCGTGGCCGGCGTGATGTATTGGCTTGCCGCACGGCATTACGAGACCACCGACGACGCCTTTGTCGATGCGCGCAGTTTCTCCGTCGCCGCCAAGGTCGGCGGTTATGTCACTGATGTACTCGTGACCGACAACCAGCATGTCGAGACTGGCGCCGTGCTGGCGCAGATCGATACCCGCGATTATGTCGCCGCGCGCGATCAGGCTCAGGCGCAGGTCGAGCAGGCGCAGGCGAACATCACGAATGTCGAGGCGCAGATTTTCAGCCAGGAGGCGCAGGTGCAGCAGGCGCGCGACCAGGCCGACCAGGCGGCCGCGCAACTGCAATTCGCCGAGCAGGAAGCATCGCGCGCGCAGGAACTGGTGCAGAAGGGCGCCGGCACCGTGCAGCAACAGCAGCGCACCAAATCCGATCTCGAGGCCCAGCAGGCCAATGACAGCCGCGCCAAGACCGGCGTGACATCGGCGACCCGGCAGATAGATGTGCTGAAGGCGCAGCAGAAGAGCGCCGAGGCCGGTCTCGCGCAGGCCAGGGCACAGCTCGAACAGGCCGAGCTCAATCTGAGCTACACAAAAATCACGGCAGCGCAGGCCGGGCGCGTGGTGAAACTCTCCGGTGCCAAGGGCACGCTGGTGAATGCCGGCCAGAGCCTGATGATGTTCGTGCCCGACGATATCTGGGTCACCGCCAACTACAAGGAAACCCAGGTCACCGACATGCGGCCGGGCCAGCCCGCCGAGATCCGCATTGACGCCTATCCCGATCACAAGATCACCGGCAAGGTCGCTTCGGTGCAGCCGGGCTCGGGCACGGTGTTCAGCCTGCTGCCGGCTGAAAATGCCACCGGCAACTACGTGAAAGTCGTGCAGCGCGTGCCGGTGAAGATCGTCGTCGATCAATGGCCGACGGATGTGACCATCGGGCCGGGCATGTCCGTGGTACCGAAGGTCAAGGTGCGATGAGCGACACCACCGCCGGTGCCGGCGGCTGGTCGCCGGAGCGCTCCGCGGCGGGCGGGCACAATCCGTATCTGATCGCGGTGGTGGTCTCGATCGCCACCTTCATGGAGGTGCTGGACACCACCATTGCCAATGTGGCGCTTCGTCATATCGCCGGCGGTCTCGCCGTCGGCATCGACGAGAGCACCTATGTCATCACCAGCTATCTGGTCGCCAATGCCATCGTGCTGGCGATCTCCGGCTGGCTGGCTACGGTGATCGGCCGCAAGCGCTTCTACATGATCTGCGTCGCAGTGTTCACGCTGGCCTCGCTGCTGTGCGGCTTTGCGTGGAGCCTGGAATCACTGGTCGTGTTCCGCATCCTACAGGGGCTCGGCGGTGGCGGTATGGCGACATCAGAGCAGGCGATCCTCGCTGACTCGTTCCCACCGCAGAAGCGTGGACAGGCTTTTGCCGTCTATGGCGTCGCCGTCGTTGTCGCGCCCGTCGTTGGCCCGACGCTTGGTGGCTGGATCACGGACACATATTCCTGGCATTGGGTCTTTCTCATCAATGTGCCGATGGGCCTGATCTCGCTGTTCCTCGTCGGCACGCTGGTCAGCGAGCCATCCAGTGCTGAAGCCGAACGCAAGGCATTGCTGAAGAAGGGCCTGCGCCCGGACCTGATCGGCTTCGCTTTGGTCGCGATCGGGCTCGGCTCGCTCGAATTCGTGCTCGACGAAGGCCAGCGCAAGGACTGGTTTGGTTCGCAGATGATCACGACATTTGCGGTGATCGCGGCTGTCAGCCTGCTGGCGCTGATCCCTTGGGAGCTGACACGAAAAGATCCCATCATCGATCTGCGGCTCTTGGGCCGCCGCCAGTTCGGCGCATGTTTTCTCGTCATGCTTGGCACCGGCGCGGTGCTGATCTCCACCACGCAGATGATGCCGCAACTGCTGCAGGCCGATTTCGGGTACACGGCGCTGCTGGCGGGCCTTGCGCTGTCGCCCGGCGGAATCGCGACGCTGTTCATGATGCCGATCGTCGGCCGGCTGATCGGCTTCGTGCAGCCGAAATATCTGCTGGTGTTCGGCGCGACGGTGGTGGCGCTGTCGATGTGGCACCTCACCGGGCTGAACGGCAATGTGACCTATGGCTATGCGGCCACCGCGCGCATTTTCCTCGCCATCGGCCTGCCATTCCTGTTCCTGCCGGTGACGACGGCGTCCTATGACGGCATCCCGCCGGACAAGACAAACCAGGCGTCGGCGCTGATCAATGTCGCGCGCAACATCGGCGGCTCCATGGGGGTGGCGCTGGCGCAGACCATGCTGGCGCAGCGGCAGCAGTTCCATCAGTCGCGGCTGGTGGAGCAGGCGGCGCCGTCCGATGTGGGCTATCAGCGCACGCTGGATCAGGTGACGCGTTATTTTGTCGATCATGGTTCGAGCCAGGCCGATGCGGCCAGTCAGGCGGTCGGCTGGATCGGCAAGACGATCCAGCGCCAGGTCGATCTGCTCGCCTATATCGACGTGTTCTGGAGCCTGTCGATCGTCGGGATGATCATGATCCCGATCGCGCTGACGATCAAATCGATCGATCTGAAGGCGCCGCCGAAGGGGCATTAGCTCAGCCGTAGGGCGGATTAGCCGAAGGCGTAATCCGCCGCGGAGTTTCCGCTATGCACTCGGCCGGCGGATTACGCTTCGCTAATCCGCCCTACGGTCGAGTCCTACACCCCATCCAGGATGATCACCGTCGGTGTCTTGGGCAGCGCGTTCAGCGACATCGTCAATGTCTGCGCGCTGCGCTGGTCGATCGCAAAGCTCTGGCCGATCTTCTGCATGAAATCGCTGAGCGGCGTCATGAAGCGATGCATCGGCAGCACCACCGATGCGCGCAGGCGCCTGGTGATGTCTGAGACGCCATCCAGCGACATGGTGTAGCTGCCGTCGATCGGCACCATCACGATATCGAGCCGGCCGATGGCGGCGAAATGGCTTTCGTCGAGCTTGTGATGGAGATGGCCGAGATGGCCGATGCACAGGCCGGCGACCTCGAAGATGAAGATCGAATTGCCGTCCTTCATCATCTCGCCACCGGAGTCGTCGCCGACATAGCGGCGGATGTCGGTGGTG
>NZ_JBIISY010000149.1:0-15408 GCF_044340795.1 Tardiphaga sp.
GCCCATCCGACAAGGC
The DNA here is from genome assembly GCF_044340795.1 of Tardiphaga sp. Classification (GTDB taxonomy): domain Bacteria; phylum Pseudomonadota; class Alphaproteobacteria; order Rhizobiales; family Xanthobacteraceae; genus Tardiphaga. The sequence goes on from NZ_JBIISY010000149.1 coordinate 17, forward strand.
CGAGAACACCCCGCCTTGCAATCGCGAACGCGTTTCGGCAACGGCGCAAGATCGCGCCGAGCCCCGACGCATAGAGCGCGCCGAACAAGGCCAGCGGCGTGACGATCCACGGATCGAACGTCCAGCCCGGCGTCGGCTGGTCACCGCCATGCGCCAATGCCGCAGTGGCGCCAATACCGGCAAGCAGGACGGCAAGGATCAACGTAGGCATGGGTCGACCATCATCGTTGCGAACTCTTGCAGCGTCAGCGCGAAAGCGAAGATCAATGCGAAGCACGCGCCGGGCCATCTGCTGAAGCCATCACCAGGCGAACGCGGCGTCGTGCGAACGGCGTGACCAGCCAGCACGAGCGTCAGCGCCAGAGCGACGGCGGTGGTCAGGGATGTCCAAGACGTTCCGGTCTTGCAATCGGCATAAGGCGCGACCTGCCCGACCTGCATGTTCACGACCCATAAAGCAGGCGCGCCCCACCAGCCGATTGTGGCGATTGCGCGCTTCATAGCCGAGGAACCCAGTAAAGGCAGCCGTAGATGGGAAGCCAAGTGAGAACGACGAAATTCCAGTACATCGCGTTATCGGCGACGTCGCCGTAGCGGCGCGGATTGTCAGCGTGGCGGGTGAACATCAGACAGGCGAGTACCAGTGTATCGACGAGATCGGTGAGAATATGCGTAGTGTGCAGGCCGAGCAGAAACCAGGTGACGGAGCCGTAGGCGTTGCCATCCCATTTGATTTGCATGGCGGTGAATTCGAACGGCCGGATTGCCAGCGGCAGCACGCCCGCAATCGACATCATGATGAGGCCAATCCGCGCCTGTCGAAGATTGCGCTGCTGGGCGGCACGAGCGATCCAGATATTGGGAATGACGCTAGCGAGGAGCGCCAGAGTGAGCAACGTGCCAGGAAGAAGATCTGGCAGCGGCGCCTCTAGCGGCCAGGTCGGCGCGAGGCTCATGAGATACAGATAGACCATCACGGCCAAGGCGAAGCCGGTGCCTTCGATCAGCATGAAGGAGGCGGTTCCCCACCACGTGGGACTAGCAGCGCCCGTGCCATGGCCGGGGAGTTCCGACAGATCGATCGTCGCTCGCGCTTTCATGAATCATCCTCCGGCGAGCCTTTGGGCCAGAACCAGCCGACCAGGCAGATTACGACCGGGATCGATCCCCACACCACCGCCCATGGCGAAAAGATCGACCAGATCAGCATGACCGAAGTGGCGATCGCGGACAGGAACGGCCAGATCGAGGGGCCGACCGACGATTCCCGTGCCTGCGGCTTGGCCTCGACCAGCGAGGACACCACCAATTCGCGGCGATCGGCGCGCAATCCCGTAGCGACAGCGAACCGCTGCTGCCAGAGCGGTTCACCACTGTCCACCACGGGAATATGGGCAAAATTGAAATCGGGCGGCGGGGACGACGTCGCCCATTCGAGGGTCGATGCGTCCCATGGATTGGGACCGCTGCGCTCACCATAGCGCGCGCCGCGAAACACCTCGATGAAGAACAGAAGGAATCCGGCCGCCAGCAGAAACGCGCTGGCGCTGACGAACAGGTTCAGGGACGCCCAGGACATTTCCGGCTGATAGGTGTACACGCGGCGTGGCATGCCCATCAGGCCGAGAATGTGCATGGGAAAGAAGGTCAGATGCGTGCCGGCGAAGATCAGCCCGAACACGACTTTGCCAACGCGTTCGCTCATCAGCCGTCCTGTCAGCTTCGGGAACCAGTAATAGATCGCGCCGAGCAGGGGAAACACCGCGCCGCCGATGAGAACATAGTGGAAATGGGCCACCACGAAATAGGTGTCATGGACCTGGGTGTCGAACGGCACCGAGGCCACCATCACGCCGGTCAGCCCGCCCATGACGAAGGTGACGATGAAGCCGATTACGAACAGCAACGGCGTCTTGAAGACTGGGCGGCCATCCCACAGCGTCGCGAGCCAGCAGAAGATCTGCAGCCCCGCCGGCACTGCGATCGACATGCTGGATGCGGTGAAAAAGCTTTCGCCCAGCCGCGGCAGACCCACGGTGAACATGTGATGCACCCACAGGCCGAATGACAGGATGCCAGTCGACATCAACGCAACCACCATCGCGAGATAGCCGAACACCGGTCGCCGGCTGAAGGTCGCGACGATGGTGGACACCATGCCCACCGCCGGCAGGAAGATGATGTAGACCTCGGGGTGGCCGAAGAACCAGAACAGGTGCTGCCACAGAAGGACATCGCCGCCCTGCGCCGGATTGAAGAAATGGGTACCGACCAGGCGGTCGAGAATGAGCGATGTGCTCGCCACCATGATCGCCGGCATCGCCATGATGATCAGGAACGCTGTCACAAGCATCGACCAGACGAATAGCGGAATGCGATCGAGCGTCATGCCCGGCGCGCGTTGCTTGAACACAGTGACCACGATCTCGATGGCCACCGCCAGCGCGGACACCTCCGTGAAGGTGATCATCTGGGCCCAGATGTCGGCGCGCTTGCCGGCCGCATATTGCGGCCCCGAGAGCGGCACATACGCGAACCAGCCCACATCCGGTCCCATTTCCACCAGAAACGCGCCCCACAGCAGCAAGCCGCCTCCAAGAAACATCCAGTACGAGAATGCGTTGAGGCGCGGAAACACGATGTTGCGCGTGCCGACCATCAACGGCACCAGATACACCGCCATGGCCTCCATCACCGGCACGGCGAACAGGAACATCATGTTTGATCCGTGCATGGTGAAGAGCTGGTTGTACCGGTCCGCGCTGATTAGGCGCGCCTCCGGCGCCGCCAGTTGCAGCCGCATCACGAGGGCCAGCATGCCGCCGAGGGCCAGAAACACGAAGGCGGTGACGATATAGCGGCGACCGATGACCTTGTGATCGACCGTTGTCAGCGCGCCCCACCAACCCGACGGTGTCGACCACGTGCGCGCCAGCAACGCCAATTCTTCGGCATCGGCGAGATCATCGATGACGACGTGATCGGATTCAGCCGTGGTCATTTCAGGCTCATCATGTAGGCGGATAGTTGACGCAGTTCATTGCCGTCGAGCGGAACCATCGGCATGTTGTTGCCGGGTTTCAGCGTCTGCGGGTCGGCGATCCAAGCTGCGACCGAGCCTCGCGTGGTTTCAAGAAGACCGGCAGCGATGGTCTGGCGGCTGGCGATATGCGTCAGATCCGGACCAGTGCCGCCATGCGCGCTGGTGCCACGCACAGTGTGACATGCTGCACATTGCATGCTGAGGAACAGCTGTTCGCCCGCCGAGGCCTCGCCGCCGGACGGCGCCGCTGCGTCGCGACGCTGGCTATCCACCCAGTCGTCGTAGTCTTTCGGCTCCATCGCAATCACGAACAAAGCCATATGCGCGTGCTGGGTGCCGCAGAATTCCGCGCACTGGCCGCGATACACGCCGGCGCGCTCGGCGCGCAGCGTCAGCTCGTTCATCCTTCCCGGAATCAGATCGAGCTTGCCCGCAAGACTGGGCACCCAGAAGGAATGCACAACATCGGCCGAGTCCAGCTCCAGTTTGACATTGCGGCCGACCGGAATGCGGATCTCATTGGCCGTCTTGAAACTGTGGGATGGATCCGGGGCGACATAGGAAAGCTCCCACCACCATTGCTGGCCCCGGACCGCGATGGTGACGTCGGCGGGGCCGCCCTGCAACGCCCGCGTGGTATAAAAACTGGCAAATGTGAAGCCGGCGATGACGACTACGGTCGCCAGGATCGCAACGATGACCGAGCCGGCCATCCGTCGCTGCCTTGCATCGTGGGAACCGGGCTCTCCGCGTCGGCGCATCAGGGCCCAGATCAGCGCGATCATCACGAGCATCCAGACCAGCGAGCAGACGCTGACGATACCGATGATCAGTTGCCTCAGCGCCATCGCCGGCGCGCCGTCAGCCTGGATTACCGACTGCGAGCCGCTGCAGCCCGCGAGCAGCCAGCACATCATCACAACGGCTGCGCGTGGATGCGTCATGGCCGGGGCCCCTGTTCAGGTCGAGGTTGTGCTGGGGCTTCATTAAAAAGAATGCGCGCCGGCGTCCGGTTCTCGGCCGGTCGCGCTGTCTTGTCGTCATTGCGCGAAGGCGCAGCCGTCTTGGTGATGTAACTACCGATGGTTCGGACATAGCCGGCGAGCTGCCAGATCTGCTCGGTGGTCATCTTATCGCGAAAGGCCGGCATGCCTTGCGGACGGCCATCGGTGATGGAAGCCGCGATGGACACCATCTCCGGGCCGTAGAGCCACCATCCGTCAAGAAAGGAAGGGCCGACCCCACCGCTGCCGTCGGCGCCGTGACAGTCGGCACATTCGAACCAGTTATATAGCCGCTTGCCTTGGCTGAGCTGATAGGCATTGTTGTCATAAGGCTGATCAAGCGCGAAGTAGATTTCCGACGGCGTTCCACCGATTTGGTTGGGCATCAGCCTCAGCTCCGCAAGCGCAGCCGCGGTCGGCGGATCGGTGCGCATCTCGCGTTTTTCGCGCTCACACCCGCAAAGCAGGAGGCCAACAACTGCACAGGCGACCGATACTCGCACTGTCTGCTCCTTCCTGATGCTCTGCCGATGTCGAGATCAATCCCGCGCCAATTGCTGGCCCCTTTGCACTTGAACAGGTAGAAGTTTATAGCCGGGCGTCTTGGCTTCTGGATCGTGATGCGATAGCGGGAACAGCGGATTGGTCTCGGGATAATAGGCGGCGCACATCCCTTGCGGAATGTCATAAGCCACCACGCGCAGTCCCCCGACTACGCGACGCTCCTGCCGATCGATGGCAGTGACCAGATCGACGGCATCGCCGGCTTTCAGATCGAGGCGCGCGAGGTCCGCGTGGTTCATGAATACGACATGGCGCGTGCCTTCGACGCCGCGGAAGCGATCGCTATAGCCATAGACCGTGGTGTTGAACTGGTCGTTTGAACGCAACGTGGCGAGATGAAGCACGTCGGCGCCCTCGACCGCGAAATCTGGAAAAAGGCGTGGCGGCGTCAGAAAATTGGCCCTCTTGGTTTCCGTCACCCATTTTCGTTCACGCGCGGGTAACGGCCGCGGAAAACCGCCTGGCTGAAACAGCCGCTCGTTGAAGCGCTTAAAGGTCTCGGGGTAGGTCCGTTCAATGGCATCGCGGATCTCGGCGTAATTACCAACCCATCCGTCCCAATCGACCCTTCCCCGACCCTGCAAGGTGGCCTTGGCGAGCCCGGCGACAATCGCCGGTTCCGAGAGCAAATGCGAGCTGGCCGGCTTGCTACGCCCTCGCGAGCCGTGGAAATGTGCCACCGAGCTTTCCATCGATACGGCCTGCGGACCACTCGCCTGCTCATCGATCTCGAGGCGGCCGAGGCACGGGAGCAAATAGGCAATCTCGCCATGTACCACATGGCTGCGATTAAGCTTGGTAGCGATATTCACTGTAAGACGGAGATTGCGCCAGCCGCGTTCGATCAACCGAGTATCAGGCACTGCGCGCAGAAAATTGCCGCCGAGGCTTATAAATGCGCGCGCCTCGCCTTTGGTGATGGCCTCGCACGTCTCGACGGTCGAATGACCCGTCCATCGCGGAGGTTCGAATTCATAAAGTTCGGCCAGCTTGTCGAGCGGCACAAGGCCGGGCTTTTCGGTGATTCCGACAGTGCGCTGCCCTTGCACATTGGAATGTCCTCGCACGGCGCAAATATTGGCGCCGGGCTTGCCAATATTACCGCGCAGCAGCGCGAGGTTTGCGACCATATGGACGTTCTGTACGCCCATCGGCTGCTGGGTGAGGCCCATGCCATAGACCATCATCACCGCATCAGACATGGCATAGGTGCGGGCTGCGTCCATCATCTCTGCCTGCGTGAGGCCCGACACGCGCTCCAGTTCATCCCAGTCGTAGCCGCGCGCAGCGTCCGCGAACGCGTCGAAACCGGTGGTGTGCTCGGCGATGAAATCGTGATCGAGAATATGCTTGCGATCGGCTGCGGCAATCGATGCGGCGAAGGCGATGGCCGACGCATTCGACGGCGGATTTGGCTCGGCATCGTCTCCCGCCACCAGCGAAATGCCTGACTGCCGCAGAATGTCATCCGCCTCGATCAGCGCCTTGCAGATACCGAACAGCGCCGCGATGTCGCCGCCGTTGCGCACTTGATGATAGCTTGACGCGATCGGCGTTTCCTTGCCTGTCAGCATCTGCGAGGGCGACTGCGGATTGACGAAGCGTTCGAGACCGCGCTCGCGCAAGGGATTGATCGCAACGATCTTGACCCCGCGATCGACCGCATCCTGCAGATCATGCAGCAGCCGAGGTGACGATGTGCCGACATTCTGGGCGATATAGAAGATGCAGTCGCAGTTCTCGAAGTCCGAAAGAATTGCGGTGCCGACGGCGGCACCGATGCTCTGGGGCAGCGCCACCGATGAGCTCTCATGACACATATTAGAGCAGTCCGGCAGATGGTTGCTGCCATACATCCGCGCAAACAACTGGTACATATAGGCTGTCTCAAGCGAGGCGCGGCCAGACGTGTAAAACTCAACTTGTTCCGGCCGCAGAGCCCGAAGTTCGAGGCCGATCTCGTCGAATGCCGTTTGCCACGATACCGGCCGGTATGTGTCCGTTTCGGCATCCCAGCGCATGGGCTCGGTCAACCGCCCCTGCTCCTCGAGATCATGATCCCGCCACTGCTCCAGTTGCGCCAAACTGTGCGTTGCGAAGAACGCAGCATCGGCGCGACGCGACGTCACTTCCCACGCCGACGCCTTGGCGCCGTTCTCGCAGAATTCCAGCGGATGCGTCTTGGCCGGCTTCGCCCAGGCGCAGGATACGCACATGTAACCATCAGGCTTGTTTTGATGCGCCAGCAGTGACGGCCCTTCAACCGGCACGCGTTCGCGCAGCAAGATTTCGCTGACTGACTTTGCCGACCCCCATCCTCCGGCGGCGCCACTGTAGTTTTTAATGATCGGGTCTTTGCTGGGTCGTCCTGACATGCTGCCGCCTTGATTTGATCTTCACGGCTGCAACTGGATGTTTGGTTCCAAGTTCCTCGTGGACGTATCGACGCACTCTGTTAAGCGCGCGTAGAAATCGGTTGCAATAGGCGCCGAAGTTTCAGCGCATCAGCCGGCGCTGCACTTTTCTGGTCATTGTCGAAATAGACGAAGACATCACAGCCCTGTTTGCGCCAGGATTTGATGCGGACCGTCCATTGCTGCAGCGTCTTCGCCGCGTAGTGTCCGCGATAGCGGCCGCTGGGCCCATGCCCTCGGATATAGACGAAATCCGCCGTGCGTCGCCATGGCGCTGGCGCGTCATGATGGTCCGACAGGCACAATGCGATATTGGATTGTTTGAGAATTCGGAACACGGCTGGCTGGTACCAGCTGGAATGGCGAAATTCGAAGCAATAGCGCCGATGCGGATCCAGTAATTTGACAAAAGCAGCAAGACGGTCAGGATCGGCAGAAAATTGCGGCGGCAACTGAAACAGGATGGGGCCAGCTTTGCGGCCTAGCAGCGACATGCGATTTTCCAGTAGATCGAGACTGTTCTGGGAGGCCAACGAGAGACGCTTCCAGTGTGTGATAAATTTTGACGCTTTCCACGTGAAGACGAAATCGTCGCCAGTTTCGGACGCCCAGGCTTTCACGGTGTCTGGTGTCGGCGTGCGATAGAAAACGCCGTTGAGCTCGGTGGTTTTGAACTGGCTGGCGTAGTAACGGAGCTGATGCTTAAGCAGCAGGCGATCCGGAAAGAAGGCGCCGCGCCAGGATTGATAATGCCAGCCCGATGTTCCGATCACGACGCGCGACACGCTGCACCTCCAACATTTTACGGGGCAGCGGACGCTCGCCGGAGCCCAAGGCATCTGGTCAATTTACGACATCGGCCGCCATGAAGCGCAGCGCAGCGTGGACAGCGCGCGAACCACTCAGTCCTCGCATCAGCGCGATTTCGCCCTGCTGCTCGTGCCGGATCGCGTGGGCCAGAGCGCGTAGCCGGATGTCCCTGCCCTCGCCCAGTTGCCTATCAGCCATGCGAACGGCTCCTTTGTGATGGATCGTCATCGCCTCAATGAACGCGGAGTCGAAGCCGGCATCATCCGCCTCCGCGACCTTCGCAAGCTCGTCGTCGCTGAGATAGCCCGGCATCTCCGCGCGTTCGCTGGATCCGCAGCTTTCGATGGAGGCGCCGAACCAGCTCCGCCACCAGCGTTCGAAGACGCGCACCTCGCCAGCCTGGCTTGCCACCATCAGATTGGCGACCTGCCGTAGATGATCGCTCTGCGCGCGTTCGATGCCCAGCCCAGCAAGCTGAATGCCTTGCTGGTGATGCGCATGCATGTGGCGGAGAAACGTGCGGTCGGGCTCCCCGTCTGAGTCGCCGCCGATCCATCTGACCTCGCCTCTGTGGCGCGCGTACAGGTCGGCAGCGGCGAGCCCCATCAGCACGCATATTGCTGCGGCTATTGCTAGCGAGACCCGGCCCGACGGAGACCGGCGATGCACGAGCCAGGTTCGGAGAGCCGGATAGAGCGGGTAGATCGCAGCCGAGGACAGATGCACCAAGAACCCGATCCAGTAGGGCTGCTGAAGCGGGAATATTGGCTGCCTGAACGGAAAAAGCGGCACGAGACACGCCCATTCGAGAAACGATGTTGCGAGCGCCCAAGGTAGCGTCAGACCCGCCAGCGCCGCCGCGTCTAATGGCGCGGTCCAGCGACGCATTGCGACGAAGAAAAAGAGTGCCCAGGAGAAATCTGCCCATTGATGGAACGCGATGCCGGCCGCGATCGCGGAACCTGTCGGCTCTGCCGTCAAAATGTCGTTTCCAAACGGGATAGATGCCACGGTCATCCAGTCCACAGACGCATCACGCCCGAGCCGACCGGCTGCGAGTTGGCTCACCGCCGTCGAGAACGAGCTGCTGATCAGTCCCAGTACGACCGCGGGATAAAGATCGCGCCTCCATTCCGACCGAGCTTCCTCCGTCATCTCAGTTTTTCGCGGTCCCGGGCTCGGATAGCTTGCGATGTTGGCCCGCCAGCACGCTCGACGGAGTAATGTTAGCTGCAGCGGACTGCATCTTGTTCTTTAAGCCGCTGACGACGTCTCCGTCGCCGCGCATCATTGCATTGAAGCCGTCATCGGCCACCTTCGTGGGATCATCTTTCTCCGTTGTCCCGACATCGGTGTCGAGCATATCCGCCCTGCGGAAGAAGTCCGTCTCAGTGGCACCTGGCATGAGGCAGGTTACCGTCACCTCGGTGTCCTTCAGCTCTTCGCGAAGCGCAAAGGAGAACGAGTTCAAGAATGCTTTCGTGCCGTTGTATACGGCCTGGAAAGATCCCGGCATGAAGCCGGCGATAGAACCCGTAATCAGAATGCGCCCCTTGTTCCGACCCCGCATATCGTTCCCCACCTTGTGGATCAGCCAAAGCGTTCCGGATATATTCGTATCGACAACGCGCGTTGCCTCCTTCACATCCTGGTCGAGAAAGCCGCGCCCAAGACCGCGCCCGGCATTGGCAATCAGAACGTCGATGGAACGCCCTCCGACAGCAGCGTAGAGCTTTTCGACGCCATCGCGCGTGGCGAGATCAACTTCGACCGCCCGCACGTCGGCGCCGAACGCGCGTAGGGTCTCAGCTGACTGTTCTATCTGCTGCTCGTCGGCAGCGATAAGCAGATCATAGCCCTCCGCGGCACATCGCTTCGCCAGCTCGTATCCGATGCCGGTGGACGCTCCTGTGACGATCGCAAACTTTTCGCTATTTGGCATTGCGGCTCTCCTGATTGTCGCCGCAACCGGTGCTCGACCGCTTTGTTCCCGACTCAAGTTTGAAACGATGTTGCTGAGTTTGATGCGGCGGCAACCTACTGCGTTCGCACCTTGCTTACCGTCAAGACCCGTCGCGCAGCGTTATATGTCATGCCAGATTATGCACACAGCCCGGCGGATGTTGGCAACGGAACAATGCATCAGACTTCCGATTGCAAACGAGAGGCAGCATGCAGATCAATGTCCATACGGACACCCCACCTTTCCCCATCTATGCCGGCGTCATTATCGGCCTCGGCGCCTTCTTTGATGGCATTGTGCTGCACCAGCTCCTGCAGTGGCATCACACGGTCAGTCGCTGGTATCCAATCAATTCGATTGAGAACCTGCGGTTGAACACTTATTGGGACGGCATCTTCCATGCGTTCGCCTATGTCATAGTAGTGATTGGCGTCTACCTGCTGCTGCGCACACCTCATAAGTATGACCAGTGGTCGGTGCTCTGTCTGTGCGGGTCGCTGGTGTTGGGCTGGGGTCTGTTCAACACCATCAAAGGCATCATCAATCACGAGATCCTCGGAGTTCATCGGGTTCGGGAAACGGTGCCGGTTGATGAGCAGTTTCTTTGGGATATGGGCTTTCTTGGCTGGGGTGCCGCCATGGTCGCCATCGGCGTGCTGCTGATAGCGACGTGCCGGACGCGATGAGCCGTCTCCCTGCCCCCATAGCTTATTCCATCCTGGCTATGGCCTTACTAGCCGCATCGAGCCCTGCGTGGCGAATAGGTCAAGAACTCACGATCGACCAGCTATTGTCGATACGATGTTCGGATACTGAAGGAGTACCGATGCCTAAAGAACCAAAGAGCGGTCACAGTATCGAGTTGAATGGTCGGAGTGAGGAGCAGCCCGAGGACGTTGAACGCGCCCAGGACCCCAGCTCGAAGCAGCAGGACAAGGAGCAAGGTAACAAGCCAGAGGGGCAGACCAAAAAGCCCGAATGACAGGGATTGCTGGTTTGCGTCATGATTCGTGCACGCCCCAAGGCGGATAGAAATTCAATGAGAAGACACGAACATGATCGCCTTCATGGCATCATCGCTATGGTCTTGGCACCGTTGCCATCGTCTTCCAGGCAGGTAAAGCCAGCCCGGATACCAAACAGATGGGATTGCCCCGCCGAGCCGGAGGGCGGCAAATATCCTCCTCATCAGCGCCACCAGCGTGCGTTCATTGGAAACGACGAGATGGAGGTCAGTATGGCGGAGGACGAGATCGGAAATTTCATCGGCAGCGACAAAGTCGCCGGCACACCAGTCCTTGGGCGGATGGCGAGCGTGCCGGGTGTATCGAGCGTCTCATGATCGATAAGCTGTGGGGCCAGGTCGAATACGCCGTGCTTAGAGTCGGTAGTCTGTCTGCTTGATGACGGACGTTACCCCTTCCCTTGGCAGGGCCTGAAGTACGACCCCGTTCTGGGCGGGTACATGTGCAGTGTGACGACAGACCAGTTCGGCAAGGCCCCACGCTATAGCAATGAGGCCGTTTGGAGCTGGGAGGAGCCGAGCGGCGCCTTGTCCGTCAGCGGCACCCAGGACAAGCTCGCGGAGCCAGCGCTGCTACGTGGTGCCGCGAAGCGGCGGCGATCGCTGGCCACCGCGCATCGCGTCGATGGCGCCGATCACGGCTTTCACGTTCCGGCCCGCAGAGGTCGGGCCGACCGCGAGGTCATGGCCGACATCGCGCGCGCCGTCTCCGAATGGATTGAATCGCTCGGAAGCTGACCGGTCCTGCGAGAACCAATGCAGAGAATCCCAACGACGACGGACCGATTTAAGGACAAGGTGATGATCGTGACTGGCCGCGTCGGATTATCGGCGAAGCAACAACGCGGCGTTGCTCGGCCGAAGGCGAGCAAGTCGCGGTAGCCGACCGCGACCGGACGCCCCTGCAACCCGTTGCGAAGGGATTGCCAACGGATCCGACCACGCTTCACCTGGTCGAGACGGCCTAGCCATTGCTGCGACGGTACCGAGCCGCTTAGGAGACCGTCGCAAGCTACTTAATTTGTCCGCCGACTTTTTGAAGAGCTTGGGACACACGCTCGACGTTCTCCTGTGTGCATCCAACTGACATATCGATCTCCCCTTCCAACGCGGGATTCGCGGCTTTCGGTTCGCCGAGGCTGCCTCGAACATCGGCACCTGCTGGCTTCGTACCTGAGCTGCTTTGAACGCCGACCGCAGCAATGAATATGTCGGTTCTCTCCAACCCGATGTCCTGAACAAGATGCTCAAGTGCGAGCTCCGCGGCGCGACGATTGGTGAAAACAGCCTTGATCCCAACATCCATTACAAATCTCCGAAACGATCGCGCAACACGCATGTCTTTCATCACGCTAATGACGTATGACGCGCTCAGTTCCTGATCTGAGGGAGAGAACAAGGATGGCATCGGCTCAACGCATCCAGTCCGAAATCATGCGCCCGGCCGGGCTTCGTCTATTCCGCTCGGAGGCAACAATCCCCTACTGTCGTCAGCGACGACGCGTTCCACTGTGGCAATAAACGCCTCGAGAACGGCTACGCGCTCCGAGGGAGGCGCCGATCGGCGGTAGGTCAAACGGCCATCCTTCCACCCAAACATATCGTCGCCATCGAAAGACTTGAACTGGTCGACACCACCCTCTCCATCAAATGCCGCGGCTAAAGATTTCGGTCCGGCATCAACACTCGAGATGCCGAGCCTAATGCAGGCGAGTTCGAAGCGTGCGAGACCGAAGAGGTTCTGAGCTTCGGTTGGCAGATCTCCGAATCGCTCATCGATCTCGTCCTCCAATTCTTCCAACTGACTGTCATCACCCGCGCGGAAGATGCGGGCGTAAAGCTCCAATCGAATGCCTGCATCCTTGACGTAACAAGTTGGCAACAAGGCCGGCACGTCGAGATTAACCTCCGGACGCCGCTTGAATAATGGCGGCACACCAGCCCCGCTCATCGCTCTGCCTAAGAGATGACCAGACAATTCTGTTCCGAGAAGCTGAATATGTCCGCTCTGCCTTTCCGAAAGGAGGTGACCACCTCCCCGCATATCCATGTCACCCGCACTGACCAGAAAGCCGGCGCCTTGGTCGCATAGTGTCTTCAGCGTGCCCAACCGTTTGGCCGCCGCGTTCGACAGCTTGCTTTCGGGATCGGTGAGAAAGAGGGCAAACGATCTCGTACTTCGGCGGCCCACCCGGCCTCGCAACTGATGCAACTGCGCCAAACCGAATTTGTCCGGACGCCATACGATGATCGTGTTGGCACGCGGGAAATCCAATCCGCTTTCGATAATGTTGGTCGCGAGCAGTATGTCAGCTTCACCTGCGGCAAAACTCATCATCGCAGCGTCGATGTCGGCAGCCGGCATCTTGCCGTGCAACGCGGTGATTCTCAATTCTGGGACCACGTCCTCAAGACGCTTTGCCATCGGCGCAATATCCTCGATCCGTGGGCATACTACGAAGGACTGGCCACGGCGTCGATGTTCGCGGCGGAGTGCAGCCGCGGCAGTCGCTTCGTGAAACGGTTCGACGACGGTCACGACCGGGACACGTCGGACCGGCGGGGTTGCTATGATGCTGAGCGCCCGTAATCCTGCCTGCACTTCATTCAAGGTTCTGGGTATCGGAGTGGCCGTCATGATTAGAACATTCAAACCTTCAGCTAGAGCCTCGAGTTTGGACTTTTGCGCCTTTCCGAAATGTTGCTCCTCGTCGATGACTAACAAGCCCAAATCGTTGAATTTGACCCCATTGGCTGCCAATGCATGGGTTCCGATCACGATGGACATCGAACCATCCGCCAACTTAGTCTTGATGCTGCGGGCCTCTGCTGCTGGCGTAAAGCGTGACAGCAACCCGACCTCGATTCCGAACGGTGCGAAGCGACGACGGAAGGTCTCAAAATGCTGTCGGGCTAGCACCGTCGTCGGGGCGGCCAACGCAATCTGCTTTCCCGCGAACACGGCTGCTGCAGCCGCTCGCAGCGCGACTTCTGTCTTGCCATATCCGACGTCGCCGCACACCAGCCGGTCCATCGGAATATCGGACGCAAGGTCGTTTAAAACATCAGTAATTGCGGAACCCTGGTCGGCTGTGGGGATGTAGTCGAAGGCGGCCGCGAACGTCTCATAGTCCGCGACTTTTGGCACGATAGGATCGACCCGACGCTGCTGACGTTTACGCACGCGATCGGCGATGTGCTCCGCTGCCGCTGCTATGTCATTTTCGGCTTGCGATCTGCGTTCGGCCCATGACGAGCCGTCAGCTTTGTCGAGCGAAACGCGATCGGGATCAGAAGAATATCGCCAGATAGACCGGAGATCCGATAATGGGAGCAAAACCTGGTCGTCGTCTGCAAACTGCAACCGGATCATTTCTACGTCTGGAACACCTGCCGCCGACAATGAAACAAGGTCCTGCAGGATGGCCATGCCGCGGTCCATATGTATGACGACATCACCTAGTGACAGCGCTCGGTACCCGATGCTTCGTCGGAGACCAACCATCATGATGTCCTGATGCGTCGCCCGGCTACCCAAAAGATCAGCGGCGGCCACGACGACCACGTTATCTTTCCATATGAAACCGCTATCAAGATCAGCAAACACCGCTGCGGGACATCCAGTCTTCGCCTGCGCGATGGCTGCTTCCCAGTCTGGACAGAGGGTGCTCGCCATACCTGCCCGTCGTTCCATCGCCCGCAAATCGCGCCGGGAAGCAGCAGTAAGAATCACTAGACGGCGACTTTCGAGCTGCTGCTTGATGAACCTACGAAAGGATCGCGTGGGTGCAGCGTCTCTGAAGAACGTGCGTGGTGCTGGCTCGGGAGACGAGTCGGGTAGGAACACGACGTCGACAAGCTTGAAACGCCGTCTCCATTCGTCGAGGGACATAACGACCGACGCATACTCTTCACCGACACGGCTTAGCCAACGTTCCGCGCGCGATTCCACGCCATGGTCAACGACAAGCAGTGATGATGGGAAATAGTCGAAGACGGTCGCGGCGAGCGAACGCTCTTTCGAGCCTTCGATCTCGTCGCTAACACGCTGATCAGTTTCGTCAATTACGTCGATTACAACAGCGTCAAGCGCATCGAGATCTCTCTGATCCGCCAGATCGTAAAGGTGAATTTCGGTGACACGGCCCGCATTGTAGCCGACGCGCACCGGCCCTAATGCACCTGCCGGGAAGATCTCGAGCGCGCTGCCTAGAAAGATCGCGGTGCCAGGCGCTTCAATCCGCGCATCGAGCAAATATCCGCTGCCGATTAGAAAGCTGCGCACCTCGTCTTCGGCGAACGGCCCTCCAATGGACAGGCGCAAGGCTGATGTCAACATCGCGTCCGCCGTCGGAACCCGTCTCGCGAGAGCATGAACGGTGGTGATGAGAAGCGCGCCCTCGGCCTCCGCGAGGCGACGCAAGACCGAGCTTCGCCGCCCTGCGATTTCAGGCGAAGGTTCGACATCGTCCAATGCCAACGGTCCGAGACTTGGTAGGACCATGACCCCGGAGCTAGGCCCGAACGCATGAACAAGAGCGCCTAATTGCTCCGCGCGGCGTTCGTCTTC
>NZ_JBIISY010000150.1:0-15382 GCF_044340795.1 Tardiphaga sp.
CCTGATCGGCCAGTTCGGCGTCGGCTTCTATGCGGCCTTCATGGTAGCCGAGAAGATCATCGTCACCTCGCGCCGCGCCGGTACCCATGATGCGTTTACGTGGACGTCGACGGGCGGCGCCGGATTTGAGATCGCGCAGCTCAATGACGGCATGAGCGTGCCCTCCGGCACCTCGATCGAGCTGCAGCTCAAGGATGATGCGAAGAAGTATCTCGAAGCTTACGAGATCGAGCGCATCGTCACGTCCTATTCGGACAACATCCAGTTTCCGATCATGCTCAAGGACGGCGATGCCGAACCGAAGCAGATCAATTCGGCCAGCGCGCTGTGGCAGCGCTCGAAGTCGGAGCTGACGCCCGAAGACTACAGCAAGGCCTACAAGTCCATCGCGCACGCTTATGACGAGCCGGCGATGACGCTGCATTATCGCGCCGAAGGCCGCTACTCCTACGCCGTGCTGCTGTTCGCACCGGAATCGAAGCCGTTCGATCTGTTCGAGCCCGAGCGCAAGGGTCGCGTGAAGCTCTATGTCCGCCGTGTCTTCATCACCGACGATGCGGACCTGCTGCCATCCTATCTGCGCTTCATCCGTGGTGTCATCGATGCCGAGGACCTGCCGCTCAACCTGTCGCGCGAGATGTTGCAGAACAATCCGCAGCTCGCCCAGATCAAGAAGGCGGTGGCGACGCGTGTCGTCAGCGAGTTCGAGACGCTGGCCGAAAAGGACGCCGAGACTTTCACGAAGATCTGGGATGCATTTGGCCCGGTGCTGAAGGAAGGCATCTATGAGGACTTCGAGCGCCGCGAAAAACTGCTGGCGCTGTCGCGCTTCACCACCACGTCGGGCGAAAAGCGCACGCTGAAGCAGTATGTGGCCGATCTGAAGCCGAACCAGACCGAGATCTATTATCTCGCTGGCGACAGCCTTGATCGCCTGAAGTCGAATCCGAAGCTCGAAGCCGCCAAGTCGCGCGGCATCGAGGTGCTGCTGCTGTCGGATGCGGTAGATGCGTTCTGGACCTCGGCCCCGCTGGAATATGAAGGCAAGCCGCTGAAGTCGCTGAGCCAGGGCGAGGTCAATCTCGACCTGATCCCGCAGGTCGAAGAGGACAACAAGGACGAGCCCAAGCCCGATGCCGCCGACGAAGCCTCGACCATCGCCGTGATCAAGGAAGCGCTCGGTGAGCGCGTCTCCGATGTGAAGGCCTCGACGCGCCTCACCACCTCGGCCTCGTGTCTTGTCGCCGGTGGTCGCGGTCCGGATCGCGAGCTCGAACGCATGCTGGCGATGCAGAATCGCGGCAGCGTCACCAAGCCGATCCTCGAGATCAATCTGCGCCACCCGCTGGTGACGAAGATCGCGGGCGCCGACAAGGCTGCAGGCGGCGAGGCGTCGGACATCGCGTTCCTGCTGCTGGAACAGGCGCAGATTCTCGACGGCGAACTGCCGGAAGATCCGGCGGCATTTGCAACGCGCCTTAATCGGCTGGTGCTGCGCGGGCTGTGATTGCCGCGGTGTCGTAGCCCGGGTGAAGCGCAGCGTAACCCGGGTACCGGCGTTTCAATTAGCTCTGCTGTCCCCGGATTGCGCTGCGCTCCATCCGGGCTACGGAAGGAATCGTCCATGAGTGCTGTCTTCGAGAAACTGATCGGCAAATATGCCGAGCGCGGTGATTTCGAGCGCCTGAAGCAATATCAGGCCGACCGCATTGCCTGGATCGAGAGCATCCGCAACGGCACCTATGAGAAGATGCATCTGGTCGAGGACAATGACCCGGTGCCGCTGATCGCCGAGATCGAACGCGAACTCGCCTGCATCGAGGCGGCGCTGAAGAAGCAGCACTGAGCGCGGCGGTCGGCTCTGCCGCTACGCCAAATGACACTTCGGTGATCGCGCCGCATCATCCGAAAGTCACACTCGCCAGTTGCAATCATCTCCCATAGTGTGCCGCCCATAAAAATCCTGGGAGGCACTCATGAAGCTTGGACTGACGTCCGCTGCCGCGCTTTGCGGCCTTTTCCTTGCCACTTCGACGCTGACGCCCGCTGCGGCGCAGGGTGTCAAGATCGGCATCCTCAACGATCAGTCCGGCGTCTATGCCGATTACGGCGGCAAGTGGTCGCTCGAAGCCGCCAGGATGGCGGTGCAAGATTTCGGTGGCGAAGTGCTGGGCGGCAAGGTCGAACTGGTCACCGCCGATCACCAGAACAAGCCGGATCTGGCTGCCGCCATCGCGCGCCGCTGGTACGATGTCGAGAATGTCGACATGATCACCGAACTGACCACGTCCTCGGTGGCGCTGGCGGTGCAGGAGCTCTCCGCGCAGGCCAAGAAGATCGATATCGTGGTGGGTGCCGCGACCTCGCGCATCACCGGTGATGCCTGCACGCCCTATGGCTTCCACTGGTCGTTCGACACCCGCGCACTCGGTGTCGGCACCGGCGGCGCTCTGACCGAGACCGGCGGCGACACCTGGTTCTTCCTCACGGCCGATTATGCCTTCGGCTATTCGCTGGAGAAGGACACCGGCGACATCGTGAAGTCGAAGGGCGGCAAGGTGCTCGGCGCCGTGCGTCATCCGCTGAATTCGTCGGATTTCTCATCCTTCCTGCTGCAGGCGCAGGCGTCGAAGGCCAAGGTCATCGGCCTCGCCAATGCCGGTCTCGACACCACCAATGCGGTGAAGCAGGCGGCTGAATTCGGCATCGTCGCCGGCGGCCAGAAGCTGGCCGGCCTGCTGCTGACGCTGGCGGAAGTCCATGGCCTCGGCCTCAATGCGGCGCAAGGCCTGGTGTTGACGGAATCCTTCTATTGGGATCGCGATGACAAATCGCGCGAATTCGCCGAGCGCTTCTTCAAGCGCACCCAGCGCATGCCGAACATGATCCAGGCCGGCACCTATTCGGCGACACTGTCCTATCTGAAAGCCGTGAAGGCCGCCGGCACCAAGGACTCCGACGCGGTCGTCAAGAAGCTGAAGGAGCTGCCGGTGGACGACGCCTTCGCCCAGGGCGGCAAGGTGCAGGCCAATGGCCGCATGGTGAAGGACCTCTATCTGTTCGAGGTCAAGAAGCCGTCGGAATCCAAGAAGCCCTGGGATTACTACAAGCAGCTCGCCGTGGTGCCCGCAGCGTCTGCATTCCCGCTCGCGAAGGACAGTGGTTGCCCGCTGACAAAATAAGCGCGCTCTTTCTTAGCCTCTCCCCGCGCATTGCGGGGAGAGGGCATCGCGTGCCGTCGCTCTGATCGTGTTAGTACCCGGTCATCTCCAGATATCCCTCGCCGTCATGCGATCCGCTGAATCGCACCGGCCCCTCCCAATAGGCGAAGCTCGTCGACATCCAGCTCCGTGCATTCAGCGGTGTGGTCTCGATCTGCAATCCGCGCGATGCGATGGCAATTCGCCATGCCGTTGGAATCTTGCGGTCCGCGATCTCCGTCATTGCCATCGGCGTCATGGCGATCGCGTCGGATGCAAGCTGAACCGACTTGCCTTCCGCCGTGATCCAGTTGCCGGCGAAATAGTGGCTGCCATCCTTCTGGCGTAGCCGGAACAGCATCAGCTTTTCATCGCCGGGCAAATGCAGCGAGAACCAGTCCCAGCCGGTCTGGTCCGAGGCAAGCGGCTGGCTCGAATATTCACGGTCCATCCAGGCGCGACCGGTGACGGCGATGTCTTTCCCGTCGATCGCAAGCGTGCCGGACGCCGTGAAATAAGGCTGGCTGTAATAGTAGGACGCCTGCCCACGCTCGGATTTGCGGCTGTAACCCGCGTTGCCCTGTAGCACCAAAGGCTGCTCTGCATCGAGGCGAAGGCGATAGCTGAATGTCTCTGCCGATGCCGAAACCGCGAGCGGCGCCACATTTATGTCGGAGAAGCCATCGAGCCCGCGCATCTCCCATGCGTCGATCCAGGCACGGAATGGCGTGGCGGTCACGCCGGCCTGTCCGATGCCGCCGCGTGCAAAAGTCTCCGCCGAGTGATGGGCTGTGGCGGACGTAACGCCGGCATGGCCCATCCACACCTGCGGTGTCGCCCAGCCTGAGTCCTGTGTGCTCGGCGCCATCGCCTGCCGGAACAGGGTCCATTGCGCGCCATAGGCATTGCCCGAAGCGTCCGTGAGATTGGCGGTGAGGTACCACCATTCGATGCGGAATTCGGGATGCGGGCCGTGATCCGTCGGGAAGGTCAGCGCACGGCCGGGCAGCACCGGTGCAAAGCCATCGGCATCGCGGCCGAGCCCGGCAAAGCCCTGGGCCAGCGCGCGAGGCACGCCAAGCCCCATCAGCGCGAGGCCGCCGACCGCGCTGCGTCGTGTGAGCCTAGCGCTCATTGGCGAACACCTTCACGAGTTCGGCCGGTTGCATCCGCAGCAGTTTGAGGATTGGCAACAGCGAAGCCAATAGCGCCGCCAGCATCGCGACGCCGAGCAACTCGATCAGCTGCAGTGGGAACACATAGAACGGCAGCCGCCAGCCGAAGGCCTTCACGTTGACGATGGCGATCAGGCACCACGCCACCAGCAGGCCTAGTGGGAGCGCCAGCAGCGAGGTGATCAGCGCCACGCACATGGTCTTGAGCAATTCGATGCCGGCAAGTCGTCGCCGCGTCAGGCCGATGGCCCAGAGCGGCGCCAGTTGCGGCAGCCGTGAATTGCTCAGCGTCAGCAGGCTGGTGAGCAGCGCAACGCCGGCGACGCCGAGCGTGAAGGCATTGAGCGCAGAAGTTACGGCGAAGGTGCGGTTGAAGATGCCGAGCGACTCCTTCTTCACGCTGGCCTGATCGGCGAGGTTGCGGCCGTCGAGGCCGAAACGCGCGCGGATCGCGTCGATCACGATCGGGACATTCTCCGGCGCCACGCGCAACCCCATGCGCGTTTGCGGGCTATCTGGAAAATGCCGAAGCAGTGCATCGACATTGACGGCGAGCTGGCCCTTGGGGTTGCCGTAGTCGGCATAGATGGCGACGACCTGCATGACCCATGGGCCGCTGGGCGTCGGCACAGTGATGTTCTGGCTGATGGCCAGGTTCATCCGTCGCGACAATTGCTCGCTGACCAGCGCACCATCGCCCGCGCGAACGCGATCCCAGGCATCCCGCCTGGCCTCGAGCAGCGGCCAGTGATCCCGGAAGGTCGCATGGTCGGGAAGGCCATTGATCTCCATCGGCGCGCCAGCGAGTTGGATTTCGGCCCGACTGCCGGGCAATATGGCCTGCACGTCACGTCGCTGCTTCAGCCAATCCTTGAGTTCGCGGGCCTGTGTGTCGCTTGCAGCGTTGATATAGACTTCGGACGACAGCCGGCCATCGAGCCAACCGACGAAGGTGCGGCTAAAACTCTCCACCATCGTGCCGACGCCGACATTCACCGCCAGCGCCAGCAGCAGGGCCATCAGCGCGAGCGAGAGGCCGGAGAGTTGCAGGCGGCTGTCAGCCCAGAACCAGGTAAGGATCGGCCGACGCGTGCTGCGTTCACCAGCGGCAAGGACGAGGCCAAGCAGGACCGGCAAGGCGAGCGCAGCACCAAGCAGCAAAGCGGCAAGCACGGCGAAGCCGGCAACCAGCGAATCGCCGAACCACAGCACGATCGCCGCTGCGGCGAAGACGAGCAATGCGCCAGCCCCTTGCAATCGCAACCAGCGATGCTGCGCCTGTTGCCAGGCATAAGGCTGCGCGGTGGCCAGCAGCGGCAGGCGCACGGCCTTGAGCAGGCTCGATGTCGCGGCCAGCAGGGCGCCGATCACCGAGATCGCAAGGCCGGCCAGCCACCATTCCGGCTTCAGCGTGAGTTGGCCGGGGATCTGCGCGCCATAGAGACCGCGCAGGCTGGCGGCGACATCGGGCAACAGCGACGCTGCGATGACGTAGCCACCAACGAGGCCGATAATGCCCGCCATCAGTGCGATGCTGACGAGTTCGATGATCAGCACGATGTTGAGCTGTCGTGCGGAGACGCCGCAGGCGCGAAGTGTGCGCAGCATCGGCAGGCGTTGTTCGAAGCCCAGGCCAATGGCGGAATTGACGATGAACAGGCCGACAAAGAAGGAGAGCAGGCCGAAAGCGGTGAGATTGAGATGGAAACTGTCAGTGAGGCGTTCGAGATCGGTCTCGCTCTCGGGCTGCACGATGCGGAACTGTTGTCCGACCACGCTCTCCAGCGCCGGACGCGGGCCTTTCGCCTTGCCGATCAGGAGACGCGTGACCTGATCAGGCATGGCCAGCAATGTCTGCGCGATGCCGATATCGACCACGACGACGCCGGGCGCTAGGGCGGGCTGCAGTTTCAACGGCGGCAGCATGCGGCCATTGCCCAGCGCCGGTGTCATGCCTTCGCGCAGGCCAAGTTCGGTCATCGTCTCACGCGAGATCAGTGCCTGGCCGGGCGGCGCGATGAAGGCCTGTGCGCCGGACGTTCCGATCTCGGCGGCGGCGCTGGCTTCGGGCGGCATGGTCAACGGCTCGATGCCGAGCAGGCGCACGCTGCGGCCTTCGATCTGGGCGCGGGCTTCGAGCACGGGCGATACCGGCCAGCCCGCGCGCCGGAGATCGACGAACAGTTTTTGCGGGAATGCGCCACCGCTCGGCGACACCAGCATCGGTGTGCGCGTGCCGCCGAATGCCGCGGCGGCGCGGTCATAGCTCGTGCGGGCCTGCTGGTTCAGCGCCTGCACGCCGCTCCAGAGTGCGGTGGCGGCGATCAGGCCGATCATCAGCGTGGCGAATTGCAGCGGATGCCGGCGCCAGTGGCTGAGCAGCACGGCGAGGATCCACAGCGCGCGCCTCACGCGATCAGTCCCGCATGAAGATGAATGTGACGATCGAGCAGCGCGGCGAGGCGCTCGCTATGGGTCACCATCAGGAAGCCGCAGCCACTGCGGGTGACAAGATCGCGAACGAGGCGCATCACCTCATTGGCGGTGTCCTCGTCCAGATTGCCGGTGGGTTCGTCGGCAAGCAGCAGCGCCGGCTTCGCGGCCAGCGCGCGTCCGATCGCCACGCGTTGCTGCTGACCACCCGACAGCTGCTCGGGATAGCGCTTGAGCAGAGAGCCGAGGCCGAGACGTTCGATCAACTCGCTCTGCCAGGGCGCGTCATGGCGGCCGGAAATGCGCGACTGGAAGGCAAGGTTGTCGGCGACCGAGAGCGACGGGATCAGGTTGAATTGCTGGAACACCAGCCCGAGCCGATCGCGGCGAAGCGTGGCACGCTCGGCATCGTTCAGTCCGGTGACGGTGACATCCCCCAGCATGATCTCACCGCCATCGGCTGCATCGAGGCCGGCGATCAGGTGCAGCAGCGTGCTTTTGCCGCTGCCGCTCTCGCCGGTCAGCGCGACGCTCTCACCGGCGGCGACGGCAAGATCGACCCCGCGGAGAACCGCAACATCTTCCTGTGCGGATCGATAGGATTTGGTGAGATGGCGAACCGTGAGCATGTCCCGCCATCCTAGCAAGGATGGCGCGCCAGATCACGGCTTCAATGCGTCGCCTATGCGATTGCAGCCTTGCGCGGCTTGCGTTCCGACACCATCGCCAGCAACACCGTCGCCAGCATGAAGCAGGCCGATGCGCCGAATACCCAGTGCGGCATGGCGTGGTCCATGAACCAGCCGAACATGATCGGCGAGACGATGCCGCTGAAGTTGAAGCCGGTGGAGACGATGCCGAACGCGCGTCCCGCCGCGCCGGGCGGTGCCGCCTGTCGCACCAGCATGTCACGCGAGGGCGTGATCACGCCGCCGAGGAAACCTGCGACGGTCATGGCGGCGACGATCGCCCATGCGGGCGGGGAGAACACTGCAATGGCGCCGATGATGGCGGCGTTGATGGTGAAGCAGACGGCGGCGACACGGCTGTGATGCACCGTGCGATCCGCAAGCCAGCCGCCGGCCAGCACACCGACGGCACTGGCGGCGAGGAACGAGGTCAACGCGATATTGGCCGACGACAGCGTGATGCCATAGCCATTCATCAGCGCGACGATGCCGAAGCTGTTGATGCCGCCTTGTGAGAGCGCCAGCAGGGTGAAGAACAGCGTCAGCATCATGATCGCGGGGGTCATCACGCTGACCTTCGGCGCTTCCGCGCCGCCGGCCCTGCGGGCCTGTGCAGCACCGGCATCGGGAATACCCACCACGATCAGCATCAGCGCAATGGCCACGCCGATGCCGCCGGCCACGATCAGCGCGCCCGCGCCACCGACCGAGGCCAGCAGCGCGACCATCATGGGAGGCGCCACCGCGCCGCCGACAAAGCCGGCAAAGGTGTGGATCGAGAAAGCGCGGCCCATCTTGGACTCGTCCATATGAGCGGCGAGGATGGCGTAATCGGCGGGGTGATAGACGCTGTTGGCGAGGCCGAGCAGGCCGGCACAGATGATCAGCGCGGGATAATTGAGAAATAGGCCCAGACCGACCAGCGCGCAGCCGCCGAGCAACACACCCAGGATCAGGATGATGCGGGCGCCGACGCGATCGACCAGGAAGCCGATCGGCGCCTGGGTCAGGCCGGAGACCACGGCGAAGGTGGTGAGCGCAAAGCCGAGATCGATATAGCTGACGCCGAGCCGGTCCTTGAGGAAGGGAAACAGCATCGGCAGCACGAAGATGTGGAAATGGCTCACCCAATGCGCGATCGAGATCGCGGTCAGGGTCCGGTTGGCCGAAGCCGCCGGTGCATCGGCTGCCGTGGCCGGAATATCGACCATACTGGTTTCCACCCTCTAACGTGTTGTTCAAGGTCGAGAATTTCCAGTTATCCGTAGGGCCCGCGCGGCAATTTGTCCATCAACGGGGCAACATGCTGCCATTGCAGGCAACGCAGGGGAGGGGTGGCTCCCTCTTAACCTCTCCCCGCATCTTGCGCGGGGGGAGGTTACCGCGCGTCGCTGCAACTTCCTCGATTGATGCACGTCAATGCTGACTTCACCCGACAGTTTACCCCGGTGATGCCGCGCAACGTCGCTCGGCGTCACACAACCGGGGGAGACATGACACAGCAGATGGCGGCTTCGTCCTTCGTGCCCTGCGCGACCGCATCCGGTCCTTCGACCGGTTTCCTGTCCCGCCTCAATTTCAATGACCGTCGGCAATTGATGGCGCTGGGCGAACGCGTTCCGCGCGGCGCCAATGAAGTCCTGTTCGCGCAGGGAGCGCCTGCGGCGCGTTGCTTCAGCGTGATCGAGGGCGTCGTCTGCCTGTCGCGCGGGATCGGTGACGTCAGGCGCCAGATCGTCGGCTTCGCGCTTCCCGGTGATGCGCTGGAGATTGCAGCCCAGCAGCGCCACGAAGTGTCCGCTGCCACCATCGGACCTGCTCTCGTCTGGGAAATCGCGCGCGAGAGCTTTGCGCAATTCGTCAGCCATCGACCCTATGTGCTGCATGCTGTCGTCGCGTCTGTCGCGACGGATCTCACCGATGCTCACGAGCAGATGTTTTCGCTCGGTCGTCGTCCCGCTGAAGAGAAACTCGCGAGCTTCCTCGCCGAATGGCGGCAGCGGCTGGTGCGGATCGGCAAGGATGTCGAGCCGCTGCCGCTGCCCATGAGCCGCAGGGATATCGCGGATTATCTCGGCCTCACCGTGGAAACCGTCTGTCGCACGCTGGCCAAGCTCGAGCGCCGCGGGGCGATCGAAATCCTGCCGGGGCGCGTGCGGCTGATCGTCGAGCCCGACGAGCTGTTGCGAAGCTGCGCATGACGACGTGGCTTTTGATGTCAATCAAGCCGCCGATGACGGCGATGTGATTGTTGGAATTGTTCTTGGGAAAGACTCATCATGGCAAGTCAAACTGACGGCGTGAAGTGGATGACGATCGGAGAGTCAGGACTCTCCGTCCTCTGCATCGCCACCGTGTTCCTCTCCATCATCGCTTCAGCCAAGGCTGAAGACGCGGCCTATGCGTTTCACGTCGCCGTGTTCGGCGCGGCCGCGCTGGTTTCGCTGTTCCTGATCGTCAATCGCTACTTCGAGCGGGGCGATCTCCCGCCGCAGGAAGTCAACGGCCTGCCGAACTACAATCTCGGCCCCATCAAGTTTGCTGCTGCGGCCTCGATGTTCTGGGGCATCGCCGGCTTTGTCGTCGGCCTGCTGATCGCGCTGCAGCTGGCATGGCCGGCACTCAATTTCGATCTGCCATGGACGAGTTTCGGTCGCCTGCGGCCGCTGCATACGTCGGCGGTCATCTTCGCCTTCGGCGGCAATGTGCTGATCGCCACCTCGTTCTATGTGGTACAGAAGACCGGTCGCACACGCCTTGCCGGTGATCTGTCGCCGTGGTTCGTCGTGCTTGGCTACAATCTCTTCATCGTGATTGCCGGCACCGGCTATCTGCTCGGCAATACGCAGGGCAAGGAATATGCAGAGCCGGAATGGTATGCCGACCTGTGGCTCACCATCGTCTGGGTGATGTATCTGCTGGTCTTTCTGGCGACGCTGATGAAGCGCCGGGAGCCGCATATCTTCGTCGCCAACTGGTTCTATCTCGCCTTCATCATCACCATCGCGGTGCTGCATCTCGGCAATAACCCGGCGCTGCCTGTCTCGATCTTCGGCTCCAAGTCCTATGTCGCCTGGGCCGGCGTGCAGGATGCCATGTTCCAGTGGTGGTACGGGCACAATGCGGTGGGCTTTTTCCTCACCGCCGGCTTCCTCGCCATCATGTATTACTTCATCCCGAAGCGCGCCGAGCGGCCGGTCTATTCCTATCGCCTCTCCATCGTGCATTTCTGGGCAATCATCTTCCTCTATATCTGGGCTGGTCCGCATCACCTGCACTACACGGCACTGCCGGACTGGACGCAGACGCTCGGCATGACCTTCTCGATCATGCTGTGGATGCCCTCCTGGGGCGGCATGATCAATGGCCTGATGACGCTGTCGGGCGCGTGGGACAAGCTGCGCACGGATCCGGTGCTGCGCATGCTCGTGGTCTCGGTGGCGTTTTACGGAATGGCGACCTTCGAAGGTCCGCTGATGTCCATCAAGGTCGTCAACTCGCTCAGCCATTACACCGACTGGACCATCGGCCACGTGCATTCCGGTGCGCTCGGTTGGGTCGGCTTCGTCTCCTTCGGCGCGCTGTACTGCCTGGTGCCGTGGCTGTGGAATCGCAAGGGCCTCTACAGCCTCAAGCTGGTGGAGTGGCACTTCTGGGTCGCGACGCTTGGCATCGTTCTCTACATCTCGGCGATGTGGGTCTCGGGCATCCTGCAGGGCTTGATGTGGCGTGCCTACACCTCGCTCGGCTTCCTCGAATATTCCTTCATCGAAAGCGTCGAGGCGATGCACCCCTTCTACATCATCCGTGCGGCAGGCGGCGGCCTGTTCCTGATCGGCGCACTGATCATGGCGTTCAATCTCTGGATGACCGTGCGCGGCGCCGGCGAAGCCCAATCCAGCGCGGAGCTCGACAATGTCGCGCTCCAGGCGGCCCAGTGAGGATCACACCATGTCGTTCTGGAGCAGACACCAAATCCTCGAGAAGAACTCGATCATCCTGATCGTGGGCATCATTCTCGTCATCGCCGTCGGCGGCATCGTTGAGATCGCGCCGCTGTTCTATCTCAAGAGCACCATCGAGAAGGTGGAGGGCATGCGTCCCTACACCCCGCTCGAACTCGCAGGCCGCAATGTCTATGTGCGCGAAGGCTGCTATCTCTGCCATTCGCAGATGGTGCGTCCGCTGCGCGACGAGGTGGAGCGCTATGGTCATTACTCGCTCGCGGCCGAGAGCATGTATGACCATCCGTTCCAGTGGGGTTCGAAGCGTACCGGACCCGATCTCGCCCGTGTCGGCGGCAAGTATTCGGACGAATGGCATGTCGCCCACCTGATCAAGCCGCAGGCGGTCGTGCCGCAGTCGGTGATGCCGGGCTACAAGTTCCTCGCCGATACGCCCGTCGATCCCGAGAGCATTGCAGGTCACCTGCGCACCAATCGCGCAGTCGGCGTGCCCTATACGGACGACCAAATCGCCAATGCGGTTGCCGATCTGAAGGCGCAGGCCGATCCCGACAATGGCGATATCGATGCCCTGGCCAAGCGCTATCCGAAGGCGGTGGCGCGCAATTTCGACGGCAAGCCGGGCTTGCCGACCGAGATGGATGCGCTCGTCGCCTATCTGCAGATGCTCGGCACGCTCGTCGATTTCAAACTTTACAACGACAAGGCCAACCTGCGCTGAGGACAGATCATGCGTGCCATCCTGACCGCCGAGAATTTCGCCTCGAGCCTCGTCCTCTCGCTGTGGACGCCACTGTTCGTCGGAATCTTCCTCGCCATCGTCACCTATGCGCTGTGGCCGCGCAACAAGGCCACGTTCGACGCAGCGGCGCAGATGCCGCTGCGAGAGGATTGATGCCATCATGAGCAGTCATCACGAAGAACTCGACCACGCCACCGGCACGACCACGACAGGTCATTCCTGGGATGGCATCAAGGAGCTCAACACGCCGCTGCCGCGCTGGTGGGTGTGGACCTTCTATCTCACCATCATCTGGGCGGTGGGCTACTGGGTCGTCTATCCGTCCTGGCCGCTGGTCTCCAGCTATGCCACCGGCGTGATCGGCTATTCGTCGCGCGCGGATATCAGCGCCGAGCTTGCCAATCTCGACAAGATCCGCGGTGACAAGCTGGCGGCGCTGAACAATGCGTCGCTGGAGCAGATCGCCAAGGATCCGGCCTTGCTGGCGCTGGCCCGCGCCAAGGGCAAGACCGTGTTCGGCGACAATTGCGCGCCGTGTCACGGCACCGGTGCCGCAGGCTCCAGGGGCTTCCCGAACCTCAATGACGACGACTGGCTGTGGGGCGGGTCACTGGACGCGATCGAGAAGACGATCAAGTTCGGTGCGCGCTCGGGCAATAGCGAAGCCCATGAAGGCGCCATGCTGGCCTTCGGCCGCGATGGTATCCTGAAGAAGGATGAGATCGTGACGGTGGCTAACTATGTCCGCGCGCTGGCGGGGCTGTCGACGGCAAAGGGCTATGACGCAGAAGCCGGCAAGAAGCTGTTCGCGGACAACTGCGCCTCCTGTCACGGCGACGCCGGCAAGGGCAACCAGGACATGGGCGCGCCCAATCTCACCGACGGCATCTGGCTGTATGGCTCCGATGAGGCCTCCATCATCCAGACGATCACCAATGGCCGCAACGGCGTGATGCCGGCCTGGATCGGCCGTCTTGATCCGGCGACCATCACGGCTCTGACGGTCTATGTGCATACCCTCGGGGGTGGACAATAAGTCATAGGGGCGTCCGGTCTGTTGCGGGCTCCCCTTTGACACACATCAATTGAAACGGACCGTCGAGGTCTAGGGTCATTCCAAAGAAGCGAGTGACCATCATGAACAAGCCAGTTCCTCCCTCGGAGATCGACTACGGCCCGCTTTATGCGCCGCAGAAGAAGGTCTATCCGCAGAAGGTGTCCGGCACGTTCCGGAATATCAAATGGGCGCTGATGGCGCTCTGCCTCGGCATCTATTACTTCCTGCCCTTCGTGCGCTGGGATCGCGGACCGGGCGCGCCGGATCAGGCGGTGCTGGTCGATCTCGTCAATGGCCGCTTCTACTTCTTCTTCATCGAGCTGTGGCCGCAGGAAGTCTATATCTTCACCGGTCTGCTGATCCTCGCAGCGCTCACACTGTTCCTCATGAACGCCGTGGGCGGTCGCATGTGGTGCGGCTATCTCTGCCCGCAGACGGTGTGGACCGATCTCTTCTTCGCCGTCGAGCGCCTGATCGAAGGCGATCGCCGCGAACGCATGAAGAAGGATGCCGCCAAGGGCATTACTCTGGAGCGTGTCGTCGAACTGACGTTGAAGCACTCGATCTGGCTGCTGATCGCCTGGTGGACCGGCGGCGCCTGGGTGCTCTATTTCAACGATGCGCCGACGCTGGTGAAGGAGCTCGTCACCTTCCAGGCGCCGATGCTCGCTTACATCTGGATCGCGATCCTCACGGCGACGACCTATGTGCTGGCCGGCTGGATGCGCGAGCAGGTTTGTCTCTACATGTGCCCATGGCCGCGCATTCAGGCGGCGCTCACCGACGAATGGGCGCTCAACGTCACCTATCGCCACGATCGCGGCGAACAGCGCATGTCGTTGAAGAAGTCGGCCGAAGCGCGCGCGGCGGGCAAGCCCGCGGGGGACTGCGTCGATTGTTATCAGTGCGTCAACGTCTGCCCGGTCGGCATCGACATCCGCAACGGGTTGCAGATGGATTGCATCCAGTGCGGGCTGTGCATCGATGCTTGTGACGGCGTGATGCAGAAGATCGGTCGGCCGACGCGCCTCATTGCCTATGACACCGACATCAATATCGCGCGCCGCCAGGCCGGCAAGACGAACATCACCAAGCTCGTCCGCCCGCGCACGATTGCCTATCTGGTGATGATCGCGCTGGTCGGCGGCGCCATCCTCTATGCACTCGCAACCCGGTCGATGCTGGATATCAGCGTCCTGCATGATCGCAACCCGATCTCGGTGCGTCTCGCCGATGGCTCTATCCGCAACGCCTATACGGTGCGCCTTCTCAACAAGCGTGACGACCGTGCGGTGGCGCTCGATGTCGAGGGCCTGACCCATGCGACGGTGCATGTGGTCGGGCAGGACACTGCTGCTTCGGGCCAGCCGCAGATCATCGTCGGCCGTGACCGCACCACTGAATTGCGTGTGCTGGTGACGGCGCCGGCATCCGCCGCCAGATCGACGCCGCTGACCATGCGCGTCACTGACGTCGCAAGCGGCGAGACTGCTGCCGCCCTCGATAATTTCGTCATGCCGTAAAGGAGACCGTCATGAGTGACGCTGCCACCACGACCGCGCCGGGACGTCCGATTACGGGCCGGTTCGTCCTGATCTGCCTCATCGTCTTTTTCGGCCTGATCATCGCGATGAATGTCGTGATGATGAAACTGGCCATCGAGACGCTACCCGGCACGGAAGTGGACAGTCCCTATGCTGCCAGTCTCGCTTACGGCAACGAGATCGAGGCTGCCCGGGCACAGGCGACGCGTGGCTGGGCGGTTGTCGCGCATGTTGCGCGTGACGGTGATGGTGGTGCTTCGGTGCGCGTCGAGGCGAGGGACCGTGATGGCAGGCCGCTCACTGATGTCGTGTTCACCGGGCGGCTCGAGCGGCCGGCCGATCGTCGCTCCGATCAGGTGGTCGAACTGGTTGCCATCGGCGGCGCCGTCTTTCGCGGCCGCGTCGCGCAGCTTGCTGCCGGGCAATGGGATCTGGTGCTGGAAGGTGATAATAAGGGCGAGCGCGTTTTCCTGTCGCGCAACCGCGTCATCCTGAAATAGGCCGCGTCATGCAGTCGCTCGTCTATCTCATCCCGCTGGCGCTGGCGCTTGGAGGTCTCGGTCTTTGGGGCTTTCTG
>NZ_JBIISY010000387.1:0-3811 GCF_044340795.1 Tardiphaga sp.
CGGCGCCGAAGATGCGCAGGCCATCGGCGCCTTTCATCAATCCGAACTCGATCGTGTACCAGTACAGCCGCGCCAAGTTCTTCAGCTGGCCGAGCGCCATCGCGCGTTGGCCACCTTTGCCATAGGCTTCCATGAAGTCTGCATAGACGGGATTGGCCAGCAGCGGCACGTGGCCGAACACGTCGTGAAAAATGTCCGGCTCCTGCAGATAGTCCATTTCGCTTTCCGGGCGGATGAAGGCCCCGGCCGGGAAGCGGCGATTGGCGAGGTGATCGAAGAACACCTCGTCCGGCACCAGTTCGGCCACGGGCACCACCCGCCAGCCAGTCAGCGGCGCCAAGCGCGCGCTCAGCTTTGCCATGTCGGGAATGCCGCCCTCGGACAGCTGCAGCTTCTGCAGGGCGCTCAGGAATTCGTCGCAGGCGCGCCCCTGCAGCACGGTCTGCGCGCGGGTGAATAGCCGGTCCCAGCGGTAATGCTCGGCGTCGGAATATGAGGGCCAGTCCTGGTCGAGGGTGAAGTCGTCGCGCTTGGCGGCCTTGAGGTAGCGGTTCTTCCCGGTCGATTGATCCAGCGCGGTCATGACGCTCTCCCGATCCCCGATGGCGCTCGAGTCTACGGCGCCACCGGCCGATGGTTCCAGGCCCCGCTGCCTGCGGAAAGGGCAGAAAGAAAGAATTTCTTTCTCCGGCTGGCCGGGCGATAGCGATCCCCTAAGTCCGCACTTGCATTTGCAAGGCGGTTTTCTTGCGGGAAGCGCTGTCCGATGACATTTTTAGCTAGCTAACAAAGCTGCTTCCCAAGCTGTCGGGCGCGTCGCAGGACGTCAACGACGGCAGCAAAAACAGCCAACATTGCCGGCTTTTCGAACCTGCTCGCATGAGCGGGGCCGGGCAATCACGTCTGCAGGTGGCAGCGAAACAACGTCCCGGAACCAAAGGATCACGATCGTGCGCTCCGCTCTTCTGTCCCGTCTTCTCTCCGCTGCATTCGCCTCGGTTATGCTGACCACGGGCATTGGTGCAGCCTGCGCCGCTGATGCGTGGCCGAGCCGTCCGATCAAGCTGGTCGTCCCGTTCCCGCCGGGCGGCGCCGCCGACATCTCGGCGCGCGTGTTCGCCGACAAGCTCGGGGAGGCGCTGAAGCAGACCGTGGTGATCGAGAACAAGGCCGGTGCCGGCACTGCGATCGCCGCCGAAGCCGTCGCCAAGGCGGAGCCCGATGGCTACACGCTGTCGCTGGCGCCTGCCGGCCAGCTCACCATTCTGCCGCATATCAACACCAAGGTGCAGTTCGACCCGTTCAAGAGCTTTATCCCGGTGTCGAACCTGACCTCGGTGCCCTACGTGCTCGCGGCCAGTCCCGATGCGCCGGTCTCGACTGCCAACGAACTGGTCGCCGCTGCCAAGCGCGAGCCTGGCAAGTTCACTTATTCCTCATGCGGCCCGGGCACGCTGTGCCATCTGAGCGGTGAGCTGTTCAAGAGCCTCACCGATACCGATTTGCTGCATGTCCCGTTCAAGGGCAGCGCACCGGCGGTGAATGCGCTGCTCGGCAATCAGGTCAATCTGTCCTTCGACACGCTGACCGTGCTCGCTCCGCAGATCCGCGATGGCAAGGTGAAGGGCCTGCTCGTCACCAGCCGTGAGCGTTCGCCGCAGCTGCCGAATGTGCCGACCGCTGCCGAAGCCGGCGTGAAGGATTTCGTCGTCGACAGCTGGTTCGGCCTCGTCGTGCCGGCCGGCACGCCCGACGCCATCGTCGATCGCCTGAATGCCGAAGTGGTTCGCATCGGCGCGCTGCCGGATGTGAAGGAGCGTCTCGAAGCCCAGGGCCTCAGCGTCACCACCTCGACGCGCGAAGCCTTTGCGAAGACCATCAAGGATGACCACGCCCGCTGGGGCAAGGTCGTGGATGCCGCCGGCGCGAAACTGTACTAAGTTTCGATTCAGCTCTGAATGATTGAAGGCCGGGTTGAACGTTCAACCCGGCCTTCGTCGTTTCTGTAGGGTGGGCAAAGCGCCGCGTGCCCACCTTCGCTGCACGGCACTTGATGGTGGGCACGGCGCAAGCGCCTTTGCCCACCCTACATGGCGCATGTCAGGCCGCCACCTTCGGCGCATCGATCGGATGCGGCGCACGGAACGCGACGGCCAGTCTGTTCCACACATTGATGGCGCCGATCGCAGTCGTGATCTTCACGCATTCGTCGTCGGAGAAGTGCTTGCGCAGCTCGTCGTACACGTCGTCCGGCGCGCGGGTCTGTGCGATCAGCGTGACGGCGTCGACCCAGCCGAGTAGCGCGCGCTCGCGCGGCGTATAGACCGTGGATTCGTGCCAGGTCGACATCAGGTTGATCCACTGCTCGCTGAGGCCGTCGTGACGCGACTCCTTCACATGCATGTCGACGCAATAGGCGCAGCCATTGATGATGGAGGCGCGCAGCTTGATCAGATGGATGATCGTTGGGTCAAGGCCGCTGTCCTTCACCACGTAGCGATCGAGTGCGGCGACGGCCTTGTAGGCGTCGGTGGAAGCTTTTGCGAAGTTGATACGCGGTGACATGACAGTTCTCCTTCGGTTCGGTGGATGAGGTCAGTTGGCGCTGCGGCGTCGTTCGTTGAGGTCGAGAAACGCGCAGCCGCGTGCGGCAATGGCGCCGTGCTCGTCCTTGGCGCGGAGATCACCCAGCACGTCGGCGAGGGTGACCTTCGCAAGCTCGTCACGATAGACGCGTTCGGCGCGCAACATCGCGGCATTGATGGAGCAAGGTGCTTTCGGTTTACCCGGCAGCGGATTGGGGCCGCGCTGGCGGATCTCGGCGCAGCGAAAAGCGGGGGCGGGGCCCTCGATGGCCAGGACCAGATCGAGCAGGGTGATGTCTTTCGGCGCACGTGCGAGGCGATAGCCGCCGGTCGGGCCGGGCTTTGTGACCACGATGCCGGCACCCGACAGCGCCTGCAGGTGCTTCAGCAGATAGCTGGTGGAGACACCGTGAAACTCGGCCAGCGCCGCCGCCGACAGCACGCCATCGGCGGTGAGCCCGGCCATCATGGCCACGCTGTGAATGGCCTGTTCGACACCGTCGCTCATCTTCATCGGGGAAGTCTCATACTAATCATAGATAAATATTATCCGCGATTAGTGCGGGTGTCAATGCGCAGCCGTAGCGCGGATTACGGTGCACTAATCCGCCCTGGGTTCGAGCTACGATCGCGCGTGGTTGAGGCCGATCCCGCTCACGTGAAGCGAGGTTTCCCAAAGCGGCTCCAGCGTCTTCAGCGAGGGCAATACGCGCAGCTCGACGCCGGCGTCGCTCAACGCTTTCTCGATATTGTCGATGCGCTCGACATTCACCGGCATGGTTGGCGTGGAGGACATCCACATGCCGGCATCGCCCAGCGGCTCAAAGCCATCCGGTGCGAGTTCATATCGATAGACCGTGGTGCGGGCGAGCCGGTCGAGCCAGCCGAGCTCGATATGCGCAACCATGCGGCACGAGGTCATCTTCTGATAGGCAGTGACATATTCCGGCGTCGTGGTCTCCACCGGCCAGACGAAGATGCGCGGGCAGTTGTAGGGAAACATGTACATGGCCTGATGCCAGTCATCGATGGCCCAGACCTGGGGCTGTGTGATTCCCTGCAAGCCGGGCACCGGCCGCGGCATGAAGACCTCGATACTGCTCTCGTCGCTGAAGTGAAACAGGCGCATCGGGATACTCCATGACACGCTCGCATCAGGCGTCAATTGCCAAGAACTCCTTGCCATCCATGTCGGCATCGCCGGTTCCGGAACGTCTTACAGATAC
>NZ_JBIISY010000151.1:0-15335 GCF_044340795.1 Tardiphaga sp.
CCCAATCTCAGCACGATCAACCCGGTCTATTTCCAGAATATTGCGCGGGCGCCGTTCACCACCGACCAAACCCAGACCAACAGCAATCTCGGCCTGTATATCCAGGACCAGATGAAGATCGATCGCCTGATCGTCTCGCTCGCCGGGCGCCATGACCGCTCGGAAATCCAGTTCAATACGCTGACGCTCGGCACCGGTGCGCGCAACATCGTCAACCAGAACGACAGCGCCTTCACCTATCGCGCCGGTGCGCTCTACCTGCTGGATGGCGGCATCTCGCCCTATGTGAACTACGCGACCTCGTTCGAACCCGCGCCCTATCTGGCGGTCGGCGACAAGCCTCTGCTGCCGATGAGCGGGGAGTCCTACGAGTTCGGTGTCAAGTATCAGCCGATTGGCCTCGATACGCTGATTACCGCGTCCTATTTCGACATCCGCCAGCAGAATGTCGTCAATGGCGACCCGCTCAATATCGGCTATTACGTGCAAACCGGCGAGGTCCGTTCGCGTGGCGTCGAGCTGGAGGCGAAGACCTCGTTCTCGCGCAACCTCAATGGCATCGCGAGCGTCACCTGGCTCGATGCCGAGGTGACCAGAGACGTGGTGGCGGTCAATGTCGGCAAGCGTCCGTTCGCCGTGCCGGCGGTGATGGCCTCGGCCTGGGCGGACTACACCTTCGACCGCGGACCGCTCGGCGGTTTCGGACTCGGCGGCGGCGTGCGCTATGTCGGCGACAGTGCCGGCGATCCGGCCAATTCATTCACCGTGCCGGCGGTGACGCTGTTCGACGCCGGCGTGCATTACGACTTCAGCTATCTGAACCGTGAGTGGAAGGGCTGGAGCGCCCGCGTCAACGCCAACAACCTGTTCGACAAGGAATATGTCGCGGCCTGCTACACGCTGTCGAATGGCTGCTTCTGGGGCGCCCGCCGCAGTGTGATCGGAAGCGTGAAATATAGCTGGTAAATCGAAAGGGCATTAGCTGTGAGCCAAGCCTCAAATGACGACCCCTGGCGTGCGCGCTATCGCAACATCCGGGTGCTGGACGTGCTCCGCGTCACCCGTGTCACGCCGATGATGCAGCGGGTGACCCTTGGCGGCGACGAAATCCGCGGCATCAAGGATGCGCCCAACATCAAGCTGATGTTGCCGCCACGCGAGGGCGCTCCGGTCTGGCCGCTGAAGGGCGAGAACGGCAAGCCGTTGCTGCCGCCCGGCCAGTCGATGCCGATCTCGCGCACCTATTCGCTGCGGCGTCTCGATCGCGACAGCGGCGAGATCGACGTCGACTTCGTGATGCATGGCGAGGGCGCCGCGTCGACATGGGCCGAACATGCGCGCCCCGGTGACAAGATCGGTGTCGGCGGTCCGATGGGGCCGGAGGTGCGGCCGGCGGACTGGTATCTGATCGCGGGCGACCACACAGCCCTGCCGGCGATCTCGCGCATCCTCGGCCAGCTCGCGCCGGACGCACGCGGTAGCGTGTTCATTGAGGTGCCGAATGCCGGCGAGCGGCAGGAGCTGTCCATTCCGCCGAGCATGGAATTGCATTGGCTCTACACGGACGAGGGCGGCGATCTCGAACGCAGCGTGCGCGCTGCCCCGTGGCCGGATGGCAAGAAGGTCTATGCGTGGCTCGCTGCGGAATCCACGACGGTGCGGTCGCTGCGCAGTTATGTCAGCCAGGAACGCGGTCTCGGGCGCGGCGAGTTTCTCGCCATCGGCTATTGGCGGCGCGGCATGAGCGAGCCGGAATATCACGAAAAGCTCGATCATGATCGCGGCGAGGATTTCTACGAGGCCATTCGTGACGAATTGCAGCACGCCCACGACCACCGCTGACGCGTGGCTGCCGTTCCAGCGTGCCGGGGCATCGCAGATCGACCTGACATCGAAGGACGGCCGCGGCTATCGCATCTTTGTGTCGGTGCCGGATTCTGCGCCTCCGCCGGGGGGCTTTCCGGTTCTCTATCTGCTGGACGGCAATGCGACATTTGCGACGGCGATGGATGCCGTTGCCATGCAGATGCGCAGGCCACACGCAACCGGTGTGCCGCCGGGGATCGTGGTCGGGATCGGTTATCCCGGTGATACGCCGCTTGCGCCGGAGCGGCGGTGGTTCGACCTGACGCCGGCAAGCGACGGCGCTGGTCCAAGCGAGGGCGGTGCCGCGGCCTTTGCGGATTTCATCGCGGACAC
Source organism: Tardiphaga sp. (assembly GCF_044340795.1). Lineage (GTDB taxonomy): Bacteria > Pseudomonadota > Alphaproteobacteria > Rhizobiales > Xanthobacteraceae > Tardiphaga. The sequence goes on from NZ_JBIISY010000151.1 coordinate 2,200, forward strand.
GGTGAAGCCGCTGGTGCAATCCAGCTGGCCTGTCGATCCCGCGCGGCAAGCCGTTTTCGGCCATTCGCTTGGTGGACTGTTCGTGTTGTGGTCGCTGTTCACGCGGCCGGAATCGTTCCAGAGTCATGTTGCGGCGTCGCCGTCGATCTGGTGGAATGATTGTGCGATCCTGGCGCAGGCGGATGACTTCATTCGCGCCAGAGGCTGCGTCGCTGCGAAGGGCCGGCTGCTGATGACGGTCGGCAGTCTCGAACGAACCCCGCCCTCGGCGATGGATCGCGGATCGACGACCATGATGGAGAATGTCAAGGCGCTTGCGACGCAGTTGCGCAAGGCGGCTGATGTGCTGGATGTTTCCTATGCCGAATTCGCCGACGAGAACCACGTCTCCGTCATCCCGGCCGCGATCAGCCGCGGCGTCCGTTTCGCCTGGCAGAGACCCTGAGGCGATGATGACGGGCTTGATCAGGCGCGCATTGCTGTGTCTCGCTCTGCTGGGCTTGAGCGGGCTCGCGTCCGTGTCGCCGGCACGCGCCGAGATCCGGATCAAGGACATCGCCGGGCGTGATGTCGTGCTGGAACAACCGGCGACGCGCATCCTGCTGGTGCAGGGACGGCATCTGCCCGCGCTGTCGCTGATCCATCCCGATCCCGTCAGCATCATGGCCGGCTGGCAGAGCGACATGAAGCGGCAGGATCCGGTCACCTATGAGGCGTATCGGCGCAAGTTTCCGGATCTCGACAAGGTGCCGGTGATCGGCGATGGCGTGCCGCAGAATTTCTCGGTGGAGCGCGCGCTCGCCATCCGGCCCGATGTGGCGATCCTCAGCTGGTATGTCGCGGGCGTTCCGGCCGGCGGCAACACCAGTCCGGTGATCAAGCGTTTCGAAGATGCCGGCATTCCCGTGGTCATCGTCGATTTCTTCGCCAATCCGCTACGCGACACGATCCCCAGCATTCGCGTGCTCGGCCAGGTAACCGGCCGCGACAAGGAGGCGACGGCCTTCATCGATTTCTACCAGCAGCATCTGACGCGATTGAAGGACAGGCTGGCGGCCCACAAGGAAGCGCTGCCGAGCGTGTTCATGCATGCCCATGCCGGCGGCGGCGAGTGCTGCTATTCGCCCGGCAAGGGCACCTTCAACGATTTCATCGGGCTGGCCGGCGGCCGCAATATCGCGATCGACATGATTCCGGGATCGACCGGGCAGGTCAGCCTCGAATATCTGATCGCCAGGAATCCGGACGTCTATGTCGCGACCGGCGGGGCGCAGCTCGCGGCGAGCGGTGGCCTCGTGCTCGGCACCGACGTGTCGGCCGAGGACGCACGCAGCCGCTTCCGGAGCCTGCTCGCAAAGCCCGGCCTGTCCGGCCTGACCGCCGTGACGTCCGGGCGCGCTTTCGGCCTGTGGCATCAGTTCAACGACTCGCCGTCCCATATCGTCGCACTCGAATGGCTGGCGAAATGGCTGCATCCGGATCTGTTCCGCGATCTCGATCCTGCCGCCACGATGAAGCAGATCAACACTTTCTCTGCCGTGCCATTGCCGGGCACGTTCTGGGTCGACGCGCCGTGACCGACAGCGTGCCATCGGCGGTGACGGAGTCGATCCGGTCGGAGACGATCGCGGCGTATCGCCAGATCATGCGTCGGCGCATCGCCTGGTCGGTCGCCTTCGCCGTCGCGCTCGTCATGGCGTTCCTGCTCGATCTCGCCTCCGGTCCGGCATCGCTCGGCCTGCACGAGACGATCGCAGCGCTGCTTGATCCTGCAAACAGCCCGCGCCCTGTCGTTACCATCATCTGGGACGTGCGGTTGCCGCAGGCGGTGGCCGCGGTGCTGGTCGGCATCGCCCTCGCGCTGGCGGGCGCGGAAATGCAGACCGTGCTCAACAATCCGCTCGCGAGCCCGTTCACGCTCGGCGTATCGTCCTCGGCGGCGTTTGGCGCCGCGCTCGCGCTGGTGCTCGGCATCGGCATCCCCGGTATCCCGCAGAACTGGCTGGTAGCGGGCAACGCCTTCCTGTTCGCCCTCGGCTCCATGCTGCTGATGCATGCGCTGGTGACATTGCGCGGCCTCGGCTCTGATGGCCTCGTGCTGATGGGGATCGCGCTGTTCTTCACGTTCAACGCCATGGTGGCGCTGCTGCAATTCGTCGCCAGCCAGCAGGCGCTGCAACAGCTCGTGTTCTGGATGCTCGGCAGCCTGTCGCGTGCCGACTGGGACAATCTGACATTCGTCGCGGTCATCGTGGTCTGCGTGGTGCCGTTCACGTTGCGCGCAGCATGGCCGCTCACCGCGCTGCGGCTGGGCGAGGAGAGGGCGCGCGGCATGGGCGTCGATGTCACGCGGCTGCGCTATGCATCGCTGCTGCGCGTCAGCCTGCTGACGGCGACTGCGATGGCGCTGGTCGGCACCGTGGGCTTTGTCGGTCTTGCCGGGCCGCACATTGCCCGCATGCTGATCGGCGAGGATCATCGTTTCTTCCTGCCGGTAAGTGCGCTCGCCGGTGCGCTCATCATGTCGATCGCATCCACCATCAGCAAGATGGTCATTCCGGGCGTGCTGATCCCGATCGGCATCGTCACCGCGGTGATCGGGCTTCCGGTCTTCATTGCGCTGATCCTGCGCCGGAGAAGCGCATGGTGAGCCGCGCACAGCTTGCGATCGATCGATTTTCGACCGGTTATCCCGGCCGGCCGGTGATCCGCGATATCTCGCTGCCGCCGCTTCGCGCGGGCGAGATCACCGCGCTGGTCGGCCCGAATGCGGCCGGCAAGTCGACGCTGCTGCGCGGACTGGCGGGCCTTCTGCCGGCCAGCGGCGAGGTGACCTTCGATGGCCGCTCGATCCTGCAACTATCACCGCGCGCGCGCGCCGAATTGATCGGCTTCATGCCGCAAAGCGTGCCGCAGGCGGCGGAACTAACGGTACTGGAGGGCATGCTGAGTGCGCTGCATGTGGCGCCGCGCACCGGCGACGATCCCTTCGTGGAACAGGCCATCGACGTACTCGGGCAGGTCGGTATCGCGCATCTTGCGCTCGAGCCCTTGAACCGCCTGTCTGGCGGGCAACGCCAGCTGGCGAGCCTCGCGCAATCCATCGTGCGGCATCCGCCCATCCTTCTGCTCGACGAACCGACCAGCGCGCTCGATCTCGGCCACCAGTTCGATGTCATGAACATGGTGCGCCGCTATGTCAGCGCGGGACGGATCGCCGTCGTGGTGCTCCACGACCTGACCTTCGCGGCGCGCTGGGCCGACAATATCGTCGTGATGTCCCAAGGCCAGCCGAAGAGTTCCGGGCGACCCTTTGACGTCGTGACACCGGACCTGCTCGCCGACGTGTACCGGATCTCCGCACGGATTGAGCGCTGCAGCTACGGCTATCTGCAGCTGATCGTCGATGATCGTGTGGCGGATGAAGGGGGAGTTTGCAGCAGTCGCAGTTAGGCATGAGCGGTTCCGGCATATCGCGGAATCTGCAGATGTCCTGCGGTGCTCGGACAAAGGAAGCGCGACGTCCAGAATCGATACGAGGCGAAGAAGGCGGCTGATATCTCCCCCTTACGGCGACGGTGCCGAATAGTTTTGCTTTCCGTGAAAAATATAGTTCGCAGGTGCAATGGGCTCCAATGTTCCTGTTCTTCGGCGAAATGTGTTGTTCGCTTCGCGAGCCAGCACCTATTTCCATAGGCTATTGGCTCAATCACGAGTCAGATTGCCGCATCATTTGTGGCGACAATCCCGCAAAGTCGACGACAATTTTCCAAGAATGTGACCGCAACGGTTCTCCAAACACCCGGTTGGGCACCCGATGACGGTCGGGTCGCGGCCGTCATTTTGAAAACCAGGTGAGCTCAGCTCACAGAGAAGGATTCAATTATGGCTGACGATATTCAGTTCACGAACGATTCCAACGATTTTGGTACGACGATCGGCACCAGCCCGGGTCTCGGCTTTCAGGCCTCTGACATTCTGCACAGCTCCAATACCGATGGCGGCGATGGCGATTCATCGAGCTTCACCGGGATCGGCGATCTCGGCCTCGGCCTTTCGGTGCCGACGCTGATCGGTGTGTCATCGTCCAGCGACAGCCAGGATTACAGCAGCTCCGACAACAATGATGGCGGTCTGCTTGGCGGCCTCCTCTAAGGCAGTCGCTTAGGGCTCATTTAGCCCGTCAGCGGTGGCCGGCCGAATCTCGCGTGCCGGCCACCGCTTCTTCCGATTTCCAGTTCTTTTCATTGATTGCATTTGAAGGGACTTGCCTTGGCCGAAGATCATCGACGCGACGAGCTGGCGGAAGCGCTGAGATCGGTGAGGCGCCACTTCGTCATGGCGGCGATTTTTTCCGGCTGCGTCAACCTGCTTTATCTCAGCTCCCCGCTTTATCTTATGCAGGTCTATAATCGTGTTCTCGTCAATGAGAACATCACGACGCTCGTTCTTCTGACCGTCATCCTGATCGTCGCGCTCGCGACCATGGGCGCACTCGATGCGTTGCGCGCCCAGATCCTGATCCGCCTCGGTATCATTCTCGACTCTCGCCTGTCCGGCCGGGTGTTCGATGCGCTGATCGCGCGATCGGCGAAGCAGGGCTATTCCAAAGGCGCCCAGCAGCTGCGCGAACTCGACGATTTTCGTGCTTTCATCACGGGCCCCGGCATCTATTTCGCGTTCGATCTTCCCTGGATCCCGGTCTATCTCCTGATCCTGTTCCTCATTCACCCGGTGCTCGGCACCGTTGCCACGATCGGCGCGCTGATCCTGCTTGGCCTCGCTTATTTCAACGAGGTCATCACCAGCCGTCCGATGCGCTCCGCGCAGGAATCCTCAAAGGCATCCTTTGTCTTCACCGAGAATGTGTTGCGGCATGCGGATGTCATCGTGGCCATGGGCATGAAGCAGTCGGTGGCGCAACACTGGAGCCAGAGCCGCAGCCAGATGGTGCGTGAGCAGGCCTTTGCCAGCGATCGCAATGCAGCGGTGTCGTCGGGCATTCGCTTCGCCCGCCTGTTGCTGCAATCGCTCATGCTCGGCACCGGCGCCTGGCTGGCGATCGATCACAGCATCATGCCGGCGACGATCTTTGCCGCGAGCATCATTCTCGGCCGGGCCCTCGTGCCCGTCGAGCAGGGCGTGGCAACGGCGAAGCAGTTCAATGCAGCCCGCGAAGGCTATCGGCGCGTGCGCGAGTTGCTGTCTGCCTTTCCGCGGGAGCCGGTGCGGACGATCGTTCCGGTGACCGAGCATGCCGTGATCGCAGAAGGTCTCGACTATCGTTTGCCCGAGCGGAAACAGCCGGTGTTGCAGGACGTCTCATTCGAGATCGAGAAAGGTCATGCCATTGGCATTGTCGGGCCGAGCGGATCCGGCAAGAGCACATTGGCGCGGATGCTGATCGGCGCCATCACGCCGTCCGGCGGCACGCTTCGGCTCGGCGGTCTCGATTACGCGCAATGGGACAAGGCCGAGTTCGGCCGTCTGGTCGGTTATCTGCCGCAGGATGTCGGGCTCTTCGCCGGCACCGTGCGGGAAAACATCGCCCGTTTCGGTGAGGTGACGACGGCGGAGATCATCGAGGCGGCGAAACGTGCCGGCATTCACAACATGATCCTCGACCTGCCGAACCAGTACGACACCCGGCTTGGTCCGGGCGGCGTCGGTCTGTCCGGTGGCCAGCGCCAGCGACTGGGATTGGCGCGGGCGCTGCTGGGACGGCCGAAGCTGCTCGTGCTCGACGAACCGAATGCCAATCTCGACACGGTGGGCGAGGTTGCGCTGAAAGATGCGCTTCTGGCGCTGAAAGAGCAGGGCACGACCATCGTCGTGATCACGCATCGCACCACCGTGCTCGAGGTCGTGGACAGCATGATGGTGCTGCGCGCAGGGCGGGTCGAACTCGTGGGGCCGCCGACCGTCGTGTTCGACCATCTCAAGGCGATGTCCACGGCGCCGCAGAACAGGGTGGCCTGATGAGCACGATCCAGCATGGCGGGAAGCCGGCCCCAACCGGCATCAGCAATCCGATGCGTCCGGCCATGTGGGGCGGCGGGGTCATCGTTCTGTTCCTGGCGTTCCTGACGATCTGGGGCTTCACGGCTCCGGTCTCCGGCGCTGCGGTCGCAGAGGGCAGCCTGCAGGTGAAAGGTCAGCGACAGTCGGTGCAGCATCCCTATGGCGGCGTGATCGAGAAGCTGAATGTCGCGGATGGCCAGGAGGTGAAGAAAGGGGAATTGCTCGTTCAACTCACCGATCATGAACCGCGCGCGCGTCTGGATGTGTTGCGGGCCGAGCGGATCACACTGCTTGCGCAGGAAGCGCGTCTGATCGCCGAGCGCGACCATCAGACCGAGCCGGATTTCGACAAGCGACTGGCGAGTTTTTCCCAGCATGCCAATACTGCGCAGGCGATTGCCAGCGAGCGGGCGGTGCTCGGCGCACGGCAACGTCAGTTCGACACCCAGAAGAACATGCTGGAGTCGAAAATCTCCCAGCTCAGCGAGCAGACATCGGGTTTGCAGGCGCAAGTGGACGGCCTGAAGCGGCAGAGCGAATTGCTGGAGGAGGAAGCGCAGGGCGCGCGGCAGCTGCTTGCATCCGGCTTCACGCCGAAAACACGCGTGCTGGCCCTCGATCGGACTGCGGCGCAGCTGGACGGCGAACGTGGATCAAAAATGGCGGAGGCGGCGTCGCTGCAGCAGTCGATCGGGGAGGCGAAACTCGGCCTCGCCAAGCTCGAGCGCGAACGCGTTACGGAAATCACCAACGACCTTCGCCAAGTCTCTTCGAGCCTCGCAGAGAATGGCCCCAAGCTGGAGGCCGCGAGCGATGTCCTCAACCGTACGGCCATCACGGCGCCATCGTCAGGCACGGTGGTTGGGCTGTCGGTGTTCACCGAAGGCGGGGTGATCCAGCCGGGCGCCAAATTGATGGATGTGGTGCCGCAGGACGATCCGCTGATCGTGGATGCCCGACTGCAACTGACCGATATCGGCGATGTCCGGCGCGCGCAGCCTGCCGATGTCAGGCTCACGAGCGTTCCGCGCAACGAACGTCCGCAGATCCGCGGCGAGATCATGACGGTTTCGGCCGACAAGCTCACCGACGACAAGACAGGCAAGGGCTACTACGCAGTGCGCGTGAAACTGAATGACGATGACGTCAAGGCGTCCAAGGTCGCGCTGCAGCCCGGCATGCCGACGGAGATCATCGTCACCACACGGCCACGAACGCTCGTTGGCTATCTCATCGGTCCGCTGACCGACGAGATCAGCGGCGCGTTCCGTGAAAAATAGAGGTGTCCCATGACCCAGCAGAAAATGTCGAAGGCCGAGGCGCGCCGCGAGCGCAATTCGGAAACCAATCATCTCGGCATGGATACGGCGGCAGCGGGCATGGCTGCCGGCGGGCTGGGCCTTGCCTTGCTGCATCATCAGACTCCCGAGGCGAAGGCCGCGACCATGGAGGCACGCGGTGCCGCAGACCCGACGTCGGCAATGGTCGATCGATCCGTTGTTAATCCAGCGGGCGAGGTCGGCGAGCATGCGACGGTCGCGTATGACCACCGGTCAGAACCTGCGCCGATGGCTTCTGACCTGGATGCGGGCAGCCACGTCGATCGCGCTCTGAACATGGAGGCGAATGAAACCAGTCCGGGCGCCAGCGACCATCAGAATCACGGATCTGTTCTGCAGGATGACGTGGGCTCCGCCTTGGAGCCGCCAGGCAGTGCGATGTCCACGACGACGACGACAGGCCCGGCCTCGGTTGATCACGTGGAGTCCAGTCACGCCGTGACGAACGGGCTGCAAAACCTGATGTCAGCGGCGTCATCGGCCGTCGCGGACATCGCCCATGGGCTGGAGCAAAGACTGGACACGATCACCTCCGCGACCAGCGAGGCAATCGATGCCTCCTTGAGCGCCATCTCCAACCAACTATCGTCACTGACCTCGCATATCGGCGATCTCGCTTCTGATCACGGGGACAACCTGTTGCAAAACGCAAGCGCGATCGCGGGTGGTGCCGGTGAGCTGGCTGGAGACGCACTTTCAACGGCGCCCGCGGTTGTCGATCCGATCTTCCATCAGGCATTCGGGCCGGCCAGCGACATCCATTCCCTTGCGGGAGACGTTGTCGACACGAGCGGTCTGGCGAGCTTTGGCTCGGCGGTCCATGACGCGCCGATTTCGTTTCTCGCGCAGTCCTACACCGATGTCGCCGATCATACCGTCCATGGCTTGCAGGGACTGACTCACGGACTGGTCTGAGTGGAGGCTGGCGTCTTGATCGATGTATGACGACGGTGCCGAGCACCGTCAGTGCCGAATACTGTGGCACCGGTATCACTCGACGAACACCGGGCGCGATGGCAGACTGGGGGCGCAATCATCTCCGTCCTGCCCCAGTAGGTATTCGTGCGTTTTCTCACGTTGCGTTATTTCAATGAAGTGGCCCGACTGGGCTCGATCCGGAAGGCAGCGGATCGCCTGCATGTGGCGCCCTCGGCGGTCAGCCGGCAGATTGCGCAACTCGAGCATGAGGTCGATGCTGTCCTGTTCGAGCGATCGAAAGGCGGCGTGCAACTGACCGTTGCCGGCGAAGTATTGGCGCGGCACAGCCACGGCATTTTCCGCGATCTTGATCGTGCGCAGACCGGGATCGACGAACTGCGCGGGCTCCGGCGCGGCGAGGTGAGCCTGTGGGTGATCGAAGGGATCGTGTCGGACCTGTTGCCCGGCGTGCTCGCTCGCTTTCACGACAAATATCCCGGCGTTTCCTTCAAGGTGAATACGGCGTCCTCCGATCGCATCATCGAGGCCTTGCTGGCGGACGAGGCGGATATCGGCATCACGTTCAATGCGCCGCGGCGGGTCGAGATCGAGGTCGTCGGTGAATTCATCGAGCCGATCTATTGCCTGGTTTCGGCCACGCATGAATTCGCATCGCGCGCGTCGCTGACATTGGCCGATATCTGCAGCACGCCGCTCGCATTGTCGGAGCACAGTTTCGGCCTCCGCCAGATCTTCGAGCGGGCGGTGATCGAGCGTCGGCTCAAGCCCCGGATTGTCGTCACCACCAATTCCCTCGAACTGACCAAGACGATGGCGGCCACCGGCAAGGCGGTCACCTTCATGCCGGCGCTCACGGTCATCAGGGAACTCGCCACAGGAAGCCTCCGCGCGATCCCGGTCAGCGAGCCGGAATTCGTGTCCGGGCGCTCCAGCATCAGCGTTCACCGCGACCGGCCGCTCCCCCATGCGGCGCAGGAATTCCTGAAGGTGCTGACCGCCGAGCTGAAGGGGCTGTCCGCGGCGCCGCGTGCAAACCCGGCCGGAGAGTCCGGCCCCTCCGACTGAGGTGTTGCCTTTTCGGTACGTTCACATGACAGTTTCTCGTCTTTGCACGATTGAGGGCACTGGCTAGGCTTTGGGCATCGACCTCTTGTGGAGCCGGTCTATGCCCTCAAATGTGAAATTTCCTTCTCCTTCACTGGCCATTTCGAGAAGAACCGTTCTGCTTGGCGCGAGCGGCGCCGGTGCAGCCCTGGCTTTGGGCCGGATGGGCTCGCCAGCCCTCGCACAGGGCCTGACCTCGGTGAAAGTGTCCGAGGCTATCCATCTCGGCATCTATGTCTCGGTCTACGCAGCCAAGTTCGGCGGCTTCTTCAAGAAGCACGGTCTCGACGTGGCGGTCAGTTCGGCGGGCGGGATCGCGGCGGCTTTGCCGGTGGTGTTGTCGGGCAACGCCACTTTCGCGGTGACGGGCACGGGCATGTCGGTCAACGCCGCCGTGGAAGGCGCCAAGATCTCGAACATCGCCAAGATCGTCGGCGGAATGGCCATGTGGGCCGTGGCCAAGCCGGGCGCGAACTTCAAGACCGTCGAGGACTTCAAGGGCAAGACTGTCGCCACCTTGCGTTTCCCGTCATCGACGATCCAGGTGCCGACCTATGTTATGAAGGAGAAGGGCGGCTTCGAGGCCGAGAAGGCCGGTGTCAAGTTCCTGCAATTGCCGGCCGGCGCCCAGGCGCAGGCCGTGCTCGATGGCCGCGCCGATGTCGCCGTCATGTTCGAATGGGATGCCAGCATCGCCAAGCAGCAGTTCGGCCTCGAAGCCGTGATGTCGCTCGGCGACTTCATTCCGCCGGCTGCGTTCACCACCGCGATGCTGCCGACTGCCGAGGTCACCAAGAACCCGGCAATGGTGCAGGCCTTCTGCGATGCGCTGGCCGAAACGCAGGTCGCACTGCATGCGGATCGCGAATTGTTCGTGAAGACCTCGCAGGTCGAATTCCCGCAGCTGTCCGAAGCCGTCATACGCTCGGCAGCCGAAAACATCCTCGTCAAGTCGCAGGCCATTCCGAAGGCGCCGACCATTTCCAAGGCAGAGTGGGATGCGGACATCGCCTTCGAGATCGCCGGCGGGTCGCTGAAGGTCGGCCGTCCCTATGAGGAGATGGTCAACAACACCTTCGCCGAAAAGGCCGCCGCCAAGTTCGCCAAGGCCGGCTGAGGGAGACGATAATGCGAAGCCTGATTGCCAAGCCTGAGCCGATTGCCTTCGACGCATCGCGCACTGCGCTGATCGTCGTCGACATGCAGAACGGTTATTGCTCGCCGGGTGGCTATTTCAGCCATCTCGGTGTCGACCTGGCGCCGACCCAGCAGGTCATACCTGCCATTTCCGAACTCGTGCGGGTGTCGCGCGAAGGCGGCGTGCAGGTGGTCTGGCTGCAGAACGGCTGGGACACCGAACTGAAGGAAGCCGGGGGCGAGGGCTCCGTCAATCAGCTGAAAGGTAACTCCCTGAAGCTGATGCGCAGCCGGCCCGAATTGAAGGGCAAGCTGCTTACCAAGGGCGGGTGGGACTATGAGCTCGTCAAGGAGCTGAAGCCGGAAGGCAGCGACATCGTGATCCCAAAGCCGCGCTATAGCGGTTTCACCGGCACCCAGCTCGACAGCATCCTGCGCAGCCGCCGGATCGATACGGTGCTGGTCTGCGGCGTCGCCACCAATGTGTGCGTCGAGTCGACCATCCGCGATGCCTATTTCAAGGAGTACTTCCCGGTGCTGGTCCGCGACGCCTGCTATCAGGCCGGGCCGGACTTCATCCAGGAAGCCACGATCTACAATGTCGAGCGCTTCTTCGGCTGGACATCGTCCATCAACGACATCGCCGCCGCCTGCGCCGTCGAACGCGCCGCCTGATCACCACGCACATCGCAAAGGGACCGTCATGCCGATCGAAATCCTGACCCCGCCGAATCCGCCGCCGCCGCTCGCGCCCTATAGCGCCGGCACCAAGGCCGGTGGTTTCATCTATGTGTCCGGCACGCTGGCCATTGGTCCGAATGGCGAGACCATGCATGTGGGCGATGCGGCCGCACAGACACGCTACGTGCTCGAAGCGATCAAGGCGGTGATCGAGGCGGGCGGCGGCACGATGAAGCATGTCGTGATGAACCAGATCTTCCTCAAGGACCTCGCCGACTATGCCGCCATGAACGCGGTCTACAAGGAGTACTTCCCGGAAAATCCGCCGGCGCGCTACTGCATCCAGACGCCGCTGGTTCGCCCCGACTTCCTGGTCGAACTCGCGACCACTGCCTATGTCGGGCCCTGACATGGCGAACACCGAAACCGCGGGTGTGCTGGCCGAGCGGGCGATGGTCGGCAAATTGGCGGCGCGGCGACGATGGTCGCCGCTGGCGCTGATCGGCAAGGGCCGTATCCTGTTCTATCAGCTGCTGGTGATCGGCGCCTTTCTGCTATTGTGGGAAGTCGCGATCCGCAACGAGTGGATCAAGGTCTATCTCTATGGCCAGCCGACCGGCATCTGGCGTGAATTCGTCAAGGCGCTGACATCAGGCACGCTGCTCCGCGACACCTGGGTCACGACCCAGGAGACGGTGCTGGGCTTCCTGATCGGCGGCATTCTCGGCTCGCTGGCCGGCCTGTCGCTGTGGCTGTCGCCGACGGTGGCGGCGGTGCTGCGGCCAATCATGGTGGCCATGAACGGCCTGCCGAAGATTGCGCTGGCGCCGCTCATCATCGTCTGGTTCGGCATCGGCATCGAATCCAAGATCGCCGTTGCGGCCATCATCACCTTCATCGTGGCGATGATCACGTCCTTCGACGGCGCCAAGGAAATCGACCACGACTATGTGCGGATGCTGAAGGCAATCGGCGCCAGCCGCTGGCAGATCTTTCGCATGGTGATCCTGCCGGGCTCGCTGCCGTGGATCGCCTCGGGCTTCCGCCTCAATGTCGGCTTCGCCATGATCGGCGCGGTGGTCGGCGAATACATCTCCGCGGAGCAGGGGCTCGGTTACTACGTCTACTATTCCGGCACGCTCTACAATCTGAACGCCGTCTGGGCCGGCATCCTGGCCTTGATGATCCTTGCCCTGGTGCTCGACGCCATCGTCGGCTGGATCGAACGCCGCATGATGTGGCGCTGAGAAGGAAGTGTCATGCCGCTCGCTAAAATTCACGATGCCGACATTCACTATGACATCAAGGGGGAGGGCGAGCCGGTCTTGCTGGTCGCCGGTCTCGGCGGCACCGCCTCCTACTGGAATCCGAACATTGCTGCCTTTGCCGAACGCTATCAGGTGATCCTGCATGATCATCGCGGCACCGGCGGGAGCACGCGCTCCGAAATGGCGTACAGCGTCGAGCTGATGGCGGACGATCTGCTGCGGCTGATGGATGTCTTGAAGATCGAGAAGGCGCATCTGGTCGGCCATTCGACCGGCGGCGCCATCGGCCAGGTGCTTGCCGCTATCGCGCCGGAGCGGATCGCGAGCCTTGTCCTCTATGCCAGCTGGGCGGTGCACGACAATCTGATGGAAGTGAACATGCAGCTGCGCCGTCGCATCGCCATGGCGATGGGCGAGGCGGAATATCACCGCACGACGCCGGTGTTCCTGTATCCGCCTTATTACATTCGCGACAACAAGGAACAGCTGGAGCGCGATATCGCGGCGTCCACGGCGAACACGTCGAGCAGGACGATCCTTGACGCTCGCGCCGCCGGCATTCTTGCGTTCGACGGCCTGCAATATCACGACCGCATCACGTGCCCGACCATGGCCATTGTCACCGACGACGACATCCTGACGCCGC
>NZ_JBIISY010000152.1:0-15326 GCF_044340795.1 Tardiphaga sp.
CTCGAAGGCGCCTTTGCAACTTGCAGGGCTGTGTTCGAATCTTAGCGCCGCGCACCTCTATGGGCGCTTCGGCAGTACCGGCTTCGGTCCGCTTTGCGCCGATTGTGTTGAAGAAGTCAGCGAATTGGCTACCGGCGCGGGGGCGGCGTGCAAGCGTCTGTCCAGTTCAGATGGACATCGGAGCCGGTGGCGGGATCAGTTTTGCCAGCTTTCTAAGGTTCTGAGCGGTGGCGGCGAGCAGGAACTCGTCGCGAGCGCCGCCCGGACCTCGCAGCCTGAGCCGATCGAGGCGCAAGATGCGCTTTAGATGCGCGAACAACATCTCGATCTTCTTGCGCTAGTGCGACAGCCCGCCTCACTCAAGTAGGTGAAGCCCGACGATCACAGTGCGATTTTACCTGTCATTATGTCGTATACCGCACAGACGGCGGACCCGTGGCCACGTTAGACGAAAGTCTACAACCCTGCATAACAGTTATGAGGAGCGACGTGTCTTCCGCGAGCCTTGTTCCATGCCCAGCCTGTAGCCAGAGGCGTGATCTAGTGTCGATTGGACGAGAGGCAAAAGGCCGGGGCGAGGTGCGCGCCTTCCGTTGCCGAGAGTGCAAAGAGGTCATCAGCTATTTGATGCAAGGGCGCACGTCGGCTCCGATCATCATTACCAGACGCTCGGAATAGTCAGACCAATTGGTCACCTGCCGGCGCACTCCTCGGCGATATCGATTTTCGGAGCGATATCGGTTACGCCCTAGCTGGCCACGGAAAACATCAGGTACAGCAACATCAGCTGGCTCAATCGCTAGATTAGTTCCGAAAATAAAAAAACAAAAACCGTTGGACATAGCGGGGGAATGGATATCGACTGTGGAACATCACCGCACCGCACGTGGCACCTATCGGTGATGAGAACGCCTCACCGCGCTCCCGCCCTCCTCCAACAGGAAGAGAATATGCGCATGAGACCGCGTATATCTCAGCATCAAGACAGGCGAGATATCTCGATCGATCGAGCGAGGCTGAGACGCCCCGAGGCAGCGGATGCGTCCCGGCATCGAGCGCGATCGATTGATAAAGCAGGCCCGGCCAATCGAAGACGAGTCTGGTGCAGAACGCTGGGGCAACTCACCGGCCTTTCGGGCTCTATAGCCGGGAGATCGTCGTGACGTACCAGAACCAGATTCTGGCACGCCTTACAGATAATGAAAGAGGCCGTATCCAGCCGCACCTCTCAATCGTTCGCCTAGAGCGCGGGGAACGATTGTCGGAACCGCAGAGCAAAATCTCAAAAGTATATTTTCCACATAGCGGCGTCTTTTCTTTCGTAGTTGAGCTGCCCGGCGGCGGTGCCGTGGAGACCGCTATCGTCGGCAACGACGGCGTGTTCGGAGCTGCTCAGGCTCTGAACGATCAAGTTTCATTGAATAGCGTGTTGGTTCAGATGTCCGGCGAAGCATCGGTCATCGATCTTTATCGGCTTCGTGATCTAGCTCTGGAATTGCCAGGTCTCAGGAAGGCCCTTACCGGGTACGAAGTATTCCTTTTCGGCCAGGCTCAGCAGACAGGTGCCTGTAATGCCGTACACCGGGTCAGGGAACGCATATGCAAATGGCTCGCACGCATGCAGGATATTGCAGGCGACGAACTGCCGCTCACCCAAGAATTTCTTGCCCAAATGATGGGTGTGCGCCGGACCAGCGTCGGGGAGGTAGCGCAAACCTTACAGCGAGACGGAATGCTGGAGTATAGTCGCGGAACTATTCGCATCAAGGACGGCAAGAAGCTTCGAGATAATGCGTGCGACTGCTACGCTGATGTTGCAGGGCACTATAAGGTGATCATCGGCGACGATCCTTTAGAAACCTGACAGAATGAGAAGCGTAGCTGAGATGTAGCTACGGAGATGCCTGAGATGCCTCGTTACTTCCTCAATATTGAGCACTTCGATGGCGCCAGAGTTCTTGACGACAACGGTTCCGACTACGCTGATCTGAATGCAGCGAAGGAAGACGCCCGTCTAACGGTCATAGAGATGATCTACGAAGCGATGCGAGACGACAAGGCTCGCGTACCTCTGCGAATAGTGGTGTTGGACGACTCGGGAACAGAGGCGGCTCAGATCAGCTCGCATAGCGTGCTGCCTCCGGAGCTTCAGAACTAGTCTAGACTGATCAAAAAAAACTTCGTTATGCCGGCTTCCGTTCAGACGGATGTAGAGTGAATGCCTAGCATGTCTCCGACGTTGGAGGATGCAATGAAGACGCATGTCACAAGCAGGAGCTGGACGGCTTCAGACATATCCAAGCTCAAGGAACTATCAGCGCAGGGCGCATCCGTGGTTCGCGCCGCCGCTGCTCTCAATCGCAAAACGTCCGCCGTCGCCAAGATTGCGCGGCGCGAAGGTATCGCGCTCGCTGGCACTAGAAAACTTAAAGCGAACCTCCGTGCTCTCGATCCCCTTGCGGCGTTTTCCGTCTCCCGTTGATGATCCCAGAAAGGGCAAAACATGCCGGACGCCACACAAGCATTGCGTACTCACGCTGCCGATGTTCTTCGTCGAGCGCGGTCCGTACCTATCGGGTCAAGCGATCGACGCGACCTTCGGCAACTTGCGATCGGGTTACGATGGTTGGAGCGTAAAGGGTCCACCGACGCCCGAGAGAGGGTGGCGGGTTGCCTGGAAGACAAGCCCGGCCCCCACGTCATTTTGCAGGTATGACCATGGATGGCTTCGCGCCGCCTGACATGCCGCACTATAAGGTTCGGCGGTTGCTGCCGAATCGCTATGTGATCGATGTCTACTGGCCTCATGGTGAGATCGAGCAACTCGTCGGCGTATTCGTAACCCGCGGGCATGCACAACGCTGGATGGCCAGCATCGATGACAATCGCATCAAGCCGCTTCAGTTTTCCGTTTTGCGACGATAGTGCTCAAGCACCGACAAACGCAGTGCCGAGGACACGTTGTGCCCCTCGTAGCCCTTAATGACGTCCGCGACAAAATCGACAACGCTCTGGTCTTTGCTCTGAGCTATATTTCTAACTTCTTCCCAAAAGTCGTTTTCGAGACTGACGCTTGTTTTGCGTCCGCCTATGACCACTGATCGCTTCTTGATACTTGATCGCGCGCCGAAAGGCTGTACCATTACTTCGTCTCGCGCCGGACGCCCTTGAACTTCTTTGCCGCCGTCGTCTTCTTGGCGGTCTTCTTCGCTGCAGCAGCTTTCTTCGGCGCCTTTTTAATAGCGATGAACTCGCCTGACTCCTTGTCGCGCTTCGTCCATGTCGAGGCGCCGCTTCTGGCGGTCTTCGTCTGGCTGCGCGTACGGACCGCGCCTTTGCGAGCGTTGTCGCCCGTTGGTTTATTTGTCGCCATAGCTCGATCGCCCTAGCACCGCACCTGCGGCAATCTGCGAAACCCGCATCTCTTCAACCGGTTCCATACTACCCCGGAACGAATCGGTTCCACGCCTCTTGAGTCGGCCGTTCAGTTGCGGAGTCGCGTCATGCGTTCAGGATGGAGCCGATCCGTGGTGGCGGCCGGCATCCACGATACAGTCCAATCTCGTTGTCGATTGCCATACTCTAGGAGGCTGTGTCTGGCGAGAAGCCGACATCAACGGCACTGACCTCGAGACGGTTATCACCGACCTGATGCGCGGCGAGTATTCTGACCCTCTCTCCATTGTAGCCTTCAACACTACCGAGAACTGGTCGCGAGATGTCACGGCTGACGTTGCCCGCGAGATCTAGGAACACTGTGACCTTGCTTATGAGGATGTGCCGGCCTGGTTGGAGGATCTTGCCCATCGCCACGTTGGGCCTGAGCTCAGAGGTCTTCGCTTGCTTTCCGAGTGGCATTTTGGTGCTCCGTCATCTTGAGTACCATAGTCAGCCGTGCGTCATCGGAAGGGCTACCGCGCCGAAGGCCGCTTTGCGCCAATAGCGGCGCCCCAGCAATAAAGTCAAAAACCCATTGCTTGCTGCGGCCTAAACGTCTTCTTCGCCGTTCCCGAATACTGACGCGAAAGCGCGAGCGAGATCCTCGGCCGTGTAGGGTTTCGCCTCTGTCCCATGCTGCGACATCAGAGATGCCTCTCGCGTCGTTCGAGATATAAACGCAAGTCCGCCTGCGCGCGCATGATCTGCTGGGCGGGTTCGGTGCAGTCTTCGTCGGCATCAATGCGGGCTTGCATCTGCCGCGCGAGGTGGCGGATGTCGCGTCGGGTGCGCGCGATGTTCATGTTCAGTGCGTCCATGGCTCGCTCCCGTGTGCGATGGTCGGATCAATGCGGAGACGGCATCTATGCGCGGCGGTAGGACGGCGTGCCGTGGATGGCTTTTCCGCTTGCGCAGGTTCGGCGCGTGAGAAAGCCCCTCGCGCTGGTCCTGCAGGCCGCCGAGTTTGGCCATCATCCGCCCCAGCAGAAGCTCGGCTGCGGCGGTATCGATCCCGGCCCGCTCGAGGCTCAGGATATCGGCCCGCTGGCGCTTGACCTGCTTCTTCATATGGTTGATTTTGCTGACAATTCCGTCGATATTCATCGTTGCGGCTTTCGATTTTCCCGTATAGAACAAAACGGCAACGAACGAGTCAACGGCTGGTCGCGCGGGAACTCATTTTTGATCGTCGGCCGGTCGTGCGGATGAGCGGTTTCATTGACGATCTTCGGTTACGATCCGCCTTGGTCGATGAGTAAGGACGTGTTGCGTGGGTCAGTATTTCGAAGAGCGCGTGATATTCGAGGAGCGCTTTCAGGCGAGATGCCTGGACTTCCGCGGGCGCAGTCTGTTCACGCGATACGACAAATGCGAGTTCGTCAAATGCGAAGTGTTGATCGACGAGCAGACCGAGCACCTGGCGTTCACCGGCTGCACTTTCGAGGACTGCAACATCACGGAGATGGCGTTTGGTGAGGATCGGTCGATCGTGGCGGACGGCAACGTCTTCAAGCAACCGATTGCGGTACGCACGGCGGACCTCGACCGACGCCTGACGGAAGCGTTGTCGGCCCAGTTGGGCAATCATCGCTGATCCCTCTCCCCGACGTGCAAATCCGGAACAATGGCCGTCCTCGCGAATTGGCCGCCGATTGGTTCTCGGTTTAGGGGATGACGTTGGCGCTTATCGAGAAGGCATTCTTCGCATTGACCTTGTTGGTCTACTCGGGAGTTCTGGTTGCCGGAGCGATGATCTTCCCACTAACGATCCGATAACCCCGTCTCGCTGACCTTCCCCCTCGCTGAACAGCCCCAAAACCTTGCGCACCTGTGCCTCGCCTGCTTTCGACGCGGGCCTTGCCGCTCAGGAACAGTTTGTCGCAGCCGAGCTTGTGATGCCGGGCAATCATCCTCAGGAGATTTCAATGTCTATTCGCATGAAGACTGTTGTTGCTGCGGCGGCGCTTCTGGCCTCCGCTTCGGTCGCGATGGCGCAAGGCGTTCCCGGCGGCATCGAGCGCGGCGCACGTGACGGTGAGCGGGCCACCGGTCCGGTCGGCGCCGTTGTCGGTGCGACCGTTGGTGGCGTCGTCGGCGGTGTTGCGGGTGTTCTCGGCGTCGATGATCGTCCGCGCTTCCAGCGCTACGTCGTTGATCGCCGTATCCGTTCCTACAGCTATGCGGAGCCTGTCGCGGTGGGCACCGTCCTGCCTTCGGACGGCGTGACCTATTACGACGTTCCGGATGAATACGCCTCGGCTCGCGAATATCGCTACACCGTGGTGAACGACCGCACGGTGTTGTTGGATCCGCGCTCTCGCCGCGTTGTTCAGATCATCGATTGATCGATCCGGTTCGAGATTGTGGGCGACTTCCGCGAGGCATCGCCCGCAATCCACAAATGTACCTCGTTCGCACGCTCGCTTTTAGAAGCGCCATGCGTCGCCAGGTCGCTGCCGCGTCGGTGACATCTGCAAAAACATCTCTGGCCATTTCGTCGCGTGCGGGGGCTCGGTCTTCCCCGCTGCGAGACGGATCTCGTGACGGATGGTTGCCGAGAGAGACGTGCCCGAGAATTCCTCGGCTTGGCAACCATCGAACCCGATGCGGATATCGCGCCGTCACCGCTTGGGCACCCATCCACCGCGAAAACCAAGATCAATTTCGCGGAGCGCTCCCATGCGAACGGAGAGAGCCCTCGGGCCAGAACATAAAGGGAACGATTGGTGAGATTTGGTGTTGGCGGTGAAAGGAGTTTTCCAATGGCCGACAATACGCAGAAAGACCCGAAGGATTGGGTTTCCGGAAGCGACCCGATGACGGGCGCGCAGGCATCCTATCTCAAGACCTTGAGCGAACAGGCTCATCAACCCGATCCCACGGGAGACCATCTCACGAAAGCGGAGGCTTCGGAACTAAACGACGAGCTACGAGATGATGCGGGTGGAGGATCGTCGTGACCAAAGAAGGACTTTTGGCACAAGCGGAGCGCGCCGAGGGGATCGCCGCTCAGACCGCTGATCCCGAGCTGAAGAAAAACTTGCGCGATGCGGCCCGCGATTATCGCCGCGAAGCCAGGACGGAGACCTGCACACCCGATCCGGAATGGCGCCTGCCCCGGGAAATTTCCTGAGGCAGGCTTTCGCGTGATCACCACCAAGCGATCGGCCAAAAGATGACGGACGAAGACGACCCGGTTGAGATGTCCCTGCCCGCAATGGTCGTTGCGGAAACGCATCGGCTGTTCCGAATTACTCCAGCGGCCGTCGATTACTTGAAACCCAGCCTGCAGACGGCCCTCGTTCCGGCCAAGACGGAGGCCGACGCCCGCAATATTGCAACGCAGATCGACCCATTGGGGCAGGATTGGTGCGATCCCATCCGCTTCGTCGCCGAGAGTATCGTCACTCCCGAGAGGCATGTCATAGGCGACGTTATCTTCAAATCCGTGCCGTTGAACGCGAAGATTCCGAAAGCGAGAAAAGGTTGAATCATGCCCGCCAAAACAAAGAAAAAGGAAACTCTGGAAACGTGGGCGACCGATCTTCTCGTTGAGGCCCACGCGATCGCGCCATGTCCGGATCATGGCTACATGCGGCTTCGCCACAGCCAGCACGCTCTCGACTATGCGCGTGATCTTGCAGAACACCGCAAGTTTCCCGGCAAGAAGAAGAAAGAGCGCGTCTCGGCCGTTGAAGATGTTCTGGACGGCCTTGGAGACGCCTGTCCCGACTGCGATTGAACATGCCAAGGAAGCTCAAGGTCTATGTCACCTCGATAGGATTCTTCGACCTTGCGATCGCCGCCCCGTCGATGAAAGCGGCCTTGGCGGCGTGGGGCGCCCACTCAAACCTCTTTCACCAAAACTTTGCCAAGGAGGTCCAAGACGCCGACACTGTGAAGTTGGCGATGAAGCATCCCGGCATCGTCTTGAAGCGCCCTGTCGGATCAACGAAGCCATTCGCCGAGACGTCCGAGCTACCGGATGATCTGGTTTCCGCAGACAGCCGATCAAAATCGAATCGAAGGCCTCGGCCTAACCAACCAGTTGCTCGGAAGGCGTCTGCGACTGAAGCAAAGAAGGCCTCTGCGGCACACGAGCGAGAGGAGCGGAAACGGCGGGAAAACGATCGTAGGGAAGAAGCAAAGCGCGCCGAGGCCCTCCGCAAGCGCGCGGCTGCCGTTGCGGAAGCCGAGGCTCGGCTCGAGTCCGCTCAAACCGATCATGAGGGCAAATTGGCAGAATTCGCGGCTTCACGGGACGAACTTGATCGCGGCGAGCGTGACGAGAGCAGACGTTGGGAGGCCGAGAAGCGGAAGCTTGAGGCCGCCGTCAAGAAAGCGCGGATGAGCTAACGGGAAGGTCGTCGTCTCCCCGCGTCACTTCTTCTCGCGCCGGACGCCCTTGTATTTTTTCGCTACGGTCGTCTTCTTGGCCGTCGTTTTCTTCGCGGCCGCGCTCTTGGCAGTCGTCTTCTTCGCGGCCTTCTTGGCAACCTTCTTCACGGCCATGAATTCCCCGGTGCTGCGGTCTCGCTTGGTCCAGGTCGATGCGCCGCCCATGGTTGTTTTGGTCTGGCTCCGCTTCCTAACGGTACCCTTGCGAGCATTATCACCGGTCGGTTTATTCGTTGCCATCTTGCTCTCCGCGATGCTGCGTTACCGTGCAAAACTCGCATAGCCCGAACCGGTTCCTGACCTCTCGGCTACTTCACTCCCGCGATTGCTTCGGCTTCGGTGGCTCCGTGGAGCGAGCCAGCCTTCGGCTTTCCTAATCATCGCATCCCTCTCTTTTCCAGGTGCCATCCTCTCCGCCCGCGCCATCAGTTCACGCGCCTTCGTTCGGTCCGCATCGTTTGTAATGGTGCCCTCTTCGATACGAAGTACGGGGACGACGATCTGGGGTTTCGCAGAGCGCAAGAGCCTCGCGTGGTGCTTCGCGCTGAACATTATTTCCACTTCGACGTTGGTGCCCGAACGAAACTCGAGGACGCCATGCCAAGAAATGCGAACAAGCTTTGGACCGATCAGGACGAGACACGACTGCGCGAACTTGCAGCCTCGGGCGCGTCGCTTGTTCGGGCGACCGCGGCGCTCAGGCGCTCGTCTTCGAGCGTGAAGCGGAAAGCTCTGGATCTCGGCTTGGCATTCCGAGGCGTGAAGCAAGTCCGGGCAGACCTGCGGGCCGCGGGTGTCCTCGACGGTGCGTGAATTGCACCGGAGATTATCCGCTCACGCGGTCAGTTAGAAACGCTAGACTACGTGCTCTGGCCTTCGTTTTTTATGCCGAAGACGGTCGCAAAAGCCCGCGCCAGATTTTCAACCGTGTACGGCTTCTGCACCATCTTCCGCGAACGGTGGTCCGAAGGCATTTGCGCCTGCTCGCCGTAACCGCTGGCAAAGAAGAATGGCACACCTAGTTGCGCTAAGCGATCCGCGACCGGGAAGCCGTTCGCGTCGCCAAGGTTGATGTCGAGCACCGCGACCGACGGCTTTTCCCTGTCGATCGCATCCAACGCGCCCTGCACCGTCGCGTAGGTCTGGACTTCTTGGCACCCAATCGTGCCGCGATGTCCTCGACATCGAGCGCGATAATGAGGCTGTCTTCCTCTCCCGACTTCGGCGGCCCCACCTATACGTCGCTCGCAAGGACCGGATCCGTGGGTGCCAGAACAGCGGCCAGTAGGAGTGCGGATGCGCCAGACAGCCCGAGCAACGCGTAGCCGGAAGCCCACAACGCGGCGACCGTGAGTGGCATCGCGATCGCAAGCAGCCGCCACGTCGTGATCCATCTTCGCCACCCGAGCTTGCGGTCGATCTTCAAGGCGGCCCCCATGAGCGAAATGATGACCACGAACTCGGTCATCTTCTCGACCAGAGGAAGTTCGGCGGGAAGGTGCGGCACCGGGATTTCCGGAAAGGACCAGAATGCTGCTGCGCCGATGGCAATGCAGACGATGGGCAGCGAAAGCGGCGCTTCCTTCAGCACCATGGGAAGCCAGGCCGTGAGCAGGATCAAAGCCCCAAAGGCGACGAGCAAGAGCATCATGATTTCCGAACTGCGACGCCGTCAGTCTAGATGCGAAGTACGGGAAAGCGAAGCTCCGCAGCTGCCGGAACGAAGCTCAAATTTGTCCATTTCCGGCGAAAGGAGATGATCATGGACGAGACCAAGGCAGCGATGACGCTCGGGCAAGCAGCCATCGAACTGTGGCCCACCTTGCCTCGGGACTTCCAGGAGCAGTTGTTTGAGCGGGTGATGGCCGCTTCGCCCGATCTCCGCACGGAGCTCGCGACGTTCCTGCACGACCGGCATCCTCGGACGGCACATCATTCCGGAGGCTCCTGAATGGCTGCCGAAGTATCACGGGCCCCCATCCGGAATGCCGTTCATCTGTGCGTGGACATGCAGCGGATCTTCGCCCGCGGCGGAATGTGGGAGACGCCCTGGATGGCGAGGGTCTTGCCGGGCATCGTGGCGACCGCAGAACTGAACCCGCCCCGGAACGTGTTCACCCGTTTCATAACGCCCCGATCCGCGGACGAACGCCCCGGCCGTTGGCGGCAGTATTTCAAGCGATGGGAGCGAGCTACCCGCGACCGCCTTCCGCCGGATCAATTGGATCTCATCGGGCCCTTGGCCCGCATGGTGCCGCCGGGACATGTCGTGGACAAGCCGGGCTATTCGGCGTTTGCAGGCACCGACCTCGCCGCTCGCCTTCACCAAAGAGCGATCGACACTGTCATCGTGACCGGCGCTGAGACCGACGTCTGCGTGTTGTCGACGGTGCTGAGCGCCGTGGAGCTCGGCTTCCGGACGGTCGTCGTAGAGGACGCCCTTTGCAGTTCGTCGGACGATGGGCACGATGCCCTCATGACGATCTATCGCACCCGCTACACTGAGCAGATCGATCTCGTCCCACTGGCTGACCTCCCGGATTTATGGCGCGATCCGCACTAGCGAATCCTTGGAACCTGGACGGGAATACCGCGTTTCAGCGGCGTCAGAAGCATGGGAGGCCGCGATGGCTGATAAAGACCTCAACGATCTATTCCTCGACACCCTCAAGGACATCTACTACGCCGAAAAGCAGATCTACAAAGCCCTGCCGAAGATGGCCAAAGCCGCCGCTTCCGACGAGCTGCGCGCGGCTTTCGAAAAGCATCAAGCCGAGACGGAGGTGCAGATCGAACGTCTCGAACAGATTTTCGAAAGCCTCGGAAAGGCTGCGCGCGGGAAGAAGTGCGACGCCATCGAGGGCATCCTCGATGAAGGCAAGGAAATCATGGACGAGTACGCCGACACACCGGCTCTGGACCCGGGCCTTCTCGCAGCCGCACAGGCCGTCGAGCACTATGAGATCTCCCGCTACGGCACCCTTCGGACCTGGGCGCAGACCCTTGGACTGAAGGATGCCGTCAAGCTGCTGGATCAAACCCTCGCGGAAGAAAAGAAGACCGACGATGCGCTTTCGAAGCTGGCATTGTCGGCGGTGAACGCAGAAGCGGCATGACGCGTAAACCTTGATGGACGCCGCGGCTCGGCCGCGGCGTCTTTTTCATATCATTGGAGAGCAAAATGAGCATTTTCGGAAAGATCATGGGTGCCATCTTCAGTCACGCGGAAGCGGCGCCGGCCGGCGGAGCGGCATCTGCCGCGCAGGACAAAGCGTCGTCTCAGGCATCGTCGCCCTCAGCCACCGCGCCTTCGACTGCACCAACTGGCAGCGCCTCGAACGTCGATGTCGCTCCGATCCTCGACAAGGCCGTCGCGGCGAAGGGTGAGAAGCTAGAGTGGAAGACGTCGATCGTCGATCTCATGAAGGCTCTCGACATCGATTCGAGCCTGTCGGCACGCAAGGAGCTTGCCAAGGAGCTCGGCTATTCGGGCGACACGAACGACTCGGCTACGATGAACATCTGGCTTCACAAGCAGGTGATGGCCAAGCTGGCCGCGAACGGCGGAAAGCTTCCAGACGACATCAAGACTTGAGAAACAGACGAATGGAGTCTCTCGTTACCCTGAGGACAAGAGGCGCCATAGTCGAGTTCAAGCGCGTTGCCTTTTAGATTCACACGCCTACATATCACTTAATCGTTCAGGGAGCAGGCTGGGCACTACAGGATAGTGATTTTGGCTTGGCGCACAATGTGCGCCGCATACTTTTGTTTGGCGAAGCCCTCGGATCCGGACACGACGGACCAGAGCACGATCAAAGAGACGATCCTTGGTACTTTGCCGGACAGACCCGGTATCAGCGAGGACGGCCCCGCCGTTGGCGCGGCGTTCGCCGCGCGAGGGCGCCGGTGCCGGCCAATACGGCAATGCCAATGGCGGCGGCGATACCAACCTTCGTCAGCGTGCCAGCGGACGGAAGCTGCTTCCGCGCGAGCCAGCCGCCATCGGCGGATATGCCGGCATCGGTCGGCGTGAGCAATGCGCCCGGCGTCACCGGCGCCGCCTTGGCGCGCGAAAGCAGCAACCGGAAGACGTAACCCATTAATCGCTCGGTCGTGCCGCGCATGGCGATATATGAAAGTTGCCCGGCGCGGGCGGGCCATCCCACGGCCACCTCGTCACGCGGACGTCGCACCACGGCGAGCATCGTGCGCGCGACGTCGTCGGCACGGTACAGGAACGGGCCGGGATCGAGCGATTTGCCGGACACGTTCGCGCCGTGGACGAAGCCGGGCGTGTCGATCATTGATGGAAACACCGCGCATATGCGGATGTCGGGGTGATTGCCCATCTCTTGCCTGAGGCTTGCCGTGAAGCCGCGCAGACCGAACTTGCTGGCCGTATAGGCGGCTGCGTAGGGGGTGGGCGCCCAGCCTCCGAGCGAGATATTGTTAATCAGAACACCGCGCCGCTGCCGCAGAAACACGGGCAGAGCCGCATGCGCGCCATGCACCGCGCCGAGCAGATTGACGTTCAAGGTCTGCCGATGCAATTCGATGTCGGCCTTGTGGAACGGGCCGAACACACCCGTCCCGGCATTGTTGATCCAGACATCGATGCCACCAAAAGCATCGACCGCTTTGTCGGCAAGGGTCGCCACGCTCGCGGCATCGGTGACATCGGTCGGGCAAACCAGCGCGCGGCCGCCGAGCTCGGCGCATTGTTCAGCCAGAGCGTGCAGGATATGCGCGCGCCGCGCTGCCAGCGTGACGGAGGCCCCCTTCGCCGCAAAGACGAGCGCGGTAGCGCGGCCGATCCCGCTTGATGCGCCCGTAACGACGATGCGCAAGCCGGCCATCTCGCGCGACCGCGCCAGCACGGGCGAGTCGTCGCGCAGCAGCCAGGACAACGACCGCCGAAGGCGCTCGGTGGCATGGTCGGCAAACCACATTCCGTGACTAAAAACGACCCGCTCCGGCGACATTGCGATCAACCGCTCGGCAGCCGGGCGCGTGCGCCGATGCCAGAGTTGCAGAAGCGCGCGGAGATAGATTGGCGCTCGCCCGCTTGGCGCAACGATGCCTAGCAAGCGTGCCAGCAGACGCGGCCCGGCCGGCATGCGGTGCGGGTCGAGATTCTGCACCAGGTCGGTCAGAACGAGAGTCCGGCTCGCTTTATGGAACACGGCCAGTTCGACGAATGGCGGCGCAGAGATCAATACGGCATCAAGGTCGGCGGCCCATGCCTCAGGAAGCTGCTCGGTCAATTCCACATCGATCCGCAGGCCGGACTGGCGAACCTGATGGCGCTTTCGCAGACCCTCCACGGCGAGGACCTGCGACCGCGGCAGCACTTCCTGCCATTCCTTAATGAATGTCCAATGCGCAATATCGGGCGCGAGCAGGTATTGGATCGACCCCAGAGCCTCCAGCTCCGCGTGCAAGGCGCGGGAGTATCGCACCGGCGAATGGAGGATGAGTTCGCCGGACGCCAGGCGGATCACCGTCATCCGGATCGGTAACGGCATTCCCGCTGCATGGATTGGCGAGGATTCCGCGATCCAGACCGACTCGGCGATCTCGACAAGCATGGCGCGCGGCTCTTCCGCGATGCGATGTTCAGACAAGCGAACCCTCTTTCCGCGTTTCAGCTTTTTGCGTGCGGATCATGCGAATGATGCTTGTCGCACTCGCCGCCACCGCCCGAGACGCGCGACTCGGGCCCGCTCGTGCGCGCACCGGCTACCGAGGACTTGTCGTGGCTGCTCGCCTTGTCCGGATGTTTGCGGTCGTGCTGCGACGAGCCGGGCCTGCCGAGGCGGTCGGTGTCCGAATGTCTGTCCGTCATCATCGATCCTGCTGGTGACCCTGATTGGTCGTATTCTGCTTGATGTTGCCGTGATGGCCTTGCTGATCGAAATTCTCACGGCCCGGGATGGCATCCTTCGCCGAGTTCGCCGGGTCTGATCCAGGCCCTTTATCGCTGCGCTGCTCGTCGGGAATGGGCGGCATCTTGGTCATCGCTCGGCTCCTTCATCGCTCTTGTCCTGCGGCCGGATCACCTCGTCGGAATTGCGATCCGTATCGTCCATGGCCGTGTCGGGATCATCAGGGGGAAGGCGGTGACCTTCGTCGTCCGGCTTGCCCTGCTGCTTTTTCGGGTCGGACCCAACGTCCTGCGAATGCGCCATTGGTTCATCTCCGTTACGGATGGAAGCGGCAATTGGCGTCCCTGTTCCTGATCCGACCTGCGAAAATGTCTCAGCAGCGCCGCGGTGCTGGTCGATCGATCACATAGACCGAAACAGGCGATCCGGCAGAATGGATCTCTGGTGCAGCTGATCCATGGTGCACTGATCCGGCCGTTTGTCGGACCGCCAGCGCATGATCGCCGTGCCGTGCCGGAACCGGCCGCCGGTGAAGTGATCATAGGAGACTTCGACGACCAGCCGTGGCACGACGGGCACCCAGAGACCCGAGCGTTTGGTCGACCATCGGCTCGGCCCTCCCGGGGTCTTTCCCGTGAAACTCGTCCGCCACCATCGCTTCGAGGCGATCGGTCAATTCCGGCTTCTCGGACGCTTTCAGTCCCGATGAGAACCCGACGTGGTGAAGCTCGCTGCCGTCATAGAGCCCAAGAAGCAGCGATCCGACGACCTTGCGTTTGCCGATCATAGTTTCGGCATAGCGAAAGCCGCCGATGACGCAATCGGCCGAACGGATCAGCTTGACCTTCTGCATCCCTTCCCGGTTGCCGGACTGGTATGGCAGGTCGAGACGCTTCGCGACCACACCATCGCTTCCGCCGCCGGCGGCTTTCAGCCAGCGTTTCGCGTCAGCAATGTTCAGGCTCGCCGGCGAAAGCACGAACAACGTGTTAGCGAAACATCGCTCGGCGAATTCGACCAGGGCCGGACGGCGAAAAGAGAGATCCTGCCTTGCCAAGTCTTTGCGCCCGCGTTGCAAGAGATCAAATGCGAGATAGCGCGCGGGTGTCTCGACGGACAGTTTGGCGACCCGTGATCTGGCCGGATGGATCCGCTGCAAAAGACTCTCGAAAGAAAGGTGCTTGCCCTGCGGAATAACCAGCTCGCCATCGAGCAGGAACGTACGTTCGGGCAGCTTCATTGTTGCGTCCGCGACTTCGGGAAAATAGCGCGCGAGGTCCTGTCCCGACTTGGAGGTCAGTGAGACCGCGCCGCCGCGTCGCTGCAGGAGGCAGCGAAAGCCGTCCCATTTCGGTTCATATTGCCACGCCGCGCCGACCGGCAGCGCCGCAACCGATTTTGCTTCCATCGCATCCATGATTGATGTCCTTGTGTGATGGCCTTCGGGCTGAGCGCCTCGGCATGCGGCGGTACAGCACGTTCGGCCAACGACCTTGATTGCAGGCGCTGCGGGATCAGGCCGAACGCGACCATCGATCTTGCGGTCACCGCATAGGTTGCTTCAAAAGCATAGAACGCCGGACGAATGTTTGGCGCATTTGT
>NZ_JBIISY010000153.1:0-15074 GCF_044340795.1 Tardiphaga sp.
CGCAGCCAAACCATTGCGTTCCCGCTGTGGCGTCATTGCGACATGTCGCGATGCGCGCCGACGCTTCGTTCGGCAGGCTTAGGTGTCATCGAAACTGCTGATGTCATTACGTCACATGGCGATCGCTACGCGAGCCGTCGCCGGTTCTTGCGCGCCATGATCATCGCGCAAACAAAAAGCCCGGCGCGAAGGCCGGGCTTTTCGAAATCATATTCGGCGTGTCGCTTACTGAGCGAGCTTCGCGATCTGGTGCGTCAGGCGCGAGACCTTGCGGCTGGCCAGGTTCTTGTGAACGATGTTGCGCTGAGCGGCCTTCATGAGGGCAGGCTCGGCGGCCTTCATCGCTTCCTTCGCTGCGTTGACGTCGCCGGTCTTGATGGCGTCTTCAACGGTGCGGAGGGCCGAGCGCATCTGGGTGCGGCGCGACTTGTTGACGATGGTGCGGCGCGCGATCTTGCGGGTCGCCTTCTTGGCGGAGGTCGTATTGGCCATTCTCAAATATCCTTCAGCAGCGACCCATCCGGGCGCCGGGCTGATTGACGTTTGCCGCCCTTTGCGGCCAACGCTGATCTGTTTCCGGGGTGTTCCTGAAATGCTATCCCCGGAGCGGCAATCACTCTTAAGGGCGCGCCGCTCAAAGAACAGCGGCGGCGGGATCGCGCCCACCGCCTTTGGCGATCCTTATAGAGGCCGTGTTTTGCAGCGTCAACGACTTCCGGAAGCGCTGTCGCGCGACAAATGCGCTGCCGGGGCGGGTTAAGTGGCTGGAACAGTTGAATTTCTCGACTCCGGCCAGTATTGCCGGGGGAGACGCGAGTTGAGGGGATTCGGATGATCCGCGGTTTTTTCCGCCTGATTGGGCTGTTGGTGCTGGCCGCGGGGTTCGTGTTCCTGGTCTATGACGGCGCCCGCTCGATTGCCGATCAGGCGTTGCGGCTGACCAAACTCGGCGAATTCTGGAACGATATCAATCAGGCCAGCCAACGCAGCTTCCTCAGCATGATCGATGCCGATGCGCCGTGGCTGCGCGCTGGCGTCAAATTGCTGCTCGATCAGCCGGCCTGGGCGGTGATGGGGATTGTCGGCATTCTGCTGATGCTGCTGTGCCGTCCGCGACGTCCCTTGATCGGTTATTCGCGAAATTGATGCGGATTCCTTGCGGCAGCCGTGCGGCATCTCGGAGGCGTAACACCCTGCCGGTTTTCGCGAAGATACCCATATAAGGGTGAAGAAAAACGCAGGAGACGATCGATGCTGTTCATGCGCAAACCTGTCGCCATGGTCACCGCGGCCGATGCACTGCCCGGCCGTGATACTCCGATACCGACGGCGAGCACCCATTACGTCAATGGCAGCAAATTGCTGCCGCCCTATCCCGACGGTCTCGAACAGGCCGTGTTCGCGCTCGGCTGTTTCTGGGGTGCGGAGCGGAAATTCTGGGAGCTCGGCGACGGCATCTATACGACCGCGGTCGGCTATGCAGGCGGCTTCACGCCGAACCCGACTTATGAAGAAACCTGCTCGGGTCTGACCGGCCACACCGAAGTGGTGCTGGTGGTGTTCGATCCGAAGAAGATCTCTTACGAGCGACTGCTGAAGACATTCTGGGAAAATCACGATCCGACCCAGGGCATGCGGCAGGGCAATGATGTCGGCACGCAATATCGCTCGGCGATCTACACGTTCTCCGATGCGCAGATGAAGGCGGTGCAGGATTCCAAGGCCGCCTTCCAGAAGGCCCTGGACGCCAAGGGCTACGGTTCGATCACGACGGAAATTGCGCCGATCGACAAATTCTACTTTGCCGAGGACTATCACCAGCAGTATCTCGCCAAGAATCCAGGCGGCTATTGCGGCCTCGGGGGCACCGGCGTGAGCTGTCCCATCGGGGTCGGCGCGGCCGCCTAAACGCAGATAAACACCTATAAAAAGCCCGTTTCCGGCAGAGCCGGAGGCGGGCTTTTGCATGGCTTTGAACGGTGTTGGCAACCCAATGTTAACCATAAGGGCCCACAACCGGACTGTCTCTATGAGGGATGAGTCCAGTGCCTGTATTTCGCGCGTTACGCCTGCCTTTGATCGTCGCCGCCATGGCCCTGGCCATGACCGGCTGCATGCGCAGACCCGGCCCCGTTGCCGTGGTTGCCGCGCCGACGACGCTCGACACGCTCGCTTACAACCGCTCGGGCCCTCCCGTCGCCTATGCCGCGCCCGCATCGAAATATGATGCGCAATACAAGCTCGATGCCGGCGACAAGCTGCGCGTCGTGGTCTACGGGCAGGAAGGCCTCACCAATTCCTATGCGATCGATGCCGGTGGCGCGATCACCATGCCGCTGATCGGCCGCGTGTCTGCGCGCGGGATGACGCCGGCGTCGCTCGCCGCTGCCATCACCGGTCGCCTGCGCAATGGCTATATCCGCGAGCCGTCGGTGGCGGTGGAGATCGAGACCTATCGTCCGTTCTTCATTCTCGGCGAAGTCGCGGCACCCGGCCAGTATCCTTACGTGCCGAACATGACCGTCGAGAGCGCGGTGGCCATCGCTGGCGGTTTCTCGCCGCGTGCCAAACGCGATGCGGTCATGCTGACTCATAATCGACCCGAGGGCTCCTACCGCGCCGAAGTGCCGCTCGGCACGCCGATCGATCCCGGCGACACGGTGATGGTCGGCGAGCGCTGGTTCTAGTTCGGCTATTCGGCTGAGCTACACAAAATCGCCTGCAGGGGGCATCCTGCGGGCGATTTTTTTATGCGATGGAATGGCGCGTATCATTCATCGCTCAAAATGCTGCGTTAGTTGCGCGCAGGTGTGCGATTGCGCGCATCGTACCGTTTCGGAGCAAGCTTCTTCCTGTATGAAGGCCTGAGCGAGACAACTCGCAAGCGCGAATGATCATCCGCGCATAGAACATTCAGGAGGGACGATGACGATTGCTTCAACAATGACCAGGCGTGTGCTTGCTCTGACGATGCTCGGTGCAACCAGTTTGGTAATGGCGCTGCCGGCCAGGGCGCAGGATGCAGCAAAGTCCTATCCCGACAAGCACATCAATTTCGTCGTCCCCTATGCCCCCGGCGGTGCCACCGATGTGGGCGCACGCCTGCTGGCGCAGAAGCTGCAGGAAAGCTGGAAGCAGACCGTCACCGTCGAAAACAAGCCGGGCGCCGGCGGCGTCATCGGCAATGACTTCGTCGCCAAGGCAGCACCGGATGGCTATACGGTGCTGATCGCGATCACGCAGATCATCCAGGCGCCGAGCCTGATGTCGAAACTGCCTTATGATGTCTTCAAGGATCTCGCGCCGGTGACGCAGATCGCGATCTCGCCGATCGTGCTGGTGGTGCCCGATGCGCAGCCCATCAAGTCGGTGAAAGAGCTGATCGAGGCAGGCAAGACCGGCAAGTTTCAATATGGCACTTTCGGCAATGCCACGACCTCGCACCTCTATGGCGAGCTCCTGAAGAAGAATGCCGGCCTGGACTGGACGCATGTGCCCTATCGTGGCGCGGCCCCGCTGCTGAATGATCTGCTCGGCAATCAGGTCACCGCATCCTTTCTCGATTTCACCACCGCGGGCCCGCAGCTCGAGGCCGGCAAGATCCGTCCGCTTGCGGTCGGCGGTGAGAAGCGCAAGCCTAAGCTGCCGAATGTGCAGACCATGGCCGAGCTCGGCTATCCCGGCTTCGAGGCCGAAGGCTGGCTCGGTGTGTTCGTTCCGGCCGGCACGCCGAAGCCGATCATCGACAAGCTGTCGGCGGAGCTCGCCCGCATCATCAATTCGCCGGAAGGCACCGCGGGCCTGCAGGCGGTGAATCTGGTGCCGGTGGGCGATAGCGCGGAGTCGTTCGAGAAGACCCTGAAGCGCGATTTCGACCGCTGGGCCAATGTGGCGAAGACGGCGGGCGTGAAGGGGGAGTGAGGCGCTCGCTTTCGCAACGCTGATGAACTGTCACCACCCGCGAAAGCGGGTGGTCCAGTAAACGCAGAATTGGCGATGAGGCATTGACGACTGAGTGTACTGGATCGCCCGGTCAAGCCGGGCGATGACAGTGAGTAGTGCGCAACGGCGCAGCGCGTTGCTTACTTCAAATGTTTAGCGAAGAACGCCAGGCTCCGTTCGCGTGCCACATCCGCACTCGCCTTGTTATAGCTTGCGCGCTGGTCGCAGTTGAAACCGTGTTCGGCGCCGTCATAGACGAACACCTCGACCTCCGGGCGCTTCGCCTTGATCGTCTCCACGTCGCTGAGCGGAATGCCGTGGTCCTTCTCGCCGAAATGGAGCTGCGTCGGGACCTTCGGCTTGTCGTCGGCGAAGCGCACCACGGCGCCGCCATAATAGCCGATGGCGGCGCTGAGTCCGTCGAGCTTGGTCGCTGCTGCATAGGCGACGCTGCCGCCAAGGCAGAAGCCGATGATGCCGACCGGGCCGACATCCTTCACCGCATCGATCGCCGCCTGGGTGTCCCGCAGGAACGCGGCCCAGTCCGGATTGGCAACGAATTTTCGCGCGATGGCGACCTCTTCGGGTGAATAGCCCGACTGGAAGTTCGGCTCGACGCGATCGAAGATCGACGGCGCGATGGCGACATAGCCCTGCACGGCGAAACGATCGCAGATCGTGCGGATGTGGCTGTTCACACCAAAGATTTCCTGGATGACCACGACGGCGCCCTTGGGCTTGCCTTCGGGCTCAGTGCGGTAGGCGCCGAGCTTGAAGCCGTCCGATGCGGTCAGCGTAATGTCTTGTCCCACGGGCTCATCCATTCGTTGTTGAAACGGTGTCGTGTGTTTGAAGCGCGGGACGGCGTGGGTCCACTCAAGATTTGGCGACCCAGCTGTTCCGAAATCGCTGCCTTGACACACGTCATGTCACGCATCATATGAAGTTACATGAGACGAGACAGCCGCCTGTCGGGCGTTCTCCATGTGCTGCTGCATATGGCCGAGGACGAGACGCCGAAAACATCCGAGGCACTGGCGCGGGCCATGTGCACCAATGCCGTCGTGGTTCGGCGCATCATGGCCGGGCTGCGTGAGCAGGGGTTGGTGAGTTCCGAAAAAGGCCATGGCGGCGGCTGGCGGATCGCCTGCGACCTCAGCAAGGTGACGCTGCGCGACATCTATGAGGCGCTGGGCCAGCCAGAGGTTCTGGCCATGGGCAATCGCACGGACATGCCCGGTTGCCTGGTGGAGCAGGCCGTCAATGCAGCGCTCGGCAAGGCTTTTGACGAGGCCGAGGAGCTGCTGCTGCGCCGCTTCGGCGAGGTGACGCTGGCGATGCTGAGCGCGGATTTCAGTGCGCGCTTCAAGGGGCAGCGCGACAAGTTCAAACTGGAGAAAGCACATGACGACTGACGCCATCATCGTCGGCGGCGGCTTTGCCGGCCTGGCTGCTGCGACCTATCTCGCGCGTGCGCGCCGCAATGTGGTCGTCATCGACACGCGTCAGCCGCGCAATCGCTTTTCAGATGCCGCTCACGGTTTCCTCGGTCATGACGGCAGCGATCCGCAACAGATCCTGTCCACGGCGCGGCGGCAGGTGATGGCCTATCCGACCGTCCGGATGATCGACGGCGAGGCGACCGGTGCGCGCGTCGAGGATGACGGCTTCTCGGTGGTGCTTGGGAATGGCGAAGCGCTGGCGACGCGGAAGGTCATCCTTGCGTTCGGCCTGCGCGATACGCTGCCGGCCATTCCCGGCATTCAGGAGCGATGGGGCAAGACGGTGCTGCATTGTCCCTATTGTCACGGCATCGAATTCAGCGACCGGCAGCTCGGCGTGCTCTATCGCACCCCGATGTCGGTCCATCAGGCATCCATCGTCGCCGAATGGGGACCGGTAACGCTCTATCTGAATGGACATGAGCTGGACGCCGAAGGCGCGGACGTGATGGCGCGCCGTGGCGTGCGCATGGAAACCGCGAAAGTCATGGGGCTGGAAGGTGAGCGCACGGCGCTGTCAGCGCTCGTGCTGGAAGATGGCCGGCGCAGCGTGGTGGATGCTCTGTATATTGCGCCGGAGTCGTGCCTGTCGTCGCCGCTGGCCGAGCAACTCGGCGCCGCCATCGAGGACGGTCCGATGGGACCGATGATCAGGACCGATGCGGACAAGATGACATCGGTCCCCGGCGTCTATGCCGCCGGCGATATCGCGCGGGCGCCGCATAGTGTGAGCTGGGCAGTGGCCGATGGCGTCACGGCGGGAACGTCAGCGCATCGGGCGCTGGTGTTCGGCTGAAGCATGAACCTGACCCAGACATTCAACGATCCGGCGGCGGTGGCGAACTATGCCGAGCGGCCGAAGCGCCAGGTGCCGGGCTTCGTCGACCTGCAGCGCATGGCGATGTTGCTGCTGGCGGAACATGCACACGGAGCGGCTGACATTCTGGTGCTGGGGGCCGGTGGCGGGCTGGAGCTCAAGGTGTTTGCCGAGGCACAGCAGGACTGGCGATTGCTTGGTGTCGATCCATCGGCCGCGATGCTGGATCTGGCGCGATCGACACTGGGGCCGCTACAGTCGCGCGTGGAACTTGTCGAGGGAACGATCGACGCTGCGCCACTCGTGCGTTTCGATGGCGCAACATGTCTGTTGACGCTGCATTTCCTGCCGCGGCAAGAGCGTCTGCGGACCTTGCGCGAGTTGCACCGGCGATTGAAGCCCGGCGCACCATTGGTGGTGGCACATCACAGCTATCCGGCAGGCGAGGCGGGGCATCGCTGGCTGTCGCGCTTTGCCGCTTTCGCAGCCTTCAATGGCATTGAAGCTGACATGGCGGCGGCAATGCCGGCTGCGTTGGCCGAACACTTGCCCGCCCTGTCGCCGGATGAAGACGAGGCGCTGTTGTGCGAGGCCGGCTTCAGCGATGTGGCGCTGTTCTATGCGGCGTTCACGTTCCGCGGATGGGTAGCGAGGGCGTGAGGGCTGAGCCGTAGGGCGGATTAGCGGAGCGCAATCCGCCGGCCGAGTGCATGGCTGAAACTCCGCGGCGGATAACGGCTTCGCCTCATCCGCCCTACGGCTGGGTGTCACTCCCACATCCAGTTCTGGCCCCAGTCACCCTTCCAGCCGGTGAGCCGGCCCTTGCGGAACTGGAGGAACAGCCGGTCCTTGCGCGGGAAAAGTCCGCTGCCGCCGATGTCGCGAATGGCCAGATAGATCTCGTCGCCGGGGCGGCCCTTCAGATAGGTCAGCGGGACGCCGAGCGCCTGGGCCGCCGCATCTGCCGGCATGCCGAAGACAAGGGGCGTGGCGTTGGACAGGGTCGCCGTAAAAGGCGCATCGATCGGCATCAAGGGCTGGGCCGCGACCGGGGCGGCGGATGCCACCACCCCGATGGGTGACAAGACAGCAAAAGCAATCGCGGCAAAGGGGATGCGGTGGGTCATGATGCCAGTGTCCGTGCGAATCCCTGCGTCGCGCAAGGTCTATTGTCTCCATTTTTATCCATCGCCTTGACGGATCACTATCGATAACGGCGCGAAGAACGGTCACAGTGGGCCCGTCACCGATTGTTAACGCTAGGTTTTAAGCTTCAGGAACCGGATTGCGCGGTATCTCTGTCCCGTCTTTGCAGCCGGATGCTGCAAGCGAACGAGGACATATGAGCGTCGCATCCCATTCATCGCCCCGCCGTCGCCTGCTGCTGGCGTCGGACAGCAATGACCAGTCGCGTGAACTCGCAGACATCCTGGCCACGGTCGGGGATGTGGAGGTCGTGCCGACCACGCGCATTCCGGAGGCGCCGTCGCGCGATTTGTCCGGCATCGTGGTCGATATCAATCTGCGTTCGGCGGAGGCCGTGCAGCGCGTGCGCAACCGGCTGCGCCACAAGAATTATGAATCGATGCCGCGCCTGTTCGTGCTGGCCGATGCGATGCATCACGGCGCCATGCAGGCCTGGGCGCTCGGCGCCACCGACACCATCGCGCGCCCGTTCGATTCGCGCGGCGTGCTGCAGCGGATCCGCGCGGCGTTTCCCGGCCCGCATGACGAGGATTTTGCGGCGCGCGGCAAGACGCTGAATCGCGGCGTCGAGGCGGCGCATGCGGTCATCGTGAAGATCTTCGAGAAGCTGCCGGCCGGCGTGCCGCTGTCGTTCAACGACGTGATGCAGGCCGAGAGCCTGATCATCAAGGCGATCAAGCGCTCGTCCCTGCGTGAATGGCTCGCCGCAGTGGGGCGGCATCACAATCACAGCTACCGGCATTGCCTGTTCGTCACCGGATTCGCGGTGGCTTTCGCGCAGCATCTCGGCATGCGCGACGAGGATCAGCGCCGGCTGACGCGTGCGGCGCTGGTGCATGACGTGGGCAAGGCGTTCATTCCGGTCGCCATTCTCGACAAGCCGGGCAAGCTCTCCGAAGAGGAAACGCTGGAAGTGCGCAAGCATCCGCGGCTCGGCTTCGAGGCGCTGGCGGCGCAGGGTTCGTTCCCGCGCGAAATGCTCGACGTGGTGCTGCATCACCACGAATTTCTCGATGGCTCCGGCTATCCCGATGGCCTTGCCGGCGACCAGATCAGCGACATCGTGCGGCTGATGACCATCGTGGACATCCATGCCGCGCTGGTGGAGAAACGCGCCTATCGCATGCCGTTCACCCACGCCAAGGCGTTCGAGATGATGGAGCAGATGGGCGACAAGATCGACCAGCAGCTCCTGCAGGCGTTCCGGCCGGTGGCGCTGGGGATATAACTCTCCCGTAGGGCGGATGAGGCGAAGCCGCTATCCGCCGCGGCGTTTCCGCCATGAGCTCGGCCGGCGGATTACGCTTCGCTCATCCGCCCTACGGCTAGGCCAGCAGCTTTCTCAGCTCCGCCTTCGCGACTTTTTCCAAAGTCGACCGCGGCATGTCATCGACGAAGTGGATCTCGCGCGGCACCTTGAAGTCGGCGAGGCCGTTCTTGCAGGCGGCCATGACATGATCATGCAGCGTCGGCGGGCATGCCGCGACGCCGGCCTGCGGGATGATGAACACGACCGGCACTTCATCCAGCATCGGGTGTTTCTTGGCCACCACGGCCGCCTCGCGCACGCCGGGTACGGTGATCACCACCTGCTCGATCTCCGACGCCGCGACATTCTCGCCGCCGACTTTCAGCATGTCCTTGGAGCGGTCGCCGAACTTGATATAGCCGCGCTCCAGCAGCGTGACGCGGTCGCCGGTGATGAAGAAGCCGTGCTCATCGAAGCTGTCGCGGGTTGCGGCTTCGTTGTGCAGATACTCCTTGAACAGCGTCAGGCCGGGCGTGCCCAGGATGGTGAGATTGCCGGTCTCGCCGACTTCGACCGGCGAGCCGTCGTCGCGGGTGATGCGGATGCCATATTCGGCGGCGGTGCGGCCGATGGCCATGGGCGTGTTGGGTTGATCGACCTCGCCGATGATGCCGTGGGTGATGGTCTCGGTCATGCCCCACCAGCCGATGATCTTGATGCCGAACTTGGCAAACGCCGGCGGGTCGCAGAACGACGCGCCCCACAGGCGGAAGTGATGCTGCTTTGGCACCTCGTGCTCGAGCAGTGCCTTCATGCAGAACGGGATGGTCGAGGTCCAGGTGGCGCGGTGTTCGAGCGCGGTCGGCCAGAAGCGGCTGGCGGAGAAGCGCGGCTGGATGATGATGGAGCCGCCGACCCACAGCGTCGCCAGCATCGAATAGGCCAGCGCATTGGTGTGAAACAGCGGGAGATAAGTGAGATGCGTGTCGGAGGCGTGCAGGTCCTGATGCGCCGCATTGATCTTGCCGCCCCACAGCGCATTGGCATGGGTCCACAGCACCGCCTTCGGGCGTGACGTGGTGCCGGACGTGTATTGCACGCTGCAATGCGCCCAGGGATCGATCGGTCGCCTCGGACGATCGGCGCTGTCGGCGAACAGGGCCTCGAAGCGCTCCGCCTTGCCGGGGATATCGGCGGGCGTGCCGGCATTGTGCGAGGTGACGGCGATCCAGCGGAGGTTCTTGCAGTTCGCGGCGACGAGTTCGGCGAGGGACGGCTGGGTGATGGCGGCCACGGCGCCGCAATGGTCGGCGAAATAGGCGATTTCGGCGGCGGAGGAGCGGGTGTTGGTGGTGACGGCGATGGCGCCGAGCTCGACACAGGCAAACCAGGACAACAGCTGCTCGACGCAATTGTCGAGATGGATCAGCACATAGTCGCCCTGTTGGATGCCGCGCTTGACGAGGCCGGCGGCCAGCGCGCCGACGCGGTCGTGAAATTCGCCATAGGTCCAGGGCCGCGCCGGCGCGTCGAAGGGCGACCAGATGACAAAGGGATGATCGCGCCGCGTCTCGGCGCGCATGCGCAGCAGCCAGGGCACGTCCATGCCGTCGAACGGGCTGATCGAACCGGGGGCGAGGGTGGGAATGGGCATGCATCCTCCTGCGGAAATCCGCTCACGCAGGGGGCGGCTTCCTTGTTCTTGTTGTTTGTGGATGCCGTTGTGCCATCGGCACGGGCGTGGTGCAAACGCGCCCGCGCATGCGGCGCTAGTCCATTTCGTAAGATGAAATTTCAATCAGACTGCCATCGGGATCCCGGCAATAGACCGAGCGAAGCGTGCCGCGGGCGCCCTGTTTGGCTACCGGACCTTCCTCAATGGCGATGCCGAGTTTTCCGAGATGGGCGACAACGTCGTCGGGGGAGGATGCGGTGAGGAAACACAGATCGTCACTGCCGGCCCGTTCGTGATCGGCAGTAAACCACTCCACCTTGTCGGCACCGATGGGCCGCAGATTGATCTTTTGCGCGCCGAAACTCACCGAGGTGCGCGGTGTCTTGCCCTGGCCGGGATCAAACACGTTCACCGTCATGCCGAGCGTGTCGCGATACCAAGCGGCAGAGCGCGCGACGTCGGTGACATTGAGCGCGATATGGTCGAGCGCGGTGACGGTGAGAGCCATGCAGATCTCCTCTGACGCTTATTTGGGCTTCGGCCGCAGGTAATGTCGCACTGGCCGATAGTCGAATTGTTTGTTACAGACGGGTGTTGTCAATTCAACACACACGCTGACCGCGCGCCAAGTTGCGGCAGCTGGAGGGAATAAAAATCATGGCTTCTCGTCGCGCCGCGATCGGTCTGATCGCGCTTGGCTTTTCTGCATTCGTCTCATCCGCTCTCGTGCCCACCAGCGCCGCGCTGGCGCAGGCATCGAACTATCCGAACAAGCCGATCCGCTTCGTCGTCGGCTATCCGCCTGGCGGCGCCACCGACATTCTCGCGCGCCTGATCGGACAGCGACTGTCCGAAAAGCTCGGCCAGCAATTCATCATCGAAAACAAGCCGGGCGCCGGCAATAATATCGGCACCGAGTCCGTCGTGAATGCGGAGCCGGACGGCTACACCGTGCTGCTGGTCAATCCGGCCAACTACATCAATGCGACGCTCTATTCGAAGCTGAGCTTCAACTTCGTGCGCGACATCGCGCCGGTCGCCGCCTTCCACCGCACCGCCAATGTGATGACGGTCAACAAGGATATCACCGCGAAGACCGTCCCCGAATTCATCGCCTATGTGAAGGCCAATCCGGGCAAGGTGAACATGGCGTCCTCCGGCAACGGCACCTCGGTGCATCTGTCCGGCGAAATGTTCATGATGATGACCGGCGCCAAGATGCAGCACGTGCCGTATCGTGGCGCGGCGCTGGCGATCACC
Organism: Tardiphaga sp.; assembly: GCF_044340795.1. Taxonomy (GTDB): domain Bacteria; phylum Pseudomonadota; class Alphaproteobacteria; order Rhizobiales; family Xanthobacteraceae; genus Tardiphaga. The sequence continues at coordinate 11,652 of NZ_JBIISY010000153.1, forward strand.
GACATGACGGGCGGCCAGGTACAGGTGATCTTCGACAACATGCCGTCGATTATCCAGCACATCCGTTCGGGCAATCTGCGCGCGCTCGCGGTGACCACCACCGAGAAGTCACCGCTGCTGCCGGATGTCCCGACCGTGGCCGAGAGCGTGCCGGGCTATGAAGCCTCCGCACTGTTCGGCATGGGCGCGCCGAAGAAGACCCCGCCGGAGATCATTGCGAAACTCAATGCCGCCGTGAACGAGGTGCTGCAGGAGCCGGCGATCAAGGCCAAGCTGATCGACCTTGGTGGCGAGCCGCTGGTCGGTCCGCCGGACGCGTTCGGCAAGATGATCGTCGCGGAAACCGAGAAGTGGGAGAAGGTGGTCAAGGCCGCCAACCTCAAGGTCGACTGATCGCGGCCAATCCGGCGCATGATCAATATCAAGAAGCCCGCGGCGGATGTCGCGGGCTTCTTTGCCATTACGACTTCTTCTTCGCGGAAGCCGGTTTCCGCTTTGTCGGTGGCTTGCTGCCGGGCTTCGCAGTGCGTGTTTTCGCGGCAGCGCCAGGTCTGGCCGGCGCGACCTTGGCGGACGCAGGCCTGGCCGCTTTGGTCGGCGCGCCTTTCGGTCTGGTCGCCAACCAGATGACATGGCGCGCGCCGCCGCGGGTGCCGGCGGCACGGATCGCGATCTCCTCCGTGGCGAAGCCGGCCTTGCGGAGCAGGGTGGTGAATTTCGGATGCGGGAATGACGACCACACCGCGAGCACGCCGCCCGGCCGCAGCGCGGCCATGCTCGCATGCAGGCCGGAGAGATCGTAGAGCGCATCGTTGGATTTGCGCGTCAGCCCCTCGGGCCCGTTATCGACATCGAGCAGGATGGCATCATAGGCATCGCGCGCCGACTTGATGGCCTTGACCACGTCGCCCTCGACAATGCTGACGCGCGGATCCCGGAGGCTGTCGCCGGTCAGCTCGGCCATCGGCCCGCGTGCCCAGGCAACGATCGCCGGCAGCAATTCGACCACCGTCGCCTTTGCCTTTGGCCCGAGCACCTTGAGCGCGGCGCGAAGGGTGAAGCCCATGCCGTAGCCACCGATCAGCAGCTTCGGTGCCTTGATATCCTTCAGGCGAAAGCAGGTCAGCGTCGCAAGCGCTTCTTCGGAACCGTACAGGCGACTGCTCATCAGCTCGTTCTGTCCGAGCTTGATGGTGAACTCCTTGCCGCGTTGCATCAGCCGCAGCGGCACATTGCCATCAGGCACGTCGGTGGTGTCGATCAGTTTCCAGGGAAGCACAGTGATCTCTCGGAGAAGCGTGAGTGTCGATATCGTCGCGTTTGCGGGAACATCGTTGCCGTGCACGACGAAGATTCGATCGGTTCCAAATTGGTTTAGTTGTCACGAACGAGTTCGGCAAACAGCTACGAACAAGCTCGCGATGCAAACATGGACGCAGCCTCATCGCCCAAGCGCTGTGGCGATCACTGCTGTCTTAACGGCCAGATAACTAACCGAAGCAGTCGCACGGCGGAACAAGCCGATCGCAATTGCCAAAGGTAAAATGTGGTTCTATGCAAGATCGCAGACAAACGCACTTTCAGGTTGCGATTCTTATCCAGCAGGCGGGTGCATTGGTCGGGGCTGATGATTGTTTCCAATCAGAGAGGAATAGAATGACCAAGTTTCTTCACGTCATGGCGGCGTGCCTTGTCGCCATGTTCATCGTTTCGTCGCAGGCCAATGCTGCGCCGATGATCGGCCAGAGCCTCGCTGTCGAAGCGCAGGTGATCCAGGTGTCCGGTGGCTGCGGTCCCAATGCCTGGCGCGGTCCGTGGGGCGGTTGCCGCACCACGCCATACTACGGTCCGCTCCCGGGCGGCTACTATCAGGAAGCTCCGGTGGCCGGGAACGGCTGCCCTCCCGGTTACTGGCGCGGTCCTTGGGGCCATTGCCGTAACACGCCGTATCACGGCCCGCTCCCGGGCGGCGGATACAAGCCGTAAGTCACGTAACCGACACACTGCGCTCGCACGGCGCAGAGTGGGATCGGTTGTCGATCGGTCCATCAAGGCCAGCCGCAAGGCTGGCCTTTTTGTTGTGCGTAACCGGCCACTTTCGCATCGCTGAGTACCCCTTGTTAGGATTGAGGTGGCATGGTCCCGCTGCCATGCAGAGCGTCGTCCGGTCCAGTTTTCGACATCCAAGTCCGCAGATCCGGCGCGAACTCGTCGAGATGCTCTATACGGCGTTGCCGCAGGTCGCCGCGATCAGCCTTACTTCGGTGATTGGTGGCATCGCGCTTGCCTGGATGAGCAGCGACCCCGTCTACGCGATCATCTCCTTCTTCGTTTTCGTCACGGCATCGGCACGGCTCGTCAGCCTGCGCCTTTACAAGTCGCGAGGCCCGCAGGCTTCGGATGCGGGGGTCGTGCGTTGGGAACGGATCTACGGTGTCGGCGCTGCCTGCTTCGGTGCCTCTCTCGGCATGCTGTCATTCCGGGCGCTGCAACTCGGCGACGCGCCGGGGGCCTGGCTGGCTTTCGGTCTGGCCATGTCATTCTGCGTCGGCATGGTGTCGCGCGCGGCGATCCGTCCCTGGATCGTGCTGCTCACGGCGGCACTGCTGTTCGGGCCCATCGTCGTCGGGGGCTTCATGCGGCCGGAGGCGTCCTATTCGATCGGCGCCACCATGCTGTTCCTGTTCTGGCTGACATTGCGTGAGGCATCGCGCCATCTGAGCACCGCCTTCATCGAGCGCCTTGAAGCCAAGCACGCGCTGGCGCGGCAGGCGAGCCAGGACTTTCTCACCGGCTTGCCGAACCGGTCGGCCTTCGTCTCGGCCCTGCAGAATGGCAGTGGCCATGTGGCGATCATCGCCATCGATCTCGATGGCTTCAAGCCGGTCAACGACCGCCACGGCCACCATACCGGCGACGAGTTGCTGCGTCAGGTGGCCACCCGCCTTGCTGCCTGCATGGGCGAAGACGGTATGGCCTGTCGGTTCGGCGGCGACGAATTCATGCTGCTGAAGAGCGTGCAGGTCGGTGATCTCGGCCGGGAAGTGGCGCTGTCGATGGCCCGCGAGGCGGTGGTGGCGCTGTCCATGCCGTATCTGGTGAACGATATTCCGATCCGGATCGGCGCCAGCGCCGGCATTCTGGTCACCGGGGCGATGGATCACCCGGAGGCCACCACCTCCGACCTGCTCGAACAGGTCGATCGTGCGCTCTATGCGGCGAAGCGTGCTGGCGGCGGGCGCTGGAAGTGGTGGGACGAAGTCAGTCGCGACACCGTCAGTCAGCGCGACGTCGGATAGGCGACCAAGTCTGCTCTCGTCGGTCTAGCCGCGTGCAATATGGCTCGTGCTGTCCGGTGCACTGGCGGGGAGCTGCCTGCCGCGCGGTGACAGTGTCAGGTGAGCCGTCGTCGTCACATGCCCA
>NZ_JBIISY010000154.1:0-15068 GCF_044340795.1 Tardiphaga sp.
GACCGGTCGGCCGTCGAGCGCCCATTGCATGACGATACGGTCTCGCGCGATCCGCGGCGCGAAAAAAATGCTGGCGGCGATCATCACGGCGATCGCCGCCCAGAACACGTAGTCAGCCATCATCACCACCTGCGGGAGGCATTAGATCAGGCATCGGATAACCGCCCAACACCGTATCTTTTTACCACATTCACCACCGCGCGGGCCCCACAACCGGAACCACACGGCTGCAACTTAAAAAAAGCCGCGCATTAGCCGCAAAATCGTACGATTCTTGTCGACGCGCCGAATGACTTGCGTTAGCGGTACCATCATCCGACGGCAACCTCAGGTGCTGTCAATCAGTTTGACGCGTCCCAGATGTGGTCGTCTCCGTTGCCGCGATTTTATTTTCACATCATCTCCGAGCGCACCTTTCTTGACGACGAAGGTACCAGCTTCGCGTCCGAACAGGATGCCATGAAGCATGCGCGCGAACTTGCGGCCGAGCTGGTGAGAACCACCGGCGCACTCACCGGCGCCATCGTCGTGGAGAATGAAGATGCCGGCGGCATGTTCGAGGTGCCGCTGTCGTCATGGAACAGTTGAGCCCGAACGACTACCCGGGCGCCACACGGTTCCTGCGCAGGGCTTAATGCGTTGCGTTGCCGGTCTTGGTGCGCGGCTGCTTGGCCGGAGCGGCGGCCTTGGGCGCATCGCTGCGGACATTGCCCCACGGATCGACCGAGTTGCTGTTGTTCGGAATCTGGCGCAGGGAATCGCGGTAGGCCTTCTGCCGGATCGCTTCCTGCTCCTTCTCCTCCGGCGTCATGGTCTTCAGCTCCGGCAACAGATTCAGCATCTGTGCGGAGGCAGGTCCGGTGAGTGACGCGAGCACGGCGACGACGCTGAGCAATCTCATGATATTAAAGGCTCCGTGAAAGTCGGAGCCCTTATACCACCTGCCCTTCGCGCACGCCAAGCACGCGAAAGCAGTCCCGTCCTGCCCTGCAGGCCCACCCGGACATGTCCGGACACAAGGCCGCAGCCCGGAATGTCTATTTGCCGAGTATCCGCTCGGCAGCGGTGACGATGCTGACGCCGGGATTGGTCGCACAATAAGCGCCGAATTTCTTGGCGTTCTCGGTGAACACCTCGGTGTCGATCAGCGCTTCGTCGGAATCGCCCTTGTACCAGCCGTCGATCCAGGTCAGCACCATCGCGATATCGTCCGGCTTGGACTCGATGAATTGCCTGCACGACATCACCGAGAGGTCGAGCACCACCGCCTTGGCCGACATGACAACGGGCGTGACGGCGAATGCGATCAGCGATGCGAGCAAGGTGCTGGCGGTCTTCATGCAGTTCTCTCCCCAATGGAAATAAACGCCAGCGGCCCGCTGATGCAGGCCCGTGCCTGAAGCGCTCGTCCGCGACGTTAGCACCGCGGGAACCGGGAGAATCTGAAGTTTCCCTGAAATTTTGCCGGTAATTGCCTGCCACATCTTCACGAAACGTAAATCGCCAGGCCCCGATCTCTGCGATCGGTTTCAATGAACGGCAAGATGATACGGCTAAGCTTGCCGCATGGAGACGATACGGACAACGGCCATGATCGAACGACGGCAACATCCGCGCCAGCGGGTCTTGAAGCGGGGCATGCTGACTTTCCTCGGTGGCGGGGGCGTGGATTGCACCGTGCGCAACATCTCAAGCTCGGGTGCACGCGTCGATGTGCCCAGCCCGGTCGGCATTCCAGCCCAGTTTCATCTGGTGATCGAGACCGACCAGTTCATCCGTCGCGGCCGACCGGTGTGGAACAGCGACCGCCAGATCGGCATCGCCTTCGATTAGTAGCGGCCGCCGCCATTGTAGCCGCCGCCGTAACCGCCACGGCTGTAGCCGCCCCCATATCCGCCGCCACCATAGATGCGCGCAGGCGGTGCGTAGTAGACGGCCGGCGGACGCCGCACCACGATTTCTTCCTCGATAATCTCGCGGCGGGGCGGCGTACGCTCAGCACGCTTCTTCGCGGCATCGGCCTTGGCCGGCTTCTCGGCCTTCTTCGAGGCTGGAGCGGCCGATGGTGGCGCGTTGCAGGGACAGGTCGGCGCCGGTGACGCCAGAGCGGCGACATTGGTCGTCGCAGCAGCACCGGCTGCCGACTCCGGCTTATTGCGCACGCGTTCGATCAGCCCCCGCGCCGTCACTGCCTGTTCGCTGTCAGGATATTTGGCCAGGAATGTTTCGTAGGACGACACGGTATTGGTGATCACGGCGATGTTCCAGGCGACCATCCGGTAGTGGCGGTCGAGCCAGTCCCTGGCCTCCGGTCCGAAAGGCGGCGCAGCATAGAGGCTGACAAAGGCCTCATAGGCTTCCACCGAGCCGTCGAACACGATCATATCGTGCGCCTGCTGGATGTCCTTGCCCTTCAGCTCCTTCTTCCAATCCTCGGCGGAGCGCTTCTTGACCGGAGCGCTGGGCTCACCGGCATCAGCGCTTCCGCGGGCGGCGACCTGGACACCCGCCTTTGTGTCTGCAGCCTTGACCTCGCCAGCCGGTGGCTTGAGGTCGGCCGCCGTGCCGAAGAAGCGGAAATCGCTGACGAGCGACGAGCTTTCCCACGGAGTCTGGCGTCCCTGGGTGGCCAGGTTGACATCCAGGCGCACGCGCTTGAACGCTTCCTCGATGGGAATGCCCGGCTCGCGGCCCGCCTTCAGCAGCGCCGTCGTATAGGGGCTGTTGGCGCCGCTGCCGTCTTCGGCTTCTGCGCCGGGCGCAGTCGAGAAGGACAGCATCGTTCCGGGCGCACCGAACTTCACGTCCACATGGGCGAGGCCGCGCGGCGCCTTGCTGATGGCCGGGAACGGGTTGTTGCGACAGGCATCGAGCAGGATGATGCGGCTCTTGCTCGGTAGCGCATTCAGCGTGTTGAGGATGTCGTTGAGGCGCACCGCCTGCAGCGTGACGTCGATCTCGCGTTTGGGATCGATATCCACCGGCATCAGATAGTTCTCGCCATCGACCTGCACGCCGTGGCCGGCATAAAACACCAGCGACGTGGTGTCGGGTCCCTTTGCGGCAACAGTGGCGGCAAATGCGCTGAGCTTCGCGCGCAATTCGTTCTGCGTGAGATCGGAGGCCGACTGCACTTCGAAGCCGGCATCGGTGAGCATGGCCGCCATCGCCTTGGCGTCGTTGGCGGGATTCGGCAGCGGGGTCACCGCCTTATAGGCGGACTGGCCGATCACCAGCGCCACCCGGCTTTCAGCGAAGGCGGCGGAGCTGCTGAACAGCACGGCAGCAGCGATCACGGCTTTGCGGACGACACGACCCATCATCGAACGACCTCCCCGGCCCGGCCGGCATGCGCGGCGGATCGATCCCGCCTGACTGCAAGTGAAATCAGGCAGCCCGCGCAGCAACAATGCGACGGGCTGCCGCTACTCGCTTTTTTGGTCGCGACGGGGATTGGCGCGGTTCACGGCGAGCCGCGCGGCAGATCGTGGAGCGCCGACTATTTCTTCTTGGCCGCTGCGGCCGGTGCCGGGCTTGGTGCGGCGGGCGCGACGCCGCCCCACGGATCGTATTTCTGCTTGGGATCCGGAATGCGCTGGAGCGCAGCCTTGTAAGCCTTGTCGTCGGGCTTGGGCGGCTCGGGCGGATTGGCGTGCGGGCTTTTCTCCTCGCGACCGGTGCTCACCTGAGCGGATGCCGATGTCGCGAAGGCTGCCAGAACGGCTACGGCGAGAACGAATGCTTTCATGCGAATACCCCTCTGCCCCCTCAATAGCGCGTTGTTGCGCCAATTTCCTAGTCCCTGCGGCCAGCGAGCGCAGGCCCGGGACAGCGCATCTGCGTCATAGCCATTGAAATCATGGCATTTTCCGGGTCGCCTTGGTGAACGGTCGGTGACCGGAATGATGCGCATTGCTGGCAGGTGCGAACCAGATCTTGGCATGTTTCGTCTATTGTCACGATTCCAGAGGGGAAACGGGACGTGGTCAATCTACCCAGTTCGGTAGCCATGCATGCAGCCGACGAGCCGGTGGCGCAGCAACGCCCGTCCACGGCGCGGCAGGACGCGTATGTGTCGCTGGTCGACGTCCCGGACGATGCCTGGCACGAGCTGGAAGCGCGCGCCGTCGAGCCCAATGGCTACTATCTCGCCGAATGGGAACTGGCCGTGAACGCCACGGCGCACGGCCTGACCGATGTTTCGGCGCTGACCGCCTGGCGCCATGGCAGCCTGATCGGCCTGCTGCCTGTCGTCTCGCTCCGCCGCGCCTATCGGCTGCCGCTCCCTGTGCTGGTCAATGCGGACGCCTATGGCACGCTGTCTACACCGCTGCTCGACCGCCATGCAGCGCGCGAGGCAGCCGCGGCGCTGTTCACCCAGGCCCGGCAGAACGGCGTCCGCGCCATCGTGTTTCGCAATGTCGCGCTGGAAGGCCCCGCGATGGCTGCGATGCACGATGCGCTGGCCGAACAGGGACTGGCCCCACGCGTCATCACTTCCCATGTCCGTGCCGGCCTCGACGCCACCCGTGATGCCGATGAGGTGCTGCGCGACGGGCTCGGCGCGAAAAAACTGAAAGAGTTGCGCCGCCAGCGCAATCGGCTTGCCGAACATGGCGCGGTGACATTCGAGGTCGCCCGCACGCCCGATGAAGTGACCGCTGCACTCGACGCATTCCTGGCATTGGAAGCCAGTGGCTGGAAAGGCAAGCGCGGCACAGCACTGCAGCAGCAGGCCGGCGACGAAGCCTTCATTCGCCGGGCGACGCGCGCCCTCGCCGCCCGTGGCCAATGCGAGATCGTCACGCTGAAAGTCGGCGATGCCGCAGTGGCGTCAGGCGTGATGGTCCGCCATCTCGATCGTGCCTATTACTTCAAGATCGGCATCGATGAGCGCTTCGGCAAATATTCTCCGGGCGTCCAGCTCACCCTCGACGTCACCCGCCACCTGTGCACTGATCCCGCTATCGCCTCCGCGGATTCCACTGCGGCACCGGGACATCCGATGATCGATCCGATCTGGCGTGAGCGCCTCGCCATCGGCGACGTGGTTTTGCCGCTGTACAGGAACGATCCGGTGGCGGCGCTGACGTATGGAGCGCTATCGCTGCGGCATCACATGCGCGAAGGGGCGAAGCGTATCGTGCAGCGGCTGCGCAGCCGCTGAGCTACTCCGCAGCCTCTGCATTGATCTCGGCTGAAATCTGCCGGATGGCGCGCGCCAGCTTGTCCGGATCCTGCGCGCCGGACACCGCATATTTCTGCGCAAAGACATAAGTCGGCACGCCGGAAATGCCTTTATCGGATGCTTCCTTGGCATCAGCGGAAATCTTCGCGACATCCTCATCGGTGGCGAGCCGCTTGCGCACGTCATCCGCATCGAGGCCGATATCGGCAGCAGCCTGCACCAGCGTCTCCGTTTGGGTGAGATCACCGCCGTCGCGGAAGTACAACTCCATCAGCTTCTGCTTCATTTCGGCCGATTTGCCGATCGCATCCGCCCACAGGATCAGGCGGTGGCAGTCGATGGTGTTGGGCTGGCGCTTCACCGAGTCCGGCTGGTAGCTCAGCCCCTCCTCTTCCGCCGCGGCGACGACGCGTTGCGCGATGCCCTTATAGGCATCCACCGAACCAAACTTGGTCTCGAGATAGGTCGAGCGATCGATGCCCTCTGGCGGAATCCAGGGATTGAGGAAGAACGGCCGCCAGTTCACATGGACCGGCACTTCGGGGGCCAGTGCCAGCGCATTCTCGATCCGGCGCTTGCCGATGTAGCACCACGGGCACACGACGTCGGAGACGATATCGATCTGAAGCGGCTTGATGGTGCTCATGGCTTGCTCCCTGCATTCTTGGTTGACCACAGATAGGCCGCACGGGCCGATGCGGCAAGACCGCGGTTCCCTCAGTCAGGACGAGCCGCCAGCGCCCGCAGCTTTTGGGTGGTCGCAGCATCCGCCGGAAAAAAGGTCTCGATGGCGATTTCGGCGAGCGTGATGTCCAGCGGCGTGCCGAAGGTCATGGTGGTGGACATGAAGCTCAAGACGTCATCGCCGAGCTTCATGCGAAATGGGACCACGACACTGTCCGCAGCGATGGGCGCTGCGCGTGCCGGCACCGGATAGGTCTTCAGCTCCTGATACAGCTTGATGAGCTCGGGATCTGCCGTCGACTCGCATTGCCGGTGCAGCCGTTCAAGCAGATGCGCGCACCATTCGCCGAGATTGACCGTGCGGGCCGCGAGGCCCTGCGGATGGAAACTGAGCCTGAGCACATTGATGGGGGGCGTCAGTAGCTCAACAGGAATGCCCGCGAGCAGCGGCATGATCATGTTGTTCGCCGAAACCAGATTCCAGTGCCGGTCCACGGCCAGCGCCGGATGCGGCTCATGGGCTTTCAGCACGAGATCGATGGCCTGCCGCGCGGAAGCGAGAGCGGGATCGTCGAGCGTCCGCTGCGGAAAGGCCGGCGCGAAACCGGCGGCCACCAGCAGCACGTTGCGCTCGCGCAAGGGCACATCGAGCCGTTCGGCGAGCCGCAGCACCATGTCGCGTGACGGCGCCGAACGGCCGGTCTCGACGAAGCTCAGATGGCGGGTGGAGATCTCGGCGTCGCCGGCGAGATCGAGCTGGCTGAGGCGGCGACGCTGGCGCCATTCGCGCAGGTGATCGCCGATGGCCATGGGGCGGCTGTGGAGCGCAGTTGCGAGCTGTGTGATCATGGTAAAACGCTAACATGCAGATTTTCGCGCTTCCATGACCTCCGAGGTAATCGATTTGCCTCCGCGGGGCGGCCATCTTCGGCACATCGCAACCGATAACCGAAGGAGAACGACCATGATCAATCCGTCCCTGCTGCTCCGCCGCGCCATCCAGATCGACGCCGTCGTCAGCGGCGCCATGGCCCTGCTACTCACTTTCGCGACCGGTCTCGTGGCCGGGCTGACCCACCTGCCCGATGCGCTGCTGCTGCAATCCGGCCTGTTCCTGATCGTCTATGTGGCATTCATCGGCTGGCTGGGAACCCGCGCCACCATGCCGAAGCTGCTGGTGCTTGCAGTCATCATCGGCAACGCCGCCTGGACCCTCGGCAGCATCGGCCTGCTGTTCTCCGGCGCGGTGAATCCGAACCTGCTGGGGCAGCTGTTCGTCGCCGCGCAGGCGATTGCTGTGGGCGTGTTTGCGGAGCTGCAGTTCACTGGGTTGCGCAAGAGCAGTGCGGCTCAGGCGGCCTGAGAGGACTCGTAAAGTCCCGGCGTACTCACCGTCATCTCTCCTGCAAGGGAGAGGTGACGGCGTGTTTCACGCTTTCTTCGCTTTGGCCTTGCCAGCTTTGGCTTTCTTTGCCGGCACCTTCTCGCCGACGGTCTTCGCCTTCTTGGCGGCCTTGGCCTTCTTCGCGGCAGCCTTCGGTGCTTTCTTCAGCGCCTTCTTGACGTCAGCCTTTTTGGCCTTGGCCTTGTCCTTCTTGCGCTTGGCCTTGTCGGCCTGCTTCTGCTCCTTGCGCTCAGCCTTTTCCTTGGCCTTGGCTTTTTCGGCGCGGAGTTTGGCGCGCTTTTTCGCGCGCTTGGCTTCGCAGCCCTCGCATTTGCAGCCGATCGGCTTCAGATATTCTTTGAAATATTCCGTGCCGTAATCGTAGTTGATCTCTTCACCCGGCTGGATCTTCTTGATCGAACGGATGATGATCTTCTTCTTCGCCGGATTGACGTCGGACTCGGCGTTCGGCTTGCAGGAATGATTGATATAGCGCGCGACGTTCTTGCGGATCGAGCCGTCCACGGTCCAGCGCTTGCTGATCTGGAACAGATATTTGTTCTCGATGGCGTCGTGCTTCTCGTTCTTCGAATCCAGCAGCGGGCCGAAATACTGGATGATCTTGACGCCCTTCTTAATCGGCTGGGTGGCGAACAGGCCGAGACCGGTCTTGGAGCGGCCGATGCGATAGGGCTTCGAGGCGGTGGAGACGGGCATGAGGCGGGAACTAACACTGCTGACGGAGAATGATCTCACCTTCTAGATCGATTCCACCACGCGTGCCAGCGGCGCGCCGGCCAAAGAATGCGCATATTCACGGCTTTACGCGCGCTTCTTTGCCTTCCGATAGCGCTCCAGCAGTCGCTCGCCTCTGGCCGCTATTTTTCGTGCAGCCGCCACGGTCTTCGGCACAGGCTCGCCCCAGGCATGGGCCGACAAGGCGTGCCGCGTCGGGCGGCCCTCGCTATCGACCAGAGGCGGCAGCTTGGCACGACCATAGAAGCGCACCGCCCAGCTGCCCTTGCGGCGCATCTCGGTCGGCGTCATCTCGGACGCCTTCTTGGTCACACCTGGCTTGAGATGCGCGCCGTCCTTCTTGGCAAAAGCTTTCCGCCCCGCCGCTGTAAGACCACCCTTGGGGTCCTTCTCAGCCTTTCGGGCAGTCTTTTTCTTGGCTGCCTTTTTCGTGGTCTTCCTGGCGGACTTCTTCTTGGTGGTTTTCTTCGCGGTCTTCTTCGTCGCTTTTTTCGCCGACTTCTTGGCGGTCTTCTTCGCTGACTTTGCCATGCGCATATTGTCCACGAGATTGGGATAGGGCCGGCCGGCGCGTTTGGCGCTGGCCTTGGCGGCAGCTTTCTTCGCCGGCGTGAGATGCTTCGACGCCTTGCCGGCGCGCTTGCGCGGATTGCTGCGTTTCCAGGGAGCCTTGCGTGTGCTTGTCTTCGGCGTGCTTTTCTTGGCCATGCGCGACCAACGCACAATGGCAAGCAGGGTTTCCCGCCGCGACACCGGTATCTTTACATGCAATGATAGCCCGCAAACGGTATCCGGAGCCTAGTGATGAAGGACGCACTCGCCAAGCTCGGCCAGGATTTCTTCTCGACCATCGTCTTCCTGGCGCTCTATCTGATCACCGGTGACGTGCTGCTGGCGACTTGCGTCGCCATCGTCGGCGCCATCGCTCAGTTGATCTATGCTCGGATCAAGAGGGAGCGGCTCGACGTCATGACCTATGCCAGTCTCGGTCTGGTGGTGGTGCTGGGCGGCGCGACGCTGCTCACCCATGATCCGCGCTTCGTGCTGGCGAAACCGAGCATCGGCCACTTCGCCATCGGCGCCATCATGCTGCGCAAGGGCTGGGCGCTGCGCTACGTTCCGCCGATCGTGCGCGAAACGATCCCTGACTACGTCACGATCGCGGGCTATGCCTGGGCTGCACTGATGTTCGCCCTCGGTGCTGGCACCATTGGCGCGGCGCTCAGCGGCGACATGAAGCTATGGACGTTCTATGTGACGGTGGTGCTGATCGGCGCCAAGGTGGCGGCCTTTGCGATCCAGTATGTCATCTTCCGCGTGCTGGTCGCGCGGCGGCTGCGCGCCGCCGCAGCGGCAGCGGCGCAATGATGGTCTCAGAGATAGTGATAGAACATGACGCCGTTGATCGCGCTCGCTGTCGCGAGCAGCGCCACCACCGTCACATTCATCCGCAAAGCATCGATCATGGCTCGCCCCGAATCCCGGATCAGTTCCGATCGCCATTGAAACAGGACGGGCCGAGTCGTCACCGCTTTTCTTTTTGCTGCACAGGCTTGCGAGTCCGGACAGAATCGAGTCCCGCAGATCGTGGTTAACCGACCGCATGGACGATGAATATGTGAGTCGCGCTGTGTCGAGTCCGCTTCGATGATTCGCCGCACAACGGGCCGGCGTCCCGCGGGATGACGGCATCAGAACCAGATCTGCATCGGCAGTCCGTACGCATCGCGCTTGGCATTGGCTCCGGGCAAAGCACCGCCGGGTGCGTTTGCGGCGAGCGCCACAGCACAGGCGTCGAGCACATCGTCGCGTTTCGCACCGGTGCCGCGACGTCTGATGGTCAACCAGTCATCGAGATCGGAAAAGCCATTTGCGCCGAGAAGCACGCGACGCAATGCGAGCCCCTCTTCCGAGTGTTTTGACGGCAACGGCTTGCCCGCATTCAAGCGCAGGAAGACCAGTTCGGGATGAGCTTCGCGGAGATCGAGATGCCGATGGGTCCGAATGAACGCATCCACCTCCATGATCTTGGCGCCGATATGCCAGAGCTGTAGCGATATGCGCGTCTCGCCGCGACGCACCGCCTCCCGGTTGGCGCTGGCGGGATCATCGAACTTGTCCCACAGCCAGCGGCGTGCGCCGGAAAACACACGCGCACCATGCGGTTTCAACTGCGCGCGGGCCAGACGATCGCACAGGCGATCGCCGTCCTCGGTCATGCCGATGGGAATATCGATGGCCGCGCGGTGGACGTCCCGCGTCGCCAACCAGGAAACGTTTGGTGGAAAGGCGATGCTGCGCTGATCGCCATCGATGGTGACGGCGACCCAGCCGTTGCGGAAACCATCGAGACCGACAGCGATCATGCGCGTCAGTCCGGCGACGGCGCGTCTTCATCCAGCAACGCGTCTCGTGCTGCCCCGCCGATCGCATGAGTGAGGGGGTCATCGCCATCATCGGGCAGCGCCCCGTTGAGCCCCAGCATTTTCGCAGCACTGCCGTCATCTGGCATGATCGCAACGTCGCGCAGCGCGCGGTCCATCAAGCGGCTGCGCTTGTCGAGCTCAGCCACCGATCCCGCCGCCGTGTTGAGCTGGCGGGCGACCTTGCCCACCGTATCGTTGTAGCGCTTGAACTCGGTACGAACGGCGCTGAGGATCTTCCAGACATCCCCGGAGCGCTCGGCAATCACCATGGAGCGGTGATTGACCTGGAAGGCGTGCAGGATGGCGGCGAAGGTCGTCGGCCCCGCCAGCATCACATTGCATTCGCGCTGAACGTGATCGAACAGGCCGGGAATGCGCAGCACCTCGGCGAACAGGCTCTCGGTCGGCAAGAACAGGATGGCGCGCTCGGTGGTGCGCGGCGGATTGATGTACTTTTTCGCGATATCCTTGGCGAAAGACTTGATGCGGTTTTCCAGTTGCTTGCGGAAATGCGTCGCCAGCTCGACATCATTGGCTTCCAGCGCCTCGAGCATGTGCTCGTGATCCTCGCGCGGGAATTTCGCGTCCACCGGCAGCAACATCTCGTCGCCGTCGAGCATCGGCAGGCGGATCGCATATTCGACGCGCTCGGCCGAATTCGGCTTGATCTGCGCGTCCTTGATATATTGCGTCGGCGACAGGAAATCCTGCAGCAGCATCGCCAGCTGCACCTCACCAAAGGTGCCACGCAGTTTGGGATTGGTGAGGACGTTCTTGAGGTCGCCAACGTGGGTTGAGATGCTGCGCATCTCGCCGAACACCTCGTAGGCCTTGTTGAGCTGTTCGACCACACGGCCGAAATTCTCGTTTAGCCGCGTCTCCAGCGTGGTCTGCAGCTTTTCATCGACAGTGGTGCGAACCTTCTCGAGCTCGGCAGCATTTTCGGTGCGCAGCTGATCGAGCCGGCCCTCCACCGTCTGGCGCAGCTGCTCGCCGCTTTGCCCCTGAGTGCGGGTGAGTTCGTCAATCGCCAGCTTGGTGGCGTCGAGACGTTCCTTCTGGTGATTGCTGATCTCGCCCAGCGTGCCGGCCACATTCTGGCGCAGGCTGTGGAAACTGTTGTTGAGCTCTTCACGCAGGTTGCGCGCGGAGTCTGCATGCGCAGCACCAGACTGATCGAGCTTGAGCTCGACCATCGTGCGCAACGCCTCGCGATTGGCTGTAAAGCCCTGCTCCATTCGGCCGATATCCGCATTCAGCTTGGTGCCGATGTCGTTGATACGGGCTTCGGTGGTCTGGTTGGATATGGCCAAGCGCTGGCCAAAGTTATCGACCTGTTTGAGTAAGCGGTCTTCAAGCTTCAGCATCATATCCGCCGCGGCGCCCTGCTGCTGGTTCATGGTCTGCAGCAGTTCTTGTCGTACCGCGCGGATCTCCGCATCGGAGGCCTGGCGAATGGCGTCGCCCTCGAAACGCAGCAGCTCGCTGAGCTCGGCGCGCTCTAGCGCAACCGGACGGCGCGCAACCACGATGACGGCCACGATCGCAAACAGCGCGGCAATGAAGGCCAAGGCCAGCGTGGCGATCGGGAAATAAGGAGCAAATTCGGTCACAGGCATCTCTCGCGTACTCTTTTTGTTCTAGCGAGAGTAGAAGAGTCCCGCAACCCTCCATGGCGATGGAAGGTTGCGGAAACCGGGGACGACTCAGCCCAGGTTCAGTTCCTTGAAGAAGTCGTTGCCCTTGTCATCGATGATAATGAAGGCCGGGAAATCCTCGACCTCGATCTTCCAGATCGCTTCCATCCCGAGTTCGGGATACTCGACCACTTCGACCTTCTTGATGCAGTGCTCGGCGAGATTCGCCGCGGTGCCGCCGATCGAGCCGAGATAGAAGCCGCCATATTTCTTGCAGGCCTCGCGCACGGCCACCGCACGGTTGCCCTTGGCCACCATCACCATGGAGCCGCCAGCCGCCTGGAACTGATCGACGAAGGAATCCATGCGGCCAGCCGTGGTCGGGCCGAAGGCGCCGGAGGCGTAGCCTTCCGGAGTCTTGGCCGGGCCGGCGTAATAGACCGGATGGTTCTTGAAATAATCCGGCAGCGGCTCGCCCTTTTCCAGGCGCTCGCGCAGCTTGGCATGCGCACTGTCGCGCGCAACGATCATGGTGCCGGTGAGCGAGAGGCGGGTCTTGGTCGGATATTTGCTGAGCGTCGCCAGCATGTCCTTCATCGGCTGGTTGAGGTCGATCTTCACGACCTCGCCGCCGAGCGCCTGCTCCATCTGCGGCAGGTATTGCGCAGGGTTATGCTCGAGCTCTTCGAGATAGACGCCGTCCTTGGTGATCTTGCCGAGCACCTGACGATCCGCCGAGCAGGATACGCCGAGGCCGATGGGCAGGGACGCGCCGTGACGCGGCAGGCGGATGACGCGCACGTCGTGGCAAAAATACTTGCCACCGAACTGCGCGCCGACGCCGGAGGACTGCGTCATCTTGAGGATTTCCTGCTCCATCTCCAGATCGCGGAAGGCATTGCCGTCCGGCGAGCCCTGGGTGGGCAGCGCGTCGAGGTAACGGGCAGACGCGAGCTTCACCGTCTTCATGCACAGTTCGGCAGAGGTGCCGCCGATGACGATGGCGAGATGGTAAGGCGGGCACGCAGCGGTGCCCAAGGTCATGATCTTTTCCTTGAGGAACGCGAGCAAGCGATCCTTGGTCAGCACCGATGGCGTGGCCTGGAACAGGAAGCTCTTGTTGGCGGAGCCGCCGCCCTTGGCCATGAACATGAACTTGTAGGCGTCGTCGCCCTCGGCATAGATCTCGCACTGTGCCGGCATGTTGTTGGCCGTGTTCTTCTCTTCGTACATGGTCAGCGGCGCGACCTGCGAGTAACGCAGGTTGCGGCGCAGATAGGCATCGCGCGCACCTTCGCTGAGTGCGGCCTCGTCCTCGCCATCGGTGATGACGTTGCAGCCTTTCTTGCCCATGATGATGGCGGTGCCGGTGTCCTGGCACATCGGCAGCACGCCGCCGGCGGCAATGTTCGCATTCTTCAGGAAGTCGAAGGCGACGAACTTGTCGTTAGGCGATGCTTCGCTGTCATCGAGGATGTTGCGCAGCTGCTGCAGATGGCCCGGGCGCAGATAGTGGTTGATGTCGCCAAAAGCGGCCTCGCTGAGCGCCTTCAGCGCATCGCGCGACACCACCAGCATGTCCTTGCCCAGCACCTTCTCGACGCTCACGCCCTCGGAGGTGATCTTCTTGTAGGGGGTGGTGTCCTTGCCCAGCGGGAACAGCGGGGTGTGCTTATAGGGCGGAACCGGCTTCTGCTGGTCGGGGAAAGCGGCGGGAGCGTTCATGGGACGGGCCTCAAGGGACAGAAATTTGGAGCCCTTTTAGGAGGTTTCCGAAGAGTTTTGAAGGGTTCAAAATTACATCCCATCCCTCCCCTACATCTCTCCGGCGGCGGCCCGAACAAGCCGTTCGCGGTCCGGTTCGAAATCGAGCCGCTGGCGCGCCCGTTCCAGCGCCTGTTCGGCATGAGCCAGGGCGGCCTCCGTCATGTCGGCATCGCCGAGAGCGGCGAGCGCGCGCAGCCCTTTTTGCAAGCGGACGCCAACCTCCAGGACATTGGCCCCCTGCCGCGCGATGGAACCGAAACCGTCATCGAGCAGATCGTCCGCGGCGATCGCAGGGACCGCGATGCGGGGATAACGGATGTCATCCGAGGTCCGATCCGCCCCGTCCGTCCAGCGCGACAACAACCGGACGATGGTGCCGATGACATCGATCACCGTGCCGGCGTCGATCACGGCCGGCGGCAAGGCGCGCGCGGCGATCTCCGACAACACGACCAGACCGAAACGCGGATCCTGCTCATAAGAGCGCTGGTCACCGATCAGGAAGCAGTCGGCGATCCCGCGCGCCAGGTCGTCCGGCTCGGCGTGCGCAGCGCCGCGCCCCACAATGACCGCCAGCTTGCGGCCACGCGTGACAAAGGTGCCGGGCAGCACCGAAACGCAGATATCGACGTCATGGGCTTCCGCGAGTTTGGACAATGCGACGATATCGAAGCGCCGGATATAACCGACCTCGCCCGCGACAACCGGATGCCCCGCGGGCTCGGCCGACGGCGCGCGGCGCGCCCCAAAGCAGGGCTCTGCACGACGTCGTTCGATCGCCGCCAGGGTCGCCCGCTCGACCTGATCGATGGTCTCGCCGAGCCGACCGAGTCGCGACAGCCGGTGAATCCAGCGCAGCAGCATCACCACGATCAGCACCACGACCGCGATGGTGGCCGCGAACAACACCAGCCGGCCGCTCGAACCATAGGCGCCGGTGGACAACGCAATCAGCCCGACAAGGCTGAACACAAAAGCGCCGATGAAGGTCGCCAGTGCCTGCTGCGCCGTGCGGTCCTCGATCACCAGTTGCGCAGCGCGCGGCGTTGCCCCGGTCGCCGCGGAGGCGAAAGCCTGCACCATGGTGGAAATGGAGAAGGTCGCCACCGTCAGCATGCTCGCCGCCATGATGCCGAGGATGCGGTCCACTGCATCGGCGCCAATCTGGCTGGACAATGTCTGGGAGATCAGCCGATCCGTAACAATGCCCCCAGGGCTGCGACGAC
>NZ_JBIISY010000388.1:0-3750 GCF_044340795.1 Tardiphaga sp.
GAAAATCCCAGCGAATTCGATCCGCGCAAATATCTGAAGCCGGCGATGGAGGCGATGACCAAGCTCTGCAAGCAGCGCCTGCAGGAATTCAACACCGCCGGCCAGGCCAGCAAGGTCAAGCGCGTGCTGACCACCGCCGAGATGGCCAAGCGCTATGCCTCGGGCGAGCTGAACGCGAAAATCGCCTGATTGCATTCATCCTGAATGGATGCACGCAAGACTTGCAGTCCAGAGCGACCTTCGCTATGTTACATGTAACAAGGTGGAGGTCGTCATGGCTACAGGCGCCGAACGGGTCCGCAAGCATCGTGAAAAGATGAAGGCCGCCGGCCTCAAGCCGGTGACCATCTGGGTGCCGGATGTGAATACGCCGGAATTTAGGGCAGAGATCGCGCGCGACATTGCGGCGATCAACGCCAGCGCGGATGAAAAGCAAATTCTGGAAGAGCTTTCCGGTGTCGAAATCGACGGCTGGAAATGAAGCGAGGCGACCTCGTGACCGTGGTCATGCAGGGCGCCTACGGGAAGCCGCGACCTGCTGTCGTGGTTCAGGCGATCTGGCACGACGGCTTGGATTCCGTGACCTTCTTGCCGCTAACCACCGAAGTGACAGCTGCGGCGACTATAAGAGTCTTGATCGAACCAAACGCCGAGAATGGTCTCGAGGCCAGATCTCAGGTGATGGCGGATAAATGCACGACCTTGCCAAGGTCCAAGATCGGTCAGGTATTCGGGCATCTCGACGCCCCTGATATGGATCGGGTTGACCGCGCCCTCACCGTTTTCCTCGGATTTGCCTGACATCCGTCGTTATTGTCCGTAAGAAGCAGCCATCTTTCAGGACCGCTCCGATGAACCTCGCTGATCTCAACAAAATCGCCCGCGCCATGGTTGCGCCCGGCAAGGGTCTCCTTGCGGCCGATGAGTCGTCGGGCACCATCAAGAAGCGTTTCGACGCCATCGGCGTCACCTCCACCGAGGAAAGCCGCCGCGACTATCGCGAGATGCTGTTCCGCTCCCGCGAGGCGATGAGCAGCGCGATTTCGGGTGTCATCCTCTACGACGAGACGATCTGGCAGGACGCGAAGGATGGCACGCCGCTGGTCCGCCTGATCGAGGAAGCCGGCGCCATTCCCGGCATCAAGGTGGATGAAGGCACGCAGCCGCTGCCGAACTGCCCCGGCGAGCTCATCACCGCCGGTCTCGACAAGCTCGCGGAGCGACTGCCGAAATATTACGAGCGCGGGGCGCGGTTTGCGAAATGGCGCGCAGTGATCGATATCGGAGCGGGCATCCCGTCGATGACCGCGATATCCGTCAATGCGCATGCACTGGCGCGCTATGCCGCGCTGTGCCAGGCCGCGCAGATCGTGCCGATCGTCGAGCCCGAGGTGCTGATGGATGGCGATCACGATATCGACCGCTGTGTGGAAGTCACGACGCGCGTGCTCAACAAGACATTCCAGGAATTGCGTGTCCAGCGTGTTGCGCTGGAGGGCATGGTCCTGAAGCCGAACATGGCGGTCTCCGGCAAGAAATCGGAGACCCAGGCAGATGTCGCCGAAGTCGCCGAAAAGACCGTTCGCATGCTGAAGAACTGCGTCCCCGCCGCCGTGCCCGGCATCGCCTTCCTCTCCGGCGGCCAGTCGGACGAAGAGGCCACCGCGCATCTCGATGCGATGAACAAAATCGGTGGCCTGCCCTGGCCGCTCACCTTTTCTTATGGCCGCGCATTGCAAGCTGCGCCGCAGAAGGCCTGGGCTGGCAAGGCAGAGAACGTGCTGGCCGGGCAGAAAGCATTCACCCATCGGGCGCGCATGAATTCGCTCGCCGCATCCGGCACATGGACTGCCGAACACGAAAAGGCTGCTTGATCTTGGCTGCGAAACCTCCAGCGCCCCCCGCTCCGCGGCTCTACCTCTCGACGCCCGTCATTGAAGACCCGGCCGCACTGGTCGGCGCACTGCCCGCATTGCTCGGCAAGGCCGATATCGCCGCCGTGCTGCTGCGCCTTGCGCCATCGGATCCGCGCAGCCTCACCACACGCATCAAGGCGGTGGCGCAGGTCGCCCAGAATGCGGACGCCGCGCTGCTGGTCGAAGGCCATGTGGATCTCGTTGCCCGCGGCGGTGCCGATGGCGCGCACTTGCCCGGCCTCGCCCCCATGCAGGACGCGCTGCCGGCGCTGAAACCGGACTGGATCGCCGGCTGCGGCGGATTGACGACGCGGCATCATGCCATGTCGGCCGGCGAGGCTGGTGCCGACTACGTCCTGTTCGGCGAGCCGGATGCCAAGGGCCAGCGCCCGTCGGCGGATGCCATCGCGGAACGACTGGAATGGTGGGCCGAACTGTTCGAGCCGCCATGTGTCGGCTATGCGGCCTCGCTGGAGGAAGCCGAGCAGTTCGCCGCCGTCGGTGCAGATTTCGTGCTGGTCGGCGACCTGATCTGGAACGACCAGCGCGGCGCGGCTGCCGCGCTCGTGGATGTCGAAAAGGCGATCAGGCAGGGCCATGCCGCCCTGCTCGAGCGCTTCAAGGCTGCACAGGGCTGAATGTCGTGAAGACACTGCGCATATTGCTCGTCACGACAAGCTGCCTCATCACGACGGCGGCCTTCGCGCAGATGTCGCTGACGCCGCCGGCTGCCCAGACGCCACCGAGCCAGAGCAAGGCTGCGCCGAAACAGCCGCCGGCCAAGGCGCCTGCGAAAGCGCCGGAAGCTGCGAAGAAGGCACCGGACGCCGCCAAGAAGGCGCCGCCCGCGAAGCAGCCCGAGAAGGCAGAAGAGCCCGTCGACCCGAATGCCGACCTCGTCTATGGCGCGTATCAGCGCGGCATGTACAAGACCGCCCTCGATCTTGCCACCAAGCGCGCCACGGAGAACAACGATCCGAAGGCGATGACCATGCTCGGCGAGCTCTATTCCAACGGCATCGGCATCAAGCGCAACTATCAGCAGGCCGCTGAATGGTACAAGCGCGCCGCCGATCGCGGCGACCGCGAGGCCATGTTCGCGCTGGCGATGCTGCGCATCTCCGAGCGGACCAATCCGGGCGGCCGCGACGAGGCCGTGAAGCTGCTGGCCTCGTCGGCCAAGCTCGGCAATCCCAAGGCCGCCTATAATCTCGCGCTGCTCTATCTCGATGGCCAGACCTTGCCGCAGGACGTCAAGCGGTCGGCGGAACTGCTGCGCCAGGCCGCCGATGCCGGCAATCCCGAGGCGCAATATGCGCTGGCGACCTTCTACAAGGAGGGCACCGGGGTCGAGAAGGACATCAACAAGGCTGTACGCCTGCTGCAAGCGGCATCGATGGCCGACAACGTCGATGCTCAGGTCGAATATGCCATCGCGCTCTACAATGGCACGGGAACGCCGAAGAACGAGGCCGCGGCCTTGACCCTGCTCCGCAACGCCGCCCGGCACAACAGTCCGATCGCCCAAAACCGCCTTGCCCGTGTGCTTGCGATGCGCACGAATACCGATGACCGGCTGGAGGGGTTCCGGTGGCATATCGTGGCCAAGACCGCCGGCAAGGGCGACCTGATGCTGGATGAACTGCTGGCCGGTGCCAGCCCGCAGGAGCGCGCGCAGGCGCAGCAGGCCGCGAATAAGTGGCTCGGTTCGACCCTGAAATGACCATTCACGGCCTGTAGGGTGGGCAAAGGAGCGGAGCGACGTGCCCACCATCGCGTGCACGGATGGCAATGGTGGGCACGCTCCGTTTTGCCCACCCTACATTCCGAGACG
>NZ_JBIISY010000389.1:0-3734 GCF_044340795.1 Tardiphaga sp.
ATTCCCACTGGCCCTTGGCCACTTCGGCATTGATGCCTTCGTGGTTGATGCCGGCGGCGAGGCAGAGGTCGAGATGTTCTTCGACGATCTCACGCGCGACCGAGCCGACATTCTTGTAGCCGACGCCGGTGTAGTAGGGGCCCTGCGGAGCCGGATAGCCTTCCGACGGGAAACCGAGCGGGCGGCCGTTCTCGTAGAAGAAGTATTCTTGCTCGAAGCCGAACCATGCGCCGGGATCGTCGAGAATGGTGGCGCGGTGGTTCGACGGATGCGGGGTGACGCCATCGGGCATCATGACTTCGCACATCACCAGCACGCCATTGACGCGAGCAGCATCCGGGAACACGGCAACCGGCTTCAGCACGCAGTCCGAGGAGCGGCCTTCGGCCTGCTCGGTGGACGAACCGTCGAAGCCCCAGAGCGGCAGCTGTTCGAGGGTCGGGAAGCTGTCGAAATCCTTCAGCTGGGTCTTGCCGCGCAGGTTCTGCGTCGGCTTGTAGCCGTCGAGCCAGATATACTCGAGCTTATACTTGGTCATTCAGGTCTCTCACGAGTTGGCGAAAGGAGTGAACCCCGGCAGGAGTAAACTCGGGACATTGCCGGGATCGGAAGTTCCATCCCCAGCGGCGCTGCTTTATAAGCACGTAGTATGCCAACTTGCCGCGGTGCAACGGTTTTGTGACGAGAAAGTTGGTGTCGTCCCCAGCGGCTCGACGAAGGCTTTCTACAGCCGCCTGGTCGCCGTCAGAATCAGCCGAAAATCCTGAATTTGCGAGGCTTTTGGCTCGCAGACCTGAATACCACCTGCTCATTTCCGTTGCAGGGCTATTTATGCAGGAACTTTTCTGCCCTTCGGACGCTCATTTGTCATCTGTCCGGTCAGTCTCTCGCCAGTAAAGACTGCGCGTGCATAGCGCATGCTGCTTCGGTGCGCATATTAGCGGCAATTGCATGCTTTTTATGAGGCATCTGGCACAAAGCGCGAGCGAGCCTGTTACATTTCAAAGACCTGACGGCCAAACCGACACAAAAACACGTCAGGCAGGAGATCCAGGAGATGAGAAATACAAATCATTCCGATCAAAGCCAGACGACTGCAACCATCTATCAATTTCCGGTCGGTGGCCGTGCGGGCCTGAGGGCTCGCCCCGGGGAAATTCAACCGGTGGACTTCCGCGACTATCCCGCCGTCGATTTCGGCTCGGGCTGGTATCACGATGACGCCATCGAAGAAGAGAAACGGAAGGTCGAGCATTGAGCGCGCCGGAAGAGGTCGAAGATCAAGGGTCGAAACAGATGTTTCGGCCCTTTTTTCGTAAGCGCTTTACGTCCCGAAAATCGACCAGCCAAGCCGGCGTGTCAGCTCTTCCAGTGCAATCCGCCCGAGATGCGAATTGCCGTGGTGATCCAGACCCGGCGCCCAAACCGCGATCGAGGCTTTCCCCGGCGCAACAGCGATGATGCCGCCGCCGACGCCGCTCTTACCGGGCAGGCCGACGCGATAGGCGAATTCACCTGAGCCGTCATAGTGGCCGCATGTCAGCATCAGCGCATTGATCCGGCGTGCACGCTCGGATGAGACCACTGACAGGCCGGTACTCGGATTGCGCCCGGAATAGGCGAGGAACCGCGTCGCCATCGCCAGCTGCCGGCATGACATGGCGATGGCGCAGTGATGGAAATAGACGCCGAGCGTGAAATCGACGGGATTGTTGATGACGCCGAACGACTTCATGTAGTTCGCCAGCGCGGTGTTGCGGAAGCCGGTTCGCTTCTCGGACGCCGCCACCGTTTCATCGATGACGATGCTGTTGTCGCCCGACAGAAACTGCATGAAACGCAGGATTTCGCCGATGGCCTCACGCGGCTGATGGCCGGACAGGATCACGTCAGTGACGGCGATGGCGCCGGCATTGATGAAGGGGTTTCTCGGTACACCGCGTTCGCGCTCGAGCTGGACGATGGAGTTGAATGGATTGCCGGACGGTTCGCGGCCGACATGTTTCCACAGCCGGTCGCCGACCATGCCGAGCGCCAGCGTGAGCGTGAAAACCTTCGAGATGCTCTGGATCGAGAACGGCACATCGGCGTCGCCGCCGGCAGCGACATTGCCATCCGCATCCACCACCACCAGCGCGAACTGGTTGGGATCGACACCCGCGAGTTCGGGAATATAGGTGGCGACTTCGCCGCGGTCGGGCCGCTGCGCCATCTCTGCGGCGATTTCGCTGACGACGGTTTGCAGATCAGGAGTATGGGAGCTCATGCGGACTCGGCGGACGTGCAGGAAGGATCAGATTGCGCCAAATCGCGGTGCAAGGATCCTGCCATAGCACCGGCATGTGCCGGCGTCACGCCACAGCGCGATGGCCGGCCTGTTCGAACAGCGGCAGCCGCAAGGTGACGCGCGCACCGCCGGAGTCTGCCTGGCCAATTGCGAGATCGCCGCGATGGGCCTCGGTGAGACTGCGAGCGACCGCAAGCCCAAGACCGGCGCCGCCGGTATTGCGGTTGCGCGAGGTCTCCAGCCGGCTGAAAGGCTCCAGCATGGCCTGCCGCTCCGAGGCCGGAATGCCGGGGCCTTCGTCATCCACCGTTAGCACGAAGAAGCCGCGCTCGGTCCGTCCCGCGAGATGCGCCACGCGGCCATATTTGATGGCGTTGTCGGTGAGATTGGCGACGATACGGCGAATAGCGAGCCGGTCGCCGATCACCACCGGCGGCTCCGCCGCCATCGCGGGCCGATAGTCGATTGTCTGACCATTATTCGCGCGATCGCCGGCCTCGCTGGCGATCAGGTCGTCGATCTCGATCATCTCTTCTGACAATTCGGCGGCGCCGGCGCGGCTGGCGAGCAGGGCGTCGTCGAGCAGCCGGATCATGTCGGCGATGTCGCTGGTGGCGCGTTCGCGCTCGTCGGCGTCAGCGATCTTTTCCACGCGCAATTGCAGGCGCGTCGCGAAGGTGCGGACGTCATGCGAGATGCCGCCGAGCATCGCCATGCGTGCGCGCAGCAGCTCGGCGAGCCGGCTCTGCAACCGGTTGAAGGCCGCGATCAGCGCACGGATTTCCGGCGCGCTGCGCTTGTATTCGGGCAGCGGCACCGGTCCGGACGACAGGTCGACGCGGTCCACTGCCTTGGCCAGACGCCGCAGCGGCTTGGCCTCGCGCTGCATCACCAGCACGGCGATCAATGCCACTAGCGTGCCGATGATGCCGGCACCAAGGCCGACGGGCAGGCCGAACAGGCCACGCAACAGCGGCGTGTTGATGGTCAGCGCGAGCACGTCGCCGCCATCGAGCCCGACGCGCAGTTTCAGGATATCCGGCCACAGACGTCGCAGCACGCGCCTCTTGTGTGGTTCGTCGAAGTCGATGGCGAGTTCGCGGCCCGCCAGAGCCTTGCGATAGGTGTTCACCGTCTTGTCGCCAAGCGGCGACAGCGGGCCACTCACACTGTCGCCCACCTTGCTGTTCGCCTCGATGTCGATCTGAAAGCCGTCCGCATTGATGGCCTGTTTCAGCAGGTCGCGTTCGGTCTTCGGCGTACGCTCGACCAGATCGATGATGGCGAGGATGCGTGCAGGATCGCTGAGCGCGCGCAGATCGGCACCAGGCCCGCCGATATAGAAGTAAGCGACCGCAGCGATCCAGGCCATTGTGAGGCCGAGGATCAGGATCAGGCTGATGCGCGTGGTGAAGGAGAAGCCGCTGATCATGTGAGCTGCTTCACA
>NZ_JBIISY010000390.1:0-3725 GCF_044340795.1 Tardiphaga sp.
ATGGCAATCCGGGTTTCGATCAACGGTTTTGGCCGCATCGGCCGCAACGTGCTGCGGGCGATCTACGAGTCGGGCCGCACTGACATCGAAGTGGTTGCCATCAACGATCTCGGACCGGTCGAAACCAACGCGCATCTGCTGCGCTTCGACTCGGTGCATGGCCGTTTCCCCGGCGAAGTCACCGTCGATGGCGACAGCATCAATCTCGGCAAGGGCAAGATCAAGGTCACTGCCGTGCGCGATCCGAACACATTGCCGTGGAAGGATCTCGGAGTCGACATCGCGCTGGAATGCACCGGCATCTTCTCGGCCAAGGCGAAGGCCACCGCGCATCTGACCGCAGGCGCCAAGCGCGTGCTGGTCTCGGCTCCGTCCGACGGTGCTGACGCGACCATCGTTTACGGCGTGAACCACAAGACGCTGACCAAGGATCATCTGGTCGTCTCGAACGGTTCGTGCACCACCAATTGCCTGGCGCCGGTCGCCAAGGTGCTCAATGAAGTCGTCGGCATCGAAACCGGCTTCATGACCACGATCCACGCCTATACCGGCGACCAGCCGACCCTCGACACCCTGCACAGCGATCTGTATCGCGGCCGTGCCGCTGCGATGTCGATGATCCCGACCTCGACGGGCGCCGCCAAGGCCATCGGCCTGGTGATGCCCGAACTGGCCGGTAAGCTCGATGGCGTTTCGATCCGCGTGCCGACGCCGAACGTCTCGGTGGTCGATCTCAAGATCATCGCCAAGAAGGCGACGACCAAGGAAGAGATCAACGAGGCCATCAAGAAGGCTGCCGCCGGCGAGCTGAAGGGTGTGCTCGGCACGACGTCGCATCCGAACGTGTCGATCGACTTCAACCACGATCCGCATTCGTCGACCTTCGCCTTTGACCAGACCAAGGTGCAGAACGGCACGCTGGTGCGCGTGCTGAGCTGGTATGACAACGAGTGGGGCTTCTCCAACCGCATGGCCGATACGGCTGTGGCGATGGGCAAGCTGCTCTAAGACAGACGAACTAAATGTCCCGGATGCCTCGTGCATCCGGGACATTTCTATAAGTGCGGCGGTCCCGCTCGCGGTTGACTGCCCCCTCTTTCTCCGCGACCGGGACAATCACCATGACCAATTCTTTCCGCACCCTCGATGATGTCGATGTGAAGGGTAAGCGCGTTCTCGTGCGCGTCGACCTCAATGTCCCCATGGACAGCGGCAAGGTCACCGACGCGACCCGGCTCGAGCGCATCGCGCCGACCATCACCGGCATTTCCGACAAAGGCGGCAAGGTCATCCTGCTCGCGCATTTCGGCCGCCCCAAGGGCCGCGACGAGACAAACTCGCTGAAGCCGGTGGCGGCCGCGCTCGCCAATGTCATCAACAAGCAGATCGCCTTCGCCGACGATTGCATCGGAGAGCCCGCCCAGAAGGCCGTGGCCGCGATGAAGGATGGCGACATCCTGTGCCTGGAAAACACCCGCTTCCATGTCGGCGAAGAGAAGAACGATCCGGCTTTCGTTGAAGAGCTCGCGAAGCTCGGTGACATCTGGGTCAATGACGCTTTCTCTGCCGCGCATCGCGCACATGCGACCACCGAAGGACTCGGCCACAAGCTGCCGGCCTATGCGGGCCGCACCATGCAGGCCGAGCTCGACGCGCTCGGCAAGGCACTGGACGCGCCGAAGCGCCCAGTGATCGCTGTCGTCGGCGGCGCAAAGGTTTCGACCAAGATCGACCTGCTGGAAAACCTCGTCAGCAAGGTGCAGGCGCTGGTGATCGGCGGCGGCATGGCGAATACCTTCCTGCACGCGCAGGGCATCGGCGTCGGCAAGTCGCTGTGCGAGAAGGATCTCGCCCCGACCGCGCTGCGCATCCTGGAGAAGGCGGAAGCCGCGGGCTGCGCGATCATCCTGCCGGTGGATGCGACCGTCGCGTTCAAGTTCGAAGCCAATACGCCGTCGCAGGCCTATGGCCTCGATGCGATCCCGGAAGACGGCATGATCCTCGACGTCGGCCCGCAGTCCATCGAGCGTATTCACGCGGCGATCGACGATGCAGCAACGCTGGTATGGAACGGCCCGGTGGGCGCATTCGAGATCGCGCCATTCGACCGCGGCACCGTGGTGGCGGCCAAGCATGCGGCCAAGCGCACCAAGGAAAGCAAGCTGATCTCGGTGGCCGGCGGCGGCGACACCGTGGCAGCGCTCAACCATGCCGGCGTAGCTGATGATTTCACCTACATTTCCACCGCCGGCGGCGCCTTCCTCGAATGGATGGAAGGCAAGCCGCTGCCCGGCGTCGAAGTGCTGAAGAAGTAATTTTCAGCAACTTAAGATTGCCGTTGCGCATTGATGTGTTTCTGATACGTTCTCGCTAATAGCGAGGACGTATCGGCCATGAGTGACAACGTGGAAAATGCGGTTTTCGAAATCCTGAAGAAGATTCAGGGTGATCTGGCGGCATTTCGAACCGAGGTCGATAAACGCTTTGATGAAGTTGATCGACGTTTCAACGCAGTTGATGCTCGATTTGGCGGCATAGAGACAATCATCCGCAAACAGCAACGTGACAGCGCGGGAATGTTAGTGATGACACGCGCCGTGTCCGGCGATTTCGACAAGCGTGTCAGCGAGCTTGAGCAACGGGTGACCAGGCTCGAAGCTCAACAGAGCTAAGCACAATCTTATTTCCGCACACTGGAACACCTACGCCCTTCAGCGATTAACGCTGCGCGCTCGCGCGACTTATGGCGTCTTGGATTCGCCGTGGGCTCGCGCTAAGAGCGATCATCCCGGTGCGGAACCCGCGCCGTCCCACCAAGAACCGCCCCATTTTGCAAGGAGTCTCCCGCATGGCCCGTATCACGTTGCGTCAATTGCTCGATCATGCAGCGGAAAACGATTACGGCGTGCCGGCCTTCAATATCAACAATATGGAGCAGGCGCTGGCGATCATGGAAGCCGCCAACGCCGTCGATGCGCCGGTCATCATCCAGGCCTCGCGCGGTGCGCGCTCCTATGCCAACGACATCATGCTGAAGCACATGATGGACGCCGTCACCGAAATCTATCCGCATATTCCGGTCTGCGTGCATCTCGACCACGGCAACGAAGCCGCGACCTGCATGACCGCGATCCAGGCCGGCTTCACCTCGGTGATGATGGACGGCTCGCTGAAGGCCGACGGCAAGACCCCGGGCGACTGGGACTACAATGTCGGCGTCACCAAGACCGTGACCGACATGGCGCATCTCGGCGGCATCTCGGTGGAAGGCGAACTCGGCGTGCTCGGCTCGCTCGAGACAGGCGAAGGCGAAGCCGAGGACGGCCATGGCGCCGAAGGCAAGCTGTCGCATGACCAGCTGCTGACCAATCCCGATGAAGCCGTGAAGTTCGTGAAGGAAACCCAAGTCGACGCGCTCGCGATCGCCATGGGCACCTCGCACGGCGCCTACAAGTTCACCCGCAAGCCGGATGGCGATATTCTCGCCATGAACGTGATCGAGGAAATCCATCGCAAGCTGCCGAACACGCATCTGGTGATGCATGGTTCGTCCTCGGTGCCGCAGGACCTGCAGGACATCATCAACAAGTTCGGCGGCCAGATGAAGCCGACCTGGGGCGTCCCGGTGGCCGAGATCCAGCGCGGCATCAAGCATGGCGTGCGCAAGATCAATATCGATACCGACAACCGCATGGCCATGACCGGCCAGATCCGCAAGATCCTGA
>NZ_JBIISY010000005.1:0-64294 GCF_044340795.1 Tardiphaga sp.
GAGTTCAAAGTTGAAACTCCGCGGCGGATGACGGCTTCGCCTCATCCGCCCTACGGGTTCATGTTTCGAGCGATTCAAAGCTACAGGGCTTCTAAGCGCAGGGGCCCGGAAAGCGGTTGAGCGATGCCATCTCGCAGCCTATTCAGGCGTGGGGTCGCAAAGGAAAAGCTCATGCTGCCACAGCCGGTCAAAACCGCCGATATCACCGACGAGAATTCGGCGCAGACCTATCTCAACCAGGCGATCATGACGACGTTCTGCCGCGTGCTGGACAGTTCGCGCCTGCCGCCCGATGTGGTGATGAAGCTCCTGGCCACGGCACTCGGCCAGACCTATCGCGAAGTCGCCGCCGCCCATCAGGATGGCGGTTGCCCCTGCGGATGGCGCCCGCAGCCGGGGACGGATATCGAGACCCTGCGCACCTCGTTGGAAGAAGCTGCGGCGCCGCGCCGCATCGACGATCTGCTCAGCATGGCGGCAGTCGGCAGGGCGTAGCTGCTACGTCACTGATCTGCCCGCATTCTCGGCTGTTGCATCGCAAACCGTCATCGCCTCGACAGGCGATGGGCGGTTTTTCGTTGTCTCACGATAGTCTGATGACACGACTGCGCGGATTTTGCTAAATTGCTTTAGGCCTAAACTTTTGGCCTGATCCTTGAATGAATGTCGCGACCATCGTTGCTTCCAGCCGAGTGACCGCATGACATCGTTGACCGCCAAATCATCCCGCGCCGAGGTTGCAAGCGCGCCCGATTCCATTCCCGTCTGGCGTGCCGTGGCCCGTGCAATTGCCGACCTCGGCGCTAGGCGCTGTTTTGGCCTGGTGGGTGGTGCTAATTTCAAGGTGACGCTGGCGCTCACCGATCTCGGCGTCGAATTCATCGCCGCCCGCCACGAAGGCGGTGCGATGAGCATGGCCGATGTCGCCGCGCGCCTGACGCGTGAACTCGTGGTGGTTAGTGTCACCGCAGGGCCGGGTCTCACCAATGCGATCACCGGCATCGGCGAGGCTGCGAAGAGCGACACGCCGCTGCTCGTGCTCGCAGGCGACGTCGTCACCGGCGACAAGCAGTCGGCTTTTGCGTTCAATCAATCCGAACTCGTCCATGCAGTCGGTGGTGAATGGCGCCAGATAGCCGATCCGCAGACCGCCTATCTCGAAACCTGGAACGCCGCCGCGCGTGCGATCAGGGAGCGCAAGCCGGTGGTGCTCAGCCTGCCCATCGACGTGCAGGAGATGGCGGTCACCGCGACCATGGGCAAGCGGCATCCGCCATTGATGCCGCGCCGGACTCTCCATGCAGACAAGCTTGCGGAGCTGGTCGCCACCATCCGCTCATCGCGCCGGCCTCTGATCCTTGCGGGCCATGGCGCCGTGGTGGCCGATGCGCAGCCATTGCTGGTCGAACTCGCCGACAAGCTCGGCGCACTGCTCGCCACCTCCATTCAGGCGCATGGCATGTTCTCCGGCCATCCCTGGAATCTCGGCATTGCCGGCGGCTTCTCGTCGCCCGCTGCGGCCGAACTGATCGCGCAGAGCGACATGATCCTCGCCTTCGGCATGTCGCTGAACATGTGGACGACGAAAAAGGGCAAGCTGATCGACGATCACGCCCAGCTGGTCCAGATCGATGTGGAGAAGGGCCGCATTGGCATGCATCGTCCGGTCGATCTCGAACTCGAGGGCGATGCCTCGCAGGTCGCGACAGCCCTGCTGGAAGCGCTGTCTGCCGAGGATGTGGCGGGTATCGGCTGGCGCACGCCGCAGATCGCTGCGGTCATCGACGGCAAGAGCAATCGCAACGCACCGTTCGAGGACACCAGCAGTGGCGAGCACATCGATCCACGCACACTGAGCAAGGCGATGGACGATCTGTTGCCGAAGGATCGCACCGTCGTCGTCGATGGCGGCCATTTCGTCGGCTGGGTGGCGCGCTATCTGTCGGTGCCGGATCATCGCGGCTGGTGCATTCCGATCGCCTTCCAGTCCATCGGTCTCGGCCTCGCAGGCGCCATCGGCGCAGCGGTGACGCAGCCGGAGCGGCTGACGGTACTCGCGGTCGGCGATGGCGGGTTCTTGATGTCGATTGCGGAGCTGGAAACCGCTGTGCGGTTGAAGAAGCGCATCTGCATCTTCATCTATAACGACAGCGCCTATAGCGCCGAGGTGCATCACTTCGTGCCGGAGGGTTATTCCGCTGCGATGGCGCAGTTTCCTGTCACCGATTTCGCAGCGATCGCGCGTGGCTATGGTGCCGATGGCTGCGTGGTGAAGACGCTGGACGATCTCGGTGCGGTGAAGCGCTGGGTCGAGGCTGGCGCGCAGGGTGTCTTCATCGTCGATGGTCGCATCAATCCGAAACTGATTGCGGACTGGTATCGCGAGATTTTCGGATCGGCGAATCTATAGTGTGAGAAAGCGAACGCCCCGCTTGTCAGCGGAGCGTTCAGTCGTTTCATGCAGCCGCGTTGTCGGAGCGCGAGGTGTCGATCCCGCCCAACCATTCCTGCGCTACCGTCAGATCCGCCTGCGATAGCTGATGCCCGATCGGTAGTGTGCGATGTTGCACATCGGCACCGGCCTTGGCCAGTTCAATGGCCAGTCGCTGCGAGTTGCTCGCCGGAATGATCGGATCGAATTGCCCCGATACGATCAGTACCGGCTTGCCGTCCAGCTTGACCGCAGGCGGATCGCTCAGCGGCACCATGGCCCGCAACAGGATCGCGCCAGCGAGAACATCCGGTCGCAGTTGCAACACCGCCGCAGCGATATTCGCGCCGTTGGAATAGCCGAGTGCAATCGGCGCCGGCAGATCGTAGCACTTGCGGGCATCGTTGACGAAATCCGCCAGCGCATCGGCGCGGCGACGGACATCGTCCTCGTCGAACACACCTTCCGCCAACCGGCGGAAGAAGCGCGGCATGCCGTGTTCCAGAACCTGGCCACGCGGCGAGAGCAGCGATGCACCGGGCGAAACGGCCTGACCGAGCGGCAACAGATCGTTCTCATCACCACCCGTGCCATGCAGCAGCAGGAGAGGCGTAGCCTCGTGCCGGTTGCCCGGCACGAAGCGATGGATGTGGGACAGGTCGGTCATGCCGACACCTCATTCGTTGTGAGCGGCGGCAACACGCGCTCGATGTCGCTGCGATGCTTTTCGAGGAAAGCCGGCAGCTTCAGATGTTCGCCGAGGGACTCGACGGGCTCGTCCACGGCAAAGCCGGGGACATCGGTGGCGATCTCGAACAGCACGCCGCCAGGTTCGCGGAAATAGACCGAGCGGAAGTAGTTGCGATCCTTCTGCTCCGTCACATGCTGGCCGTGCACCTCGACAAGCTTGCGGCTCATCTCGGCCTGCTCGGCGTCATCCTTGGCGCGAAACGCGACGTGATGCACCGAACCGCGACCCTGGCGCGCCGGCAGGAAACCGCCGGCCTCATAGATATCGACCACGGCGCCTTCCCGGGCGTCGCCGGTCAGGCGGATGATCGAACCTTCGCGGGCGACCTCCTTGAAGCCGAACACGTCGGTGAGGATCGCACTCGTCTTCTCGGCCTTCTCCAGCAGCAGGGTCACGCCATGGAAGCCGCGGATCGCGTGCTCCGCCGGGATGTCGCCATTGCTCCAGCCCGCTTCATCTTCCGCGCCCGCGACGCCGACAAGCGCGAGGCTCATCCCGTCCGGGTCGGTGAAGGGCAGCACCGATTCGCCGAAGCGCTTTTCGAGCGCCTCATGGGCGATGCCCTGTTCGATGAAGCGATGCGTCCAGTAGCCGAGCGAACTGGCCGGCACGCGGAACGCGGTCTGCTGGGTCTGGCCGACACCGCCGCGACCGGGAGCGGCATGCTCCCACGGAAAGAAGGTCAGGATCGTACCGGGCTGGCCGGTCTCGTCGCCGTAATAGAAGTGATAGGTGCCGGGATCGTCGAAATTGACCGTCTTCTTGACGAAGCGCAGGCCCAGCGCACGGGTGTAGAAATCGAAATTGCGCAGCGCGGGGCCGGCGATGGCGGTGACGTGATGGATGCCTGACATGGTCTTGTCTCCGGTTTGGGAGGGCGTGTCGTCCTCCGTTGCCGGGATAATTGGTCTGTTCTCGTTCAAAGACAATCTGGTGATTTGTGGCAAGACTGTCTATGAATTGAGGACAATCGGATGGGACCGAAATGGACAAGCTCGACAGCCTGCGGGCCTTTGTGAAAGTGGTCGAACTCGGGAGCTTTTCGGAAGCCGGGCGTCAGCTCCGGCTGTCGCGCTCGGCGATGTCGAAATATGTCGCCGAACTCGAGGAAAGCCTCGGCGTGCAGCTGTTGAACCGCACCACGCGCCATGCCAGCCCGACTGAAGCCGGCCAGACCTATTTCGAGCGCGCGCTCAGCATTCTGGCTGATATCGACGCCGCCGATCAGGCGGTGGCGCAGGCGCAGTCGTCGCCACGCGGGCTGTTGCGGGTCAACGCGCCGATGTCCTTCGGCACGCTGCAGCTCGGGCCGGCGGTGGCGGATTTCATGGCCACGTGTCCGGAGTTGCAGATCCAGCTGGCGCTGTCGGACGATCAGGTCGATCCGATGCAGGGCGGCTTCGACGTGACGCTGCGGATCGCTGATCTGGAATCCTCCAGCCTCATCGCGCGAAAAATCGTCGCCATCGATCGCGCCGTCTGCGCTTCGCCGGATTACCTGAAGCAGCACGGCACGCCAAAGATCCCCGAGGATCTGCGCAAGCACGCGTTGCTCACCTACGGATTGCTGCTCACCGGCAATCAATGGAAGCTCACCGGCAAGGATGGCGATCACTGGATCCAGCCGAGCTGGTCGCTCTGCGTCAACAATGCGGAAGTGTTACGCGATGCGGCGATCGGGGGGCGAGGGATTGCGTTGTTGCCGACCTTCATCGCCGGCGATGCCTTGCGCGCGGGGACATTGCTGCGGGTGTTGAAGCCTTACAAGGCGCCGCCCCTGACGCTATACGCGATCTATCCGCCGACACGGCATCTGGCGATGAAGGTGCGGCTGTTCATCGATTTTCTGGTGGCAAGATTTGCGGGCACGCCGAGCTGGGATGCTGGGCTCTAGCGCCACAGCGAGCGCATGCGCGAATTGATGTCAACGCGCACATTGGGCATCGCGCCACGGGCGGTTTCCGATCCGGCGCGGGGCCAGCTGGTCCGCTCGAACAGATGCAGCAGCGCTTCCGGGATGAACCGCGTGCGCGAGGCATAGACGTGGCGGTCGCCATGCGACTGCTGGCCGTGGGTGAAGAAGCGCTGTGGCACCATCAGATGCAGATCGTCCTTGGCGCGCGTCATCGCCACATAGAGCAGGCGGCGTTCCTCCTCGATCTCCGCGGACGTTCCGGTGCCGAGATCGGACGGCATGCAGCCATCGACGACATTCAGCACATAGACCGATTTCCATTCCTGCCCCTTGGCGGAATGAATGGTGGAGAGGATGAGATAGTCGTCGTCCAGCAGTGGCACGCCCGATTGATCGCTGGTGGCATCGGGTGGATCGAGCGTCAGTTCGGTGAGGAAGCGCTCGCGCGACGGATAGCCAGCGGCGATGGACTCCAGCTGGATCAGATCGGCACGGCGCGTCAGCGCATCCTCATGAATACGATCGAGATGCGGCTCGTACCAGCGGCGGGCCAGTTCGAGTTCGGCCGGCCAGCCGGCGCGTCCCGATTTGATCTCTCGGATCACATCGACAAAATCGCGCCAGTCATGGGCGGCACGCGGCGGAGACGGTGCCAGCGCAAGCGCGGTGATCGGATCGGGCGATGCGATCATGTGATCGAGCGCC
Organism: Tardiphaga sp.; assembly: GCF_044340795.1. Lineage (GTDB taxonomy): Bacteria > Pseudomonadota > Alphaproteobacteria > Rhizobiales > Xanthobacteraceae > Tardiphaga. The sequence goes on from NZ_JBIISY010000005.1 coordinate 5,803, forward strand.
TTCTGCGCAGACGCTGGCCCGACGCCGGGCAGGAGCTGCATCAGGCGAAAACCGGCGACGCGGTCGCGCGGATTTTCGACGAAGCGCAGCAGCGCCAGCATGTCCTTCACATGCGCGGCGTCGAGAAACTTGAGGCCGCCGAACTTCACGAAAGGAATGTTCCGACGTGTGAGTTCGATTTCAAGCGGACCGCTATGGGACGATGTGCGGAACAGCACGGCCTGCTCCTTCAGTCGCGCACCTCCCTCGCGGTGATCGAGCACGTGCTCGACGATGGCACGGGCTTGATCGGCTTCGTCACGGACGGTGATGAGCTGCGGCCTGGCCGAGGATTCACGTTCGGTGCGCAGGTTTTTTGTGAAGCGCTCACGGGCGAGACCGATCACGCCATTGGCCGCAGCGAGGATCGGCTGGGTCGAGCGATAGTTGCGATCCAGCGTCACGATGGTCGCCGGCGGTGAAAACTGTTTCGGGAAGTCGAGGATATTGCGCACGGTGGCAGCCCGAAACGAATAGATCGACTGCGCGTCGTCGCCGACCACGGTGAGGCCCTGGCCATCGGGCTTGAGCGCCATCAGAATGGTCGATTGCAGGCGGTTGGTGTCCTGATATTCATCGACCAGCACGTGGTCGAAGCGGCCGCCGATATGTTCGGCCAGCTGCGGTTCGCTGGCCATCTGCGCCCAGTAGAGCAGCAGGTCGTCGTAATCGAGCACGTTCTGCTTCTGCTTGGCCTCGACATAGCCGGCGAACAGATCGCGCAATTCGGCAGCCCAGCCGGCGCACCATGGAAAGTTTGCGCCGAGCACCTGCTCCAGCGGCGTCTCCGCATTCACGCAGCGTGAATAGATGGAGAGGCAGGTGCCCTTGGTGGGGAAGCGGTTTTCCGTCTTCGAGAATCCGAGTTCGTGCCGGACCAGATTCATCAGGTCAGCGGAATCTTCGCGGTCGTGGATCGTGAAAGCGGGATCGAGGCCGATCTGTTCGGCATAGTCGCGCAGCAGGCGCGCGCCGATGCCGTGGAACGTGCCGGCCCAGGTCAGGGCGTCGGTCATTACGCCAGCATTGTCACCGATCACCTTGCGCGCGATGCGCTCGACGCGCTTGTTCATTTCGCTGGCGGCGCGGCGGGAAAAGGTCATCAGCAGGATGCGGCGCGGATCCGCGCCATTCACGATCAGATGTGCGACACGATGTGCCAACGTGTTGGTCTTGCCGGAACCGGCACCGGCGATCACCAGCAGCGGTGCAGATGGCGTGGCGATCCGTTCACGCACGCCGTGTTCCACGGCGGAGCGCTGTTCCGGGTTGAGGGTGTCGAGATAGGCGGCTGAAGCGAGCAAGGGAATGATCCGAGGTGACGAATCACGCTCGCTGATTCCCGTTCTGTTCGCAATGGAAGAGCGGCGCGCCGAAGCGCGCCGCCAGCGGTGATTAAGCCGCCCGGACTTCGCGCAGGAATGCGTCCACTTGGGTCTTCAGGTCTTCGCCGTTGCGCGAGAGTTCCCCGGCGGACTCGACCACCTGCGAGGCGGCGACGCCGGTTTCGCGGGCGGCCTCGTTGACCCCGGCGATGGTCTGCGAGACCTCACCCGTGCCGCGGGCGGCTTCGGCGACATTGCGGGCGATCTCCAGCGTCGCGGCGCCCTGTTCCTCGACGGCAGCGGCGATGGTGCTGGCGATCTCGCTGACGCGGCCGATGGTGGTGGTGATGTTCTGGATCGAATCCACCGACAGGCGTGTGGCACTCTGGATCGACGACACCTGCGCGGAGATTTCGTCGGTGGCTTTCGACGTCTGGGTGGCCAGCGCCTTCACTTCGGAGGCGACGACGGCAAATCCGCGGCCGGCTTCGCCTGCGCGCGCGGCCTCGATGGTGGCGTTGAGCGCCAGCAGGTTGGTCTGCGCGGCGATCTCGCTGATCAGCTTCACCACGTCGCCGATCTTCTGTGCGGCGTCTGCGAGGCTCTGCACTTCGCCATTGGTGACCTGAGCCTGCGACACGGCATCGCCGGCGACGCGGGCGGATTCGTTCACCTGCTTGGAGATCTCGCTGATCGACGCATTGAGTTCCTCGACAGCGGCCGCCACGGCCTGGGCGCTTTGCGTGGCTTCTTCCGAAGCGGCGGCGACGGCTGCGGTCTGGTTGGTCGATTCCGATGCAGTCGCGGCCATGGACTGTGCCGTATGGCGCAATTCGGTGGCGGCGGAGCTGACGGCGCTGACGACGCCGCCGACACCACTTTCGAAGCGTGCGGCGAGGGCATTCATCGTATCGCGTCGTTCATGCTGGGCCCGTTCGCGCTGCTGGTCCTGCGCAGCGCGCAGCTGTTCGGTCTCGAGCAAGCCGGTCTTGAAGACTTCGACGGCACCGGCCATCGAGCCGATCTCGTCGCTGCGGCCAGCGCCCGGCACAGCGATGCTGTGATCGCCGCCGGCAATGGTGCGCATCGCTGCTTCGAGTGCGTTGATCGGCTTCGCCATGCTGCGCCCCATGAAGGTCGCGACGGCGGCCGCGAGCAGCAATACGCAGACCGAGGCAAGAGCAAGCCAGGTCAGCGAACTGCGCGTCAGCGCCTGATAGGAGCTGGCGTCTCGCACGATCTCGAACACGGCGACCGGCTCGCCGGAGAAACTCTTGATCTGGCCGAAAGAGGTCGCCGAAGCGCGGCCATTCAATTCGCCCTGCTGGATGATGACGTCGCCCGCCAGCGCCCGACGGATCACGCTCGGATCGACGGCGGTGCCGGTAAAGGTCGAGGCCAGCGTCTTGGCGGCCTGGCCGTCCATCTGGTGAATGGCAACATCGACCTTGAAGCGCGCCTTCATGCTGTCGACGAATGCCTTGCCGAAAGGCGCGCCGACGTCGACCACGCCCAGAATGTTGTTGCCGTCCATGATCGGTGCGGTGCCGAACACGTTGAGCACGTCGCGGCCGGGCTCGACGCCACCGATCGGCTTGCGGTTCGCCGTCGCCTGCGCCACGGTTTTGCGACGCGGGGTCATGTCATCATCGAAGGTCTTTGGATTGTGAACCCGTGCGAAGCCAGTGCCCGGCGGGGTGGCGACGGTCACCAGTTCGAGACCGCGCGGCTTGATGCTGGCATAGGGCAGGTCGAGCAGCGCCAGCGTGGCGGCGCGGTCCTTGGCGCGAACGGCATCCTTCATCTGCGGCATCGCAGCCAATGTTTCGGCAACCGAAAGGGTCGTACGCGTTTCAGCGTTCAACGCCGCAGTGAGATTGAGATAGTCGTTCTGTAGTTCACGCTCGAGCGCGGTATCGACGATGGTCTGCTGCTGCCACATGCTGAAGGCTGCAAGGACGCCACAGGAGCCTGCGGCGACCAGCGTGATGGCAACGATCATGCGTGCCGAAATCGACTTGAGTACTAACATCTGAAATGCCCCTTCCGTCGCAACTAACAAAATGTCGCGTTCGTAAAATCCCCGGTCCAGCCTTAGGGAATTCCAGTGAAGGAGGTCTTAATTACCTTTCGATCTCAGCTGATCGGGTAATATTGTGCTGCAATGCGAAGGTTTTGGATCGCTGGGCGAACACAAAGCTGCGGATGGAGGTCTAGGAGGCCGCCTGCGCGTCAATGCTGTCGCTCGACATCGCGTTGAGCAGCGACTCATGAACCTGGATTTTGGCGTCGTAACTGATGAAACCGAGGCGCCGGAACTTGTTCATGAAGTAACTCACGCGCGAACGGGTGGTGCCGATCATCTCGGCGAGCGTCTCCTGGCTGATATCAATGTCGATCGGCCGGCTGCTGCCGTCTTCGCCGAAGCGGGCCAGAATCAACAGCAACCGGGCCAGACGCTTCTCGCTCGAATTGAAGAGCTGGTCGACAAGGTCTTCCTCGATCCGGGTATTGCGCGCCAGGAGATAGGCCATGAAGAATTCGGCCATGGTCGGTTCATCTCGCAACGTGGCGAGCATCGTCTGCTTGCTGATCACCGTGATGGTGCAGTCCTCCATCGTGGTCGCGGTCGACGTTCGCACGGGGACGCCGTTCAGGCAGCACTCGCCGAAGAACTGACCGGGTTCGAGCAGGCCGACCACGGCTTCCTTGCCCTGTTCTGACAGAACTGTGAGCTTGATCCGCCCTTGCAGAATGAAGAATACGGCATCGGCACTGTCGCCTTGGCCGAAGACGATCTGGTTCTTGCGATGGTCGGTGATGGACTTGCCGCTACCAGGCGTCGACAGAAAATAGGGCGCATCGAAATCTGTAACGGTCGGCATTCGGAGGACGGCGTGTCGTGTCATCATCACTCTCCGGATCGCGTCGGATCGAGTCTATTCGAGGTTGTGTTGCTTCACTAATATTTTAGATAATTGAAATTCGATTGTGAAGCGAGACGGCCGAACAACCGTGCTGCATGATGAATCCATCAGCTTCGATAGGTACATAGCTACGCAAATGATTCCGCTTGGGTAGCAGCTTCTGACGATTGTGTTCACCGGGGCGAAACGTCTCGGTCGCATCTTGGTTGCATCAACGCATGGAGGCGGATGATGACCGCGCGCGCGACCGCTCTCGAATTGCGGGGATTAACAAAACGTTTCGATCGGCCCGCGGTCGATACGCTGGATCTCACCGTGCATGCCGGTGAGTTCTATGCGCTGCTCGGGGCGAATGGCGCGGGCAAGACGACGACGTTGCGCATGGTGGCGGGACTGCTGCCGCCGGATGCGGGCGCCATCCATATCGCCGGAATTGATGCGCTGGCCGATCCCGTCGCCGCCAAGCAGGTGATGGCGTGGGTCTCCGACGAACCGATGATCTATGACAAGCTGACGCCGCTTGAATATCTTGAATTCATCGCGGGTCTATGGGGCTGCGATCCCGGAGCCGCCGATGTCGCGGCCCACGAACTCCTCGGCTCGCTCGGTCTCGCCGCGCATATGCACGAACGTTGCGAAGGCTTTTCCAAGGGCATGCGGCAGAAAGTGGCGCTGGCGGGCGCGCTGGTGCATGAGCCTCAACTCATCATCCTGGACGAGCCGCTCACCGGCCTCGATGCGGTGTCGGCGCGGCATGTGAAGGGACTGCTGCAGGCGCGGGTCAAAGGCGGCTGCACCGTGATCATGACCACCCATATCCTCGAGGTTGCCGAGCGCATGGCAGATCGCATCGGGGTGATCGCGGCCGGGCGATTGATTGCCGAAGGCACGCTCGCCGAATTGCGTCAGCAGATGGGGCAGAGCGACACCAGCCTCGAGGAAATGTTCGTCGCCTTGATCGAAAACGCGTCGGCTGCCGCATGAGCGCAGCCGTCAGCGCGCTGTGGTTTGCGCGGCACGAGCTTCGTCTCGGCTGGCGCGAGATGCTCGGCATGCTGACCGGCGGACGCCGCAGCCGCACCCGAAGCGCCACGATCCTGCTGGTCGTCTTCGCGATCTTCCTGCACCTGCCGGCCTATGCGGTGGTCGGTCGTTTCGCCGATGTGCAGACGCCGCTGGATCAACAGAGCGCCATCATCATCACCGCCAGTGTATTTCTCGCCTGGGCGCTGATCCTGTCGCAAGCGATCGAGTCGGTCACGCGGGTGTTCTATGCGCGCGCCGATCTCGATCTGATCGTGTCGTCGCCTGCGCCGCTGGGCAATGTCTTCTCCGTCCGGATCGCCGCGATCGCGCTCACCGTCACCGTGATGGCCCTGATGCTGGCGACGCCGTTCGTCAACGTGCTGGTGCTTGGTGGCGGCACGCGATGGTTCGCGGCCTATGGCGTCGTCCTTGCCATGGGTCTGTCGGCCTCCGCGGTGGCGATTGCCGTCGCGGTTGGTCTGTTCGAACTGTGCGGCCCGGCCCGCACGCGCATGGTCGCGCAGATCATTTCAGCTGTGACCGGCGCGGGTTTCGTCATTGCGCTGCAGGTGGCTGCGATCCTGTCCTACGGGACGCTGTCGCGTTTCGCGGTGCTGACCTCGGATGCTGTCGTCGCCTTCGTGCCGGATGCGTCGAGCATTGCATGGTGGCCGGCGCGGGCGATGCTGGGGGAGGTGAGCGTATTGCTGCCATTGCTGGCGGCTGGGCTGCTTCTGCTCGGCACGACCATGGCGCTGTTCTCTCCGCATTTCGGTCGCTATGTCGTAAGCGCTTCGCCCCAACTGGCCTCAAGAAAGATCGGGATCGCAAGGCCGTTTCGCGCCATCTCTCGTCGGCACGCGCTGCGCCGCAAGGAGTTCAAGCTGTTGTGGCGCGATCCCTGGCTGATGTCGCAGACGCTCATGCAGCTGCTCTACCTGCTGCCGCCGGCGCTGATGCTGTGGCGCAGCTTTGGCGACGGGCCGAGCGCTTTCGTCGTGCTGGTGCCGGTCATCGTGATGGCGGCCGGACAACTCGCCGGCGGCCTGGCCTGGTTGACCATCTCCGGTGAGGATGCTGCCGATCTGGTGACGACAGCACCGATACCGGCCGCGGCGTTGCTCACGGCGAAGGTTGAGGTGGTCCTGATTTGTATCACGGCGATCTTCACGCCGCTGATTGCGGCGCTCGGCTTAGTCTCGCGGGAGATGGCAGTGGTCGCCGCTCTTGCGACGATTGTCGCTGCGGGATCGGCGACGTCGATCCAGCTGTGGTTTCGCGTTCAGGCGAAGCGAAGCCAGTTCCGGAGACGCCAGACATCATCGCGTATCGCCACCTTCGCCGAAGCTTTTTCATCTATCGGCTGGGCTGCGACGGCGGTGCTTACATTGGTGCTGCCGGTCGGGGGTGCGATCGCGGGCGTGCTCACGGCCGGGATCGTGGCGCTGGCCTGGAAGCTCAGTCCGTCGCGGAGCTAGATCAGGCAACCTTCTGGTCCGACGTCGCGGTGTCGGTCACCTCGTCGGTGACCACTTCGAAGCGCGTCAAAAGCGGCTTGCCAAAAGCGGTGGAGATGGCGACATCAGCCGCATCGCGCCCGCGAGCCATGACGATGCGGCCGATGCGGGGCTCGTTGTGGCGGGCATCGAACGTGTACCACTGACCGAGCAGATAGACTTCGAACCACGCACTGAAATCCATCGGGGCGGGATCGATGGGAACGCCGATGTCGCCGAGATAGCCGGTGCAGTAACGCGCCGGAATATTCATGCAACGGCACAGGGTGACCGCGAGATGTGCGAAGTCGCGACAGACGCCAATGCGTTCTTCATGCGCCTCGAACCCGGTCCGGTCGTTGCGCGCGTGGTGATAGCCGAACTCGATGCGGTCGTGAGCATAGTCGACGATGGCCTGCACCAGTTGCGCGCCATCCGTGATGCCGTCGAACTGCGCCAGAGCCAGGTCGAACAGTTTCTGGGTATCGCAATAGCGACTGCCGAGCAGATAGATCAGGACGTCATCCGGCAGATCTCCCACCGGCATCAGCCGGCCTGCAGGGGGGCTGAGTTCCGGAAGGCCGCTATCGGAAATGAGAAAACTGTTGCTGATGGTCAACGGGCCGGGCGGCGCCACCAGACGGGTGCACGTATTGCCGTAGATATCGTGATAGTCGTGGAGCGGTATGTCGCGGGACAGGCTGATCTGATGCGGGCTCAGGAGGTCCTTTTCGCGATCGGGATGGATGCTGAGCATCAGCACCACCGCGGTATTCTCGCTGAATTCGAACGCGATGTCGTAGCCCGCGCGGATCTGCACCTGACGTTCCCCGTGGCTGCATTGCCATGCCAATAGCGTATGTCAGACAAGTTAAGTTGTGCAGCTTCGTTCCGCGCCAAAATACGTGCAGTCTGCGGGAATTGTGAGCAGCGACAGCAAGATGCCGCCGCTGCCCAAGTCTCACTTCTGCAGCGTCAGCAGCAGGAGCGAGCGTCCGGTCACCTGATACATCTCGCCGAACGGGAAAGTCTGTCCGCCCGGCGCGTCAGGAATATTGGTGTCGATCAGGAGCTCCCAGCCCTTGCCGCCAAAAGCTTCCGGCATGGTGAAATCGACCAGTCCCTCGAAGCCGTTGAAGATCAGCAGCATGGTCTGGTCGTCGGCCTGCTTGCGGATGCCGGTCTTTTGTGCGCGGCCGTCGAGCAGCATGCCGAAGCATTTGACGTTGCCGTCCTTCCAGTGCTCCTCCTGCATCGGTCCGCCATTGGCATTGATCCAGGTGACGTCGCGCACATCGAGATGCGGATCGTGCTCGCCGGTGAGGAACCGTGAGCGGCGCAGCACCGAGCAATCGCCAAGCAGGCCGATCAGACGCTTGGTGAAGGCGTGGAGGTCCTTGCCTTCCTTGGTCCATTTCCAGTCGAACCAGGAGATCTCGCTGTCCTGGCAATAGGCGTTGTTGTTGCCTTTCTGGGTGCGGCCGAATTCGTCGCCGCCGAGCAGCATCGGCGTGCCCTGGGCGAAGAGAAGCGTCGCCAGCATGTTGCGCTTCTGGCGCTCGCGCAGCGCGATAATCTCCTTGTCGTCGGTGGGACCTTCGACGCCGCAATTCCACGAGCGGTTATGCGAGTGACCATCCTTGTTGTCCTCGCCATTCGCCTCGTTGTGCTTCTCGTTGTAACTGAAATTGTCGTTCAACGTGAAGCCGTCATGGGCGGTGACGAAATTCACGCTGGCCCAGGCGCGGCGGCCCTGATGATTGAACATGTCACCGGAAGCGACGAGCCGGGGCGCGAGCGCCGAGACCGGCGCTTCGCCGCGCCAGAAATCACGCGCGGTGTCCCGAAACTTGTCGTTCCATTCTGCCCAGCCGGGCGGGAAGCCGCCGACCTGATAGCCGCCGGGGCCGATATCCCATGGCTCGGCAATCAGCTTGACCGTGGTGAGCAGCGGGTCCTGGTTCACGGCCTTCAGGAAGCCGCTCTGTTCGGTGAAGCCGTAGACCTCGCGCGCCAGAATGGTGCCGAGATCGAAGCGGAAGCCGTCGATATGCATCTCGCGCACCCAGTAGCGCAGGCTGTCCGTCACCATGCGAATGACATTGGCATGGGAGAGATTGACGGTGTTGCCGGTGCCAGTGTCGTTGATGTAGTAGCGCGGCTTGTCCGGCATCAGCCGATAGTAGCTGGCATTGTCGATGCCCTTGAAAGACAGGGTCGGGCCGAGCTCGTTGCCTTCGGCGGTGTGGTTGTAGACCACGTCCAGGATGACCTCGAGACCGCCCGCATGCAGCTTTGCGACCATCTCCTTGAATTCGCGCAGTGAGTTCGGCACGTCCGAGGCATAGCGCGGATCTGGCGCGAAGAAGCCGATGGTGTTGTAGCCCCAGTAATTGACCAGCTTCTTCTTCAGCAGATAGTCGTCATTGATGAAGGTATGCACCGGCAGCAGCTCGACCGAGGTGATGCCGAGATCGCGAAGGTAGTCGACCGAAGCCTGGGAGCCGAAGCCGGCATAGGTGCCGCGCAGTTTTTCCGGAACGTTCGGATTGAGCTTGGTGAAGCCCTTTACATGGGTCTCATAGACGATGGTGCGATCCCATGGCACCGGCTGCCGGCCGGCTTCACCGGTCCAGTCGAAGTCCCGATCGACCACCACGCATTTCGGCATGAAGGGGGCGGAGTCGCGCTCGTCGAAAGTGAGGTCGTCGCCGGTCTCCATCTTGTAACCGAACACGGCGGGGTCCCATGTCAGCGTGCCGGCATGGGCGCGCGCATAGGGATCGAGCAGCAGCTTGTTGGGATTGAAGCGGTGGCCCTTCTCGGGCTCGTAGGGGCCGTGGACGCGATAGCCGTAGTACTGGCCCGGTCCGACATCGGGCAGATAACCGTGAAAGATCTCGTCGGTATATTCCGGCAGTTCGATCCGGGTCTCCTTGTCGCCGTCGAACAGGCAGATCTCCACCTTGGTGGCGTTGGCCGAGAACAGCGCGAAGTTTGTCCCATTGCCATCCCAATGCGCGCCCAGCGGATAGGGAAGGCCTTCTTCAACAGCTTTGCTCACGATTGCCCCGTTCGGTCAAAATATTGGATTGAAACGCGCATTATAACGGCGATGGTTCGATTGCGTTGCACTGCGGAAAGCGCATTTTGGACATTATTTTCATGATTTCGCCGCGGCGTGATGACAGACGCGGCAGCGCTGCAGGAGCCGATCTATGAGCCAGCCTTTCCGTCCGAACCGCATTGCCTTGCTGGGCGCCCCCGTCGAGATCGGCGCATCGCAGCTCGGCACCCTGATGGGACCGGACGCCATGCGGACGGCTGGACTCAAGCCACTGCTGGAAGAACTCGGCTTTGCGGTCGAGGATCACGGCAATCTGGCGCCGTCGCGGCCGACGAGCACGGACACCCCGCCGTCCACTGCGAAACATTATCGCGAGATCCAGGCCTGGATTCAGGCACTCAGTGCGCGGAGTTACGAACTTGCCGCGTCGGGCGCGCTGCCGATCTTCATGGGCGGTGATCACAGCCTGTCGATGGGCTCTGTCAATGGAGTCGCCCGGCACTGGCACGCGCAGGGACGCGAGCTGTTTGTTCTCTGGCTCGACGCCCATGCCGACTACAACACGCCACACACGACCATCAGTGGCAACATGCATGGCATGTCCGCTGCCTTTCTGTGCGGCGAGCCGGGCCTCGACGGGCTGCTCGGCAGTGAGCCGCGCGCCGCCATCACGCCCGATCATCTCGACCTCTTCGGCATCCGCTCCATCGACAAGCTTGAGAAGGAGCTGGTGAAGCAGCGCAAGGTCTCGCTGATCGATATGCGGCAGATCGACGAATTCGGCGTCGGCGTGCTGATCCGTCGCGTCATCGACCGCGTGAAAGCGCGAAACGGCGTGCTGCATGTCTCGCTGGATGTGGACTTTCTCGATCCGATCACCGCGCCCGGCGTCGGCACCATGGTGCAGGGTGGCGCTACCTATCGCGAAGCGCATCTCATCATGGAGCTGCTGCATGATTCCGGCTTGATGTGCTCGCTGGATGTAGTGGAGCTCAATCCCTTCCTCGATGAACGCGGCCGCACGGCGCGGGTCATGGTCGAGCTGGTCGGTAGCCTGTTCGGTCAGCAGATCACGGACCGGCCGACGCCGACCAATGCGATCATACCGGCCGAGTAAGGTTTCTGCGCATCCAGCACGGCTTTCGTTCCCTTGCGGGGCCGGCTTTATCTAACCGTTTCGTAACAAAGCTCCGGAACGATCATGGCCACGCCGGATTGCCTTCTCATCGTTACGCAACTGAGGAGCAGGTCATGATCAAGCATCTTGCCATCGTCGCCGTGGCTGCGGCGAGTATCGGCACCGCACTTCCGGTTACCACCGCAAGCGCACAGGAAATCGGTGTGGGCGTCGGCCCGGGTGGTGTCACCGTAGGCGCCGTGGGCCGTGATCGTTACCATCGCGACTATGACCGCGATTATTATCGCGATCGCCGCGATCGCAACGAGACGGTGATCATCAAGCGCAGCCGCGACCGTGATCGCGGTTACTATGATGGCGGCGTCGAGCGTCGAACTGTCATCGAACGCTACTAGGATTTGAATATCGCGATTCGGCGGCCCTTCCTCGGAAGGGCCGCTTTTTCGTGCCGATTTTAGCTCATTCTGTCGGGTTCAATCCGCCTCATGACCATGTCCAGCAAAGCGTCCGCTGCATCCATCTGGTGGCAGGCCGGCACCATCTATCAAATCTATCCGCGCTCATTTCAGGATTCCAATGGCGATGGAATCGGTGATCTCAAAGGGATCATCGGTCGGTTGCCCTATCTCCACCAGCTCGGCGTCGATGCGATCTGGATTTCTCCGATCTTCCCGTCGCCGATGGCGGATTTCGGTTACGACATTTCCGACTATGTCGACATTCATCCACTCTTCGGCACGCTCGCGGATTTCGACGCGCTGGTGGAGGCCGCCCACGCGCAGGGGCTCAGGGTCATACTCGACCTGGTGCCTAACCACACCTCCGATGAGCATCCATGGTTCATCGAGAGCCGTTCGTCGCGAGATAATCCAAAGCGCGACTGGTACATCTGGCAAGATCCGAAGCCGGATGGCAGCGCACCGACGAACTGGCTGTCGGAGTTCGGCGGCAGCGCGTGGCAATATGACGAGGCCAGCGGGCAATATTACTATCACGCCTTCCTTGACCGGCAGCCCGATCTGAACTGGCGCAATCCCGATGTGCGCGATGCCATCTACGAGGTGATGCGGTTCTGGATGCGGCGTGGCGTCGATGGCTTCCGCGTCGACGTGATCTGGCATCTGATCAAGGACGACCAATATCGCGACAATCCTGTTAATCCGAACTATGTCGCAGGGCGACCGCCGCATGAGACATTGATCACGCTCTATTCCGCTGACCGTCCCGAGACCCAGGATGTCGTCGCCGAGATGCGTCAGGTGATCGACGAGTTCGAGGATCGCGTGCTGATCGGGGAGGTCTATTTGCCCATCGATCGGCTGGTGGCCTATTACGGTGAAGACCTCGGCGGTGCACATCTGCCGTTCAATTTCGCACTGCTGTCGGCTCCGTGGAATGCGCGCGACATTGCCGATCTGATTGCACGCTACGAGGCCGCCTTGCCGCTTGGCGCCTGGCCGAACTGGGTGCTCGGAAATCACGACCGGCCGCGCGTGGCAACACGTGTGGGGGATGCACAGGCGCGAGTCGCGGCGATGCTGCTGCTGACGTTGCGTGGCACGCCGACACTGTATTACGGCGACGAGATCGGCATGCGGCATGTCCCGATCGCGCCGGAACAAGTGCAGGACCCGTTCGAGAAGAATGTGCCGGGCATTGGTGTGGGTCGCGATGGCTGCCGAACGCCGATGCAATGGGCGTCGGGCGAGAATGCGGGCTTCACCGCCGGCATGCCCTGGCTGCCGCTCGATGATGATTTTCACCGGAAGAATGCGGCAACGCTGGCCGTCGATCCGCGCTCTATCCTCAGCCTCTATGTAAAGCTGATTGCGCTGCGCAAGCGAATGCCGGAGCTCGTATTCGGCAATTATGATCCGGTGGAGACGCAGGACGCGGTGCTCGCCTATCGGCGCAGCTATGACAACCAGTCGATCCTGATTGCACTGAATTTCACCGGCGAGCCGGCATCATTGCATATCGGGGCTGGGGAGGTGTTGATCTCGACGGAGCTGGACCGCGAGGGAGAGAATGTCCCGGGCCCACTCGAACTGCGGGGCAATGAAGGTGTGATCGTGCGATTGCGGTCGTAACGTGGATGCTGGCGCATCGCGCGGATGTCGTCCCCCGCGAAAGCGGGGGGATCCAGTAAACACCGACATTCGTGCTGAAACGCTAACGACGCGTATACTGGGTCACCCGGTCGAGCCGGGTGACGACAGTTGTGAGTGGGGCCGTTGCGCGATCAGTCCAGCCCAATCGTCGTCAGATCCTGGAACCAGTGCTGCGCCTGCACGAACTTCTTCACCTTAGGCGACAGCGCATGCGGATTGGTGTCGTGGACGACCCAGACCAGCACGGCATCGTCGACGATCTGCGCATGCGCTTCAGCCAGCAATTCGTCCTGCTTCTTCGGATCGAAATTGTTCTTGGCTTCATCGATCAGCGCGTCGACCTTCGGGTTCTTGTAGCCGCCCCAGTTCACGCCGACCGGTGCGATCTGGCCGGAATGGAAGAACCGCACAATGGCATAGAGCGGGTCCGAGGTGACATAGGCGATGTTGTTCGAGGTGATGCCCTTCATGCTCTCATCGGCCGCGCCCTTGCGCCACGCGGTGTAGAGAACCTCGAGCTCGACCACCTTGAATTCGACCTCGACGCCGATCTCCTTGAAGCTCTGCTGGAGGAATTCGTTGATCGGCAGCGACAGCATCTGGCCGGTGCCACCATTGGCGATGATGAAGGTCGCCTTCAGGGGCTTCTCCGGACCATAGCCGGCTTCCTTCACCAGCTTCTTGGCTTCGGCGAGATCATATTTGATCTTGAAGTTCGGCTTGCCGAACCATGGGCTGGACGGATCGACCTGGCCGATCGCCGGCTTGGCGAGGCCGTTCATCAGCGCGACAACGCCGTCGCGGTCGATCGCGAGATTGAGCGCCTTGCGCAAACGCACGTCGGTCCAGGGCGAGCCCGGCAGCACGCTGAGATGATAATTCCAGACATGCGGCGTGACGTTATCGACGATCTTCATGCCAGCGCCCTTGAGCTGCGGCACGGCGTCCGGGGCAGGCGTTTCGATGAGATCGACCTGACCGGCGAGCAGCGCATTGGTGCGGGTGAGCGCTTCCGGCATCGGGATCAGCACGAGCTTGTCCGCCTTGGGCAGTCGCTTCTTGTCCCAATAGTCAGCATTCTTGCTGAGCTCGGCAAGCTCGCGCGGCACGAGCTTGGTGAGCTTGAACGGGCCGGTGCCTGACGGCTGCGACGCGAACTTGTCCCAGTCCTTGCCGACCTTTTCATATTGCGCCGGGCTGGACACCAGAAACCAGAGCATCTGGTAGGGGAAGAAGGAGTCGACGGTCTTCGTCGTGATCTCGACGGTGCCGTCATCGATCTTGGCATAGCTTGCCACCGAGGGAAGGCGGGTCTTTACCTGCGCGCTCTGGCGCTTGTCGAACTGTGGTGCCTTTTCATTCAGCACCTTGTCGAGATTCCAGATCACTGCATCGGCATTGAAGTCGCTGCCGTCGTGAAACTTGACGCCCTTGCGCAGCGTGAAGCGCCACTTGGTCTTGTCCTTGTCGTCCACTTTCCATTCGGTGGCGAGGCCGGGAATGAGTTTTCCGGGGCGATCGGCGACATCCATCTCCCATGCAACCAGCGGATCATAGATCGTATATCCGGTAAACTGGTAGCCACCTGCGCCGCGATCAGGCTGGCCGGTGGTCAGCGGAACGTCCGCCATCGAGATGCCGTAACGCACAACGGTCTCGGCTTTCGCGGTTGCAGCGAGGCCGATAACAGCTGCCAGCGCTGCGCCTGCAAAAGAAAATCGAAAACTCATCCCCAACTCCTGATGTGGAAAACATTCGTTGGCGGCTAAGCAAGCTTGGTGCCAGACTGGTTCCATTCAACAGGACCCGCGCCAGTCGGTCGCGGGGGAGGAGGGTGTACACCGCACGCGCACGTTGCTCTGATTATTGGCACAGGCGTTGCATTGCACTGCATCAGAATTAGCCAACCGAATTCGTATCGAAAGAAGGGGACTAGTCAGAATGCGTATCGAGAAGCCCATCAAAGGCCGTTTTAGAACTGCTCTCGCGATGCTCACCGTCGCGACAGCGCTGACGCTGCCGCAATTCGCGCAGGCTCAGACCGTTAAGATCGGCATGACCGCTGCGGATATTCCGCGCACGCTGGGCCAGCCGGATCAGGGTTTTGAAGGCAATCGCTTCACCGGCAATACAATGTATGAGGGACTCACGCTTTGGGATCTCTCGTCTGCCACCAAGCCGAGCGTTGTGATCCCCGGATTGGCTACAGAATGGGCAGTTAACGATAGCGACAAGACCAAGTGGACCTTCAAGCTGCGTCCCGGTGTCAAATTCCACGATGGCAGCGATTTCAATGCCGATGCAGTGGTGTGGAACGTCGAGAAGGTCCTGAAGCAGGACGCGCCGCAATTCGATGCAAGCCAGGTCGGCGTCACCGCGTCGCGCATGCCAACTTTGCTGTCGGCCAAGAAGATCGACGACATGACCGTCGAACTGACGACGAAAGAGCCGGACTCTTTCCTGCCGATCAATCTGACCAACCTCTATATGGCGAGCCCGACCAAGTGGCAGTCCTTCTATGACAAGGCGCAGGGCGCTGATGCCAAGGCGAAGTCCGCTGCGGCATGGGATGCGTTCTCGAAGGACGCATCGGGCACCGGTCCGTGGAAAATGTCCAAGTTCACGCCGCGCGAGCGTCTCGAACTGGTGAAGAACGCCGCTTACTGGAACAAGGATCGCGTGCCGAAGGTCGATGGCATGGTGCTGTTGCCGATGCCAGAAGCAAACGCGCGCACCGCGGCATTGCTCTCGGGTCAGATCGACTGGGCCGAAGCGCCAGCGCCGGATGCGGTGAAGGAAATCACCGCGCGCGGCTTCAAGATCGAGAAGAACGAGCAGCCACATGTGTGGCCGTGGCAGTTCTCGCGCATCGAAGGCTCGCCCTGGAACGATATCCGCGTCCGCAAGGCCGCGAATCTGTGCATCGATCGCGAAGGCCTGCGTGACGGTCTGCTCGCTGGCCTGATGGTGCCTGCCACCGGCACGTTCGAGCCCGGTCATCCCTGGCACGGCAATCCGTCTTTCAAGATCAAATATGATCTGAAGGAAGCGCAGAAGCTGATGGCGGAAGCCGGTTACGGCCCCAACAAGAAGCTCAAGGTCAAGACTCAGACCTCGGCTTCTGGCTCGGGCCAGATGCAGCCACTGCCGATGAATGAATACATGCAGCAGGCGCTGGCGGAGTGCTACTTCGATGTGCAGCTCGACGTCATCGAATGGAATACGCTGTTTACCAACTGGCGCCGCGGCGCCAAGGACCCGACGGCGAACAACTCGAACGCGACCAACGTCACCTTCGCGGCAATGGATCCGTTCTTCGCGCTGGTGCGCTTCCTGCAGTCCGGCATGGCACCGCCGGTGTCGAACAACTGGGGTTTCATCAACAACCCGAAGTTCGACGAGCTGGTGAAAAAGGCACGCACCACCTTCGATGCGGGTGAACGCGACAAGGCACTGGCCGAGCTGCATGCAGCTTCGGTGGATGATGCGGCGTTCCTCTATGTCGCCCACGATGTCGGCCCGCGCGCGCTCAGCCCGAAGATCAAGAACTTCGTGCAGCCGAAGAGCTGGTTCGTCGATTTCTCGACCATGACGATGACGCCGTAAGGCGTCGCAAGCATCGGCTCCGCCCAGGCGGAGCCGATGTGTCCGCCGTCTTGCCCGGGGGCCAATCCCGGTCATGACGACCGAGAGGTCGGAATTCAAGAACCCAAAGGTGCCCCGTGTTCAGCTATGTCGCGCGCCGCGTCGTTTACGCGATCCCCATCATTCTCAGCGTCGCGCTGGTGTGTTTCCTGCTCGTCCATATCACCCCGGGCGATCCGCTGGTCGCCGTGCTCCCGGCGGATGCCTCGCAGGAGCTGGCGCAACAACTCCGCGTGGCCTACGGCTTTGACAAGCCGCTGCCGGTGCAATTTGGTCTGTGGGTCTGGCGCGCGCTGCATGGCGATCTCGGCGCTTCCATCGCCACCGGTCGCCCGGTGCTTGCTGAAGTGATGAATGCCGTTCGCAACACGGTCATGCTCGCGGTATTCGCAGCCTCCATCGGCTTTACGCTTGGTCTCTTCTTCGGCCTGATCGCCGGCTATTTTCGCGATACCTGGGTGGACAAGGTCGCCACCTCCATCGCCATCGCCGGCGTGTCCGTGCCGCATTACTGGCTCGGCATGGTGATGGTGATCATCTTCTCGGTGCAGCTCAACTGGCTGCCCGCGGTGGGCGCTGGCCCCGGTGGATCCGGCGCCTGGGCGTGGGACTGGGAACACATCAAGTATCTGATCCTCCCGGCGGTCACCACCTCGGTGATCCCGATGGGCATCGTGACCCGTACCGTGCGCGCGCTGACCGGCGACATCCTCTCGCAGGATTTTGTCGAGGCGCTGCGCGCCAAAGGCCTGCAGGAATTCAAGGTCTTCAAGCACGTCATCAAGAATGCGGCTCCCACGGCGCTGGCGGTGATGGGCCTGCAGCTCGGCTACATGCTCGGCGGATCGATCCTGATCGAGACCGTGTTTTCCTGGCCCGGCTCCGGCCTGTTGCTGAACTCGGCGATCTTCCAGCGCGACCTGCCGCTGCTGCAGGGCACGATCCTGGTGCTGGCGCTCTTCTTCGTCTTCCTCAATCTCCTGGTCGATATCGCGCAGGCGTTCATCGATCCGCGCATCAAGCGGGCCTGACGCCATGACAGTTCTCACTGACAACGCATTGCAGGCAGCACCCGTCACAAAGGCCCGTGGCTACTGGGCCACGGTCGGCCGCCGCATCCGTCGCGACAAGGTTTCGATGGCCTGTGCGGCCATCCTGCTGCTGATCCTGCTTGCCGCCATCTTCGCGCCCTATCTCGGCCTTGCCGATCCCTATCAGGGCTCGATGATCCGCCGCCTGCGCGCCATTGGCACGCCGAACTATCCGCTCGGCACCGATGAACTCGGCCGCGACATGCTCGCCCGCCTGATCTATGGCGGGCGGCTGTCGCTGCTCATCGGCATCCTGCCGGTGATCCTCGCTTTCATCATCGGCACGTCGCTCGGCCTTGTCGCCGGCTATGTCGGCGGCAAGCTCAACACCGCCATCATGCGCACGGTCGACGTGTTCTACGCCTTCCCCTCGGTGCTGCTGGCGATCGCGATCTCCGGCGCGCTCGGTGCCGGCATCGTCAATTCCATCGTCTCGCTCACCATCGTCTTCGTGCCGCAGATCACGCGCGTGGCCGAGAGCGTCACCACCGGCGTGCGCAACATGGATTATGTGGAAGCCGCCCGCGCATCGGGTGCCGATACGTTCACCATCATGCGCGTGCATATGCTCGGCAACGTGCTTGGTTCGATCTTCGTCTATGCGACCGGCCTGATCTCGGTGTCGATGATCCTGGCCGCCGGCCTCTCTTTCCTCGGTCTTGGCACCAAGCCGCCGGAGCCGGAATGGGGCCTGATGCTGAACACGCTGCGCACGGCGATCTATGTCAATCCGTGGGTGGCCGCGCTGCCCGGCGTGATGATCTTCGCCGTGTCGATCTGCTTCAACCTGCTGAGCGATGGCATGCGCAGCGCCATGGATATCCGGAACTGATGCGATGACAGATACGCTCGAAATTGCCGACAAGATGCTCGCCCCGATCGAAGACATCGGCGGCGAAGCGCAGCCGCTGCTTCATGTGAAAGGACTGACCAAGCATTTCCCGGTGCGTGGCGAGTTGTTCGCGCCGAGCAAGACCGTGCGCGCCGTGGACGATGTGTCCTTTGCTATTGGCAAGGGGGAAACCGTTGGTATCGTCGGGGAGTCCGGTTGCGGGAAATCCACGACGGCGCGTCTCCTGATGCATCTGATGGAGCGCAATTCCGGCGACATCATTTTTGACGGCCGCATGGTCGGGCGCGAACTGACGCTGCGTGAACTCCGTCGTGGCATGCAGATGGTGTTCCAGGACAGTTACGCCTCGCTCAATCCGCGCCTCACCATCGAGGAGTCGATTGCTTTCGGTCCGAAGGTCCACGGGATGGCAGACAAAGCTGCACGTGCCTTGGCCCGCGATCTGCTCGGCAAGGTCGGCCTGCGGCCCGAGACCTTCGCCAATCGCTATCCGCACGAAGTCTCCGGCGGCCAGCGCCAGCGCGTCAATATCGCCCGTGCGCTTGCGCTGTCGCCGCGTCTGGTCATTCTCGACGAAGCCGTGTCTGCGCTCGACAAGTCGGTTGAAGCCCAGGTGCTCAATCTTCTGGTCGATCTCAAGCGCGAATTCGGCCTGACCTATCTGTTCATCAGCCATGACCTCAACGTGGTTCGCTATATTTCCGACCGTGTGCTGGTGATGTATCTCGGCGAGGTGGTCGAACTCGGTCCGGTCGATGATGTGTGGGACGCGCCGGCGCATCCCTATACGCGTGCACTGCTGGCCGCGATGCCATCCACGGATCCCGACAATCGCACCGAAGTCCCGCCGATCACCGGCGATCCGCCGAACCCCATCGATCCGCCATCCGGCTGCCGCTTCCATACTCGCTGCGCCTTTGCCGAGGCGATGTGCGGCGAGAGCAAGCCGGCATTGACGGCAATCGCTGCAAGCGGTCATCAGGCCGCGTGTTTCATGGCGATTCCGGGCTCAGGCCACAGCAAGGCGCCCAGCGCAGGAGTGCAGTGAGATGACGAAGCCGACTGCGAAACAGATCAAGATTCTATCCGATGTGACTGGTGTGCCGGCTTCCGACGAGACGGCTGAGCGCATCGCCGTCTCCATGGGCCCGGCTTTCGAAAATTTTGCCGCCATCGCCGGGACATTGCCGCTGGACCTCGAACCCGCGACCTATATCGCCGTCCAGAACGGAGAGGCCGGCAAATGAGCGCCACCGAACCCGCATTGCTGTCGGTCACGGAGATCGCAGCGGCCATCGCCGACAGGAAGATCTCGTCGCGCGAAGCCACGCAATCCTGTCTCGATCGCGTGGCCAGATGGCAGCCGCATCTCAACGCATACATGTCCATTGAGGCCGATGCCGCGCTCAAGGCCGCCGACGCGGCGGATGCCGCGCTCGCCAAAGGCGAAAGCCATGGCGTACTGCATGGCGTGCCGATGGCGCACAAGGACATGTATTACGACGAGGGTCATGTGGTGACCTGTGGCTCGAAAATCCGCAAGGATTGGGTCGCCAAGACCACGGCCACCTCGCTCCAGCGCCTCAAGAACGCCGGCACTGTTCGTCTCGGCTCTCTGCAGATGGTCGAATTCGCCTTCGGCCCGCTCGGTCATAACACGCATTACGGTCCTGTCCGTAATCCCTGGCATGTCGCGCATGCCACCGGCGGCTCGTCGTCCGGATCCGGCTCGGCGGTCGCCGCGCGCCTGACCTTTGCAGCGCTCGGCTCCGATACCGGGGGCTCGATCCGCATGCCCGCGCATTTCTGTGGCGTGTCCGGTCTCAAGACCACCGTTGGCCTTGTCAGCCGTGCCGGCGCAATGCCGCTGTCGCAATCGCTCGACACCGTTGGCCCGCTGGCGCGCACCGTCGAGGATTGCGCGCTTGTCACCGGCTTGATGGCCGGTGCGGATCCGCTCGATCCTACCACCAGCACGCGCGAGGTGCCGGATTACATGGCGGCCACCAAGGCGTCAGCGAAAGGCATGACTGTCGGCATTCCCAAGGCGTTCTATATCGACGATCTCGATCCGGAGGTCGCTGCGATCCTGCAGAACACGATTGCAGCGCTCAAGGACGAGGGGATCAAGATCGTCGAGATCGATCTGCCCAATCAGCTCCAGCTCAGCGGTGCATCGCAGCTCGTGCTCGCGACCGAAGCTGCAGCCTTGCACAAGCGCTGGATGATCGAGCGCCCGCAGGATTACGGCCCGCAGGTTTTGATGCGTCTCGAAAACGGTCTCGCTGTCACCGGTGTGGCCTATCTCGAAGCCTTGCGCTGGCGCGGTCCTGCGCTTGCGGCGCATCTCGCAGCAACCGCCGGCGTCGATGCCATTCTCGCCCCGGTGTCGCCGATGGCGGCGCCGCGCATCGACGAGACTGACATCGGCAATGGCCCCGGTGCCGAGGCGCTGATCCAGCGCGTGACGCGCTTCACGCGCCCGATCAATTATCTCGGTTTGCCGGCGCTTTCGATCCCCGCCGGCTTCACCAAGGCGAAACTCCCGGTGGGCATGCAGCTCGTCGGGCGCCCGTTCGATGAAGCGACGCTGCTGACCATCGGAGCGACGTTCCAGCGTGCGACCGATCACCATACGAAATGCCCGGAATTGCCATGACCAACCTGATCGACGTCCGCAATCTCAATGTCACCTTCAGCGGTGAACGCACCGTCTATGCGGTGAACGATCTCAGCCTCTCGGTGAAGGAGGGCGAAGTGCTCGGCCTGCTCGGCGAGTCCGGTTCGGGCAAGAGCGTGACCTTGCGTGCGCTGATGCGGCTGCTGCCGAAGAAGCGCACGAAGATCGGCGGCAGCATCAATGTGCTGGGCAAGGATGTGCTGGCTCTCGACGATGACGAGTTGTCAAAATTCCGCGGCCAGAGCGTGTCGATGATTTTTCAGGAGCCGGCGCTGGCGCTCGATCCCGTCTACACCATCGGCCAGCAGATCGCCGAAAGCGTGATGCGCCATGAGGGCAAGAGCCAGGCCGAGGGCATGAAGCGCGCGCTGGAAATGCTCGAAGTCGTGCGCATTCCCTCTGCCAAGCGCCGCCTCGATGCCTATCCGCACGAAATGTCAGGCGGCATGCGCCAGCGCGCGATGATCGCTCTCGCGCTTGCCTGCAAACCAAAAATCCTGCTGGCGGACGAGCCGACCACGGCGCTGGATGCCACCGTGCAGATCCAGATCCTGTTGCTGCTGCGCGAGCTGCAGCGCGAATTCGGCATGTCGATCATTTTCGTGACCCACGATATCGGCGTCGCCATCGAAATCTGCGATCGCGTCGCCGTCATGTATGCCGGCCAGATCGTGGAGCAGGGCACCACGAGCCAGATCGTGCGTTCGGCGGTTCATCCCTATCCGAAGGGCCTGCTGTCTTCGACGGTGCATGGCGCCAAACGCGGCGAGCGTCTCGAAACAATCCCCGGCACGCCGCCCTCGCTCGACACCAAGCCAGCAAGCTGCTCCTTCGCGCCCCGCTGCAAGTTCGCAGAGGACCGCTGTACGGAGGCCCTGCCACCGAATGTGGAGCTCGCGGGTGATCGTGTGGTGCGGTGTATTCGCGCGGAAACGGTTGCGGCTTGATCTTCTTTCACCTCTCCCCTGCGGGGAGAGGTGACCGCGCCTCGTTGCTAGTTTTTGAAGTTCTTCAGCAAGAACGTCAGCGCCGTTTGCGCAAATACCTGCATGTTCTGCTGCCTGTCGCCGCTTCCCGTCTCCAGCGTCATTACTTCATTTGCCGGCCCTGCGACGGCGATACAACTATGCCCCGCGGCATCGCCATAGCGATTGCCCGACGGTCCACTGGCGCCCGTCTCCGACAATCCCCAATCACATCCCAGCCGCTCACGGATCTGTGTTGCCAGCAGTTGCGCATAAGGCTCGGAAGACGAGCGCATCCCCGGCACGCGAAAGGCATCGTCGGGAATATCCATCAGCGCGCGCCGGGCATCGCGGGTATAGATCACGCCGCCGCCGATGAAATAAGCGGAGGCGCCGGGCACCGCGAGCAGCGCCGCGGAGATCAGGCCACCCGTAGAAGATTCGGCGACGCCGATGGTCTGCTTGCGCGCGATCAATGCGACCGCGACTTTCTCTGCGAGCGGGAGCAGGTCCTTCATCACTTCACTCCGGCTTTCTTCGGCGCCAGCGAGGCATAGACCGCGCGAACAAAATTCTTGCTCGCCGTCTCGTTCGGTGCCCATTTGGCATCGAGATCGGCGAAGGGCTTCGCAGCCTGTACCTCATCCTCGCTCTTGCCCTCCTTGACCAGCTTGGTCATCCGATCACGCGCGGTGACGAGCATGTCGCGATAGGCGGCAAGCGCTGCCTTGTCGCCGAGTGGACCGTGGCCGGGTACGATCTTGGTCTTGTCGTTGGCCATTTTCAGATAGGTGTCAGCGGCGGCGATCATGCCCTTGATGTTGCCGCCGTTGAGGATGTCGATATTGGGATAGCAGCCATTGGTGAACGTATCGCCGGTGGCGATCACATGGGCGTTCTGAAAATAGACATAGGTGTCGCCGTCGGTGTGCGCGTTCTTGATATGACGCAGTTCGGCGATACGGCCTCGCAGGCTGAGCGAGAGGCGGCTCGGATAGGTCCGCGTCGGCAGCGCGGCTTTCGGTGCCGGCGGATTCTGGCCGCCTGTCAGGAAATTCGCCGTCCCCTTGGCAAGACGGGTGCGCACCTTGATATTGGCCACGATGGTTGCACCGTCCTTGGCAAAGGCTTCGTTGCCGCCGGTGTGGTCGCCATGGAAATGCGTGTTGACCACATAACGCACCGGCTGCGGCGTCAGCTTGGCGATGGCCGCCTTGATCTTGTCATGCAGTGGCGCGAACTGGCTGTCGATCAGGATCGCGCCGTTCTTTGCCGTCGCAAGGGTCATGTTGCCGCCCATGCCCTCCAGCATATAGATGCCGTCACCAAGATCGGTGGACTTGATTTCCACCTTGGAGAAATCCGGTGTCGGCGACGCTTGCGGCGTCTGCTGGGCGACAGCAGGCGTGGTCAAAGCGAGAAGTGAGCTGGCGAGAAGGATCGCAAGGCTGCGCATGGGGCACTCCGGTAACGAGACCCTACCGTCTTAGCATGTCTGCAGCCGCGTCAATCCCCTCACATTCACATCGGCGTTCCCGCTACGCGGCAACAGGCCTCTGTGCCGCCGCTTCGCCACGATTGCGATAGATCGCAAGCGCAGCGATGGCGCCGCTGGCTGCAGCCGCCATCAGCCAGAAACCGGGGGAGGCGCGGTTGCCGGTGTGCTCGATCAGCCAGGTCGACGCGAACGGCGTGAAGGTGCCGAGCAGGCCGGCAGCCAGCGCAAAGGCCAGCGAGAAGCAAGTGGTGCGCACATGCGAAGGGACGATCTCCACCAGTGCCCCCAGCATGGTCCCGCTATAGACGCCGAAATAGAACGAAAACAGCATCTCGACCGCCAGCATCTTGCCGAAGGTCGGTGCGCTCACCAGCCAGTTCAACGCGGGATAGGCCGTGAGGAAGGCCAGGCAGGTGATCGTCAGCAATACTGGCTTGCGGCCGATGCGATCCGACACGGCACCGCCGACAGGATTCCAGACGAAGTTGGTGATGGCGATCAGGCAGGTGACGATGAGCGCGTCCTGAGTGGAGAGCTTCAGCACATTCTTGCCGAAGGTCGGCGTGTAGACGGTGACGAAATAGAACGTCACCGTGGTCATGGTCGCCAGCATCATGCCGAGCAGCACGATGCGCCAGTTCGCGGCCGCGGACGCGAACACTTCGCCGGCGGTCGGATGTTTCTTCATTTTCAGGAATTCCGGCGTTTCCTCCAGCGTGCGGCGCAGGAAAAACAGGAACGGAATGATGATGCAGCCGATGAAGAATGGAATGCGCCAGCCCCAGGCATCCACCATATCCTTCGGCATCACCTCGCTGAGCACGAAACCGATGATGGCAGCGACGAAGATCGCGACCTGCTGGCTCGATGACTGGAACGAGGTGTAGAAGCCGCGATTGCCGAGCGTGGAGATCTCCGAAAGATACACCGACACGCCGCCCAGCTCGACGCCGGCCGAAAAGCCCTGCAGCAACCGCCCGATCAGCACGATGATCGGCGCGGCAACGCCGATGCTGGCATAGGTCGGGCACACCGCGATGGTGACCGTGCCAGCCGCCATGATGGCAAGGGTGACGATCAATCCCTTCCGGCGGCCGATCTGGTCGATGTAGGCGCCAAGTACGATGGCGCCGACCGGGCGCATCAGGGCGCCGAGCCAGAACACGCCGAAGGTGTTGAGGAGGGCGGCTGTTTCATTTTCGGATGGGAAGAAGGCCTTGGCGATGACGCTGGCGTAGAACCCGAACAGGAAGAAGTCGAACTGCTCCAGAAAATTGCCACTGGTTGCCCGCAAGATTGCCGCAAGACGGGACCTGATTTCGGGCGTCGATACCGCATTCGGGGCATCATTTCTTGTGGCATCCATGCGGCATTCTCCCGGCGTTCTTGCGACCGGCAAGATGCGCGGCCGGGCAGCCTGACGCCGCCAATATGCGACAATCTGCCACAGTTGGTGGGGTGGGCCAAGCCGAAACGGATCAGGATTTTGGCGGGCCGAGCGACTGCAGCCATTCCCGGAATGCGCGCAGGTTGGGCGTGTCCGCGCTGGACTCCGGCGACACCAGATAGAAGCCGGCATCGGCCGGTAGCCGGATGTCGAAGGGCATGACCAGCCGGCCGGAAGCGAGGTCGCCTTCCACATAGGTGGTGCGACCAACAGCGACGCCGAGACCGTCGATCGCGGCTTGCAGGGTCATGAAGATCAGGTCGAAGCCGAGCGCAGGTTGCTTCGAGATATTGTTCGGCAATCCCGCGGCCGTGAGCCAGAGGCGCCAGTCGTCGTCGTGGCTGGCATTGGTGTGTAGCAAGGTGTAGCGCGCTAGATCTTCGGGTTTGCGCAGCGGCCGGTCGCCCATCAGCAGTTTTGGACTGCACACCGGAAACAGGTGATCTGCCGTCAGCCAGTCCGCACGCAGGCCCGGCCACTGGCCGCGGCCATAGCGGATCGCGGCATCGACATCGCCGCTCTTGAAATCGACCAATGCGGTTGAGGTGGTGATGCGTACGTCGATATGCGGATTCGCTTGCTGGAAAGCGGAAAGCCGCGGCAGCAGCCATTTCGAGGCGAAGGATGCGAGCGTGCTCACGGTCAGCACGTGATCGCGGTCACGATGCAGCAGGCGGTCGGTAGCCAGGCGCAGGTCATTAAATGCCGCGCGTATACCTGGCAGGTAATCGCGGCCCTGCTCGGTGAGTGCCAGAGTGCGGTTCTGGCGGATGAAGAGTTTGATGCCGAGTTCTTCCTCGAGCCGCTTGATCTGATGGCTGATGGCCGTTTGCGTGACGTTCAGTTCATCGGCCGCAAGGGTGAAACTGAGATGCCGTGCGGCGGCCTCGAAAGCCCGCAGGCCGTTCAGGGATGGCAGCCTGTGGCTCATCATCCGGCTCCGGAGCGCCTAATCCATCGCATGAGTTTATCTCATGTTTTGCGTCGCGCAATGTCGTTTGTCGGCAACGCCATTCAGGCAGATATCAGAGGGCGTAGATTTAGCTTCAGGAGAGCAAAATGTCTATTTGCACCCATGAATCGATGACAAATCATCATGCTTCGAGTGCGCTTTCGGGCGTGACCGAGACGCTGCGGCTGTGGTGGCAGCGCTATCACCAGCGTCGCGAACTGGCGGAATGGACCGAACGCGACCTGCACGATCTCGGCCTCAGCTGGTCGGAAATGTTGGCGGAGGCAGACAAGCCGTTCTGGCGGGCCTGAGGCCTGCCAGCATCGCGGGAGGTTGTCATGAAACACATCGATCTCAAGAATCTCGGTCGCTACTCCGACGTCCTGCTGTCGCGCGACGGCGAGGTGATCTCGCTCCGTTTCGCCGACCCCACCGACGCCGACGCCCTGCAGTCCTATTTTCGCGGGCTGTCGGCGGGCTCGCGTTACAATCGGCTGATGGGCGCTGCGAGCGAACTGCCGGCCGGTGAGCTCGAACGCTTCCTCCATGTCGGTATGGATGACGGCTTCTCGCTGGTGGCGACGACCAAACGCGATGGTGTTGAGGTGATCATCGGCGAAGCGCGCTATGCCATCGATGACAAGGACAACAGTCTCGAAATCGGTCTGTCGGTGGACGATGCGATGCAGCGGCAAGGGATCGGCATGGCGCTGCTCCGCCATCTCGAATGCCGTGCGGCGGCGCTCGGGGCCGATCGCCTGCTCGGCGATACGCTGCGTTCGAACGATGCAATGCTGGCGCTGGCGCGCAAGGCGGGCTTCGCCTTCGCGCCGACGCCGGGTGACTGGAAGCAGATTCGTTTCGAGAAGAAGATCCTGCACGCCGCCGAGGACATTCCTTGTTTGGGGTGGCGACTGGCGGCGATGACCGCCAGTGCGCATGCTCTGTAGTTTTCAGGCTGTTTCCTTGGCAAAATCCGTCGAGGTCGCAAGCGCACGCCATGCCGCCAGTTCGTTTTCCACATGCGCATGCTTGGCTTCGATGCGGGCGACTGTATCGCTGCCGAGCGGCAGGCGGGTCGGTGGTGCTGTGGCTGCCGCAAGCTGCATGAAGGCCCGGGCGAGCTTGCTGGGATCACCCGGCTGCGCATGATTGGCACCGACTGCATGCGCACGTGTCTTGCCGACGGTCTCGCTGTAGTCGTCGATCTCGAGCCTGGTCCGCACCAGCGAATTGTCATCGAGGAAATCGGTACGGAAGAAGCCGGGTTCGACCACGGTGACATGGATGCCGAGGGGCGCGACTTCCGCACCGAGTGCCTCGCTGATCCCCTCGACGGCAAACTTGGTCGAGCCATAGACGCCCCAGCCCGCATATCCGGAATAGCCGCCCACCGATGATATATTCATGATGTGACCCGAGCGCTGCCGGCGCATATGCGGCAACACTGCGCGGGTCACCGCGAGCAGGCCGAACACGTTGGTCGCATAAAGCCGTTCGACTTCCGCCGCACTGGCTTCCTCGACCGCGCCGAGCAGGCCATAGCCCGCATTGTTCACCAGCACGTCGATGCGGCCAAAGGTCTTCACCGCGAGGCCGGCGGCTTCATGGGCCTGGTCCGCCTTGGTGACGTCCAGGCGGGTGGCGAGCAGGCGCTCGTGGTGGCCGAGGCTTGCGGTGACGGCATCGGGATCGCGAGCCGTCGCGACGACGGCGTCGCCCTGTGCAAGGGCTTCTGCTGCGATGAGGGCGCCGAAGCCGCGGGATGCCCCTGTGATGAACCAGATACGCATGATCGTCTCTCCTTGGGTGGCCCCGCGACATCGCCGGGCTGACAGGAGGGACACTAGGGTCTCGCCAGAACTGAATTAATCCGCTATTTCTTTCATGTGTTCATGAGCAGAATTCATCAATGACTCGGATCGGTTCGGCAGAGCTGGCGACGTTTCTGGCGATTGCCCGGCATCGCAGCTTTCGCAGCGCGGCGGTGGAACTCGGCGTGTCCGCTTCGGCGCTCAGCCATGCTTTGCGCAATATCGAGGAACGGCTTGATCTGCGGCTCGTCAATCGCACCACGCGTAGCGTCGCGTTGACCGAAGCCGGAGAGCGATTGTTCGCACGCGTCAGCCCTGCCTTTCAGGATATCGATGACGCGCTAGAAGATCTGAACACGTTTCGCGGCAAGCCGGCGGGGACGCTGCGCTTCAACGCGGCTCGGCAATCGGCGCAGCTCGTGCTCCTGCCCATCGTAACGCGGTTTCAGAAGGCCTATCCGGAGATCAGTGTCGAAATCGCGGTGAATGACGGGCTGGTCGATATGGTCTCGGCTGGCTTCGATGCCGGTATCCGTTTTGGCGAGACGATCGCGGCGGACATGATCGCTGTGCCGATCGGGCCGCGGCAGCGCTCGGCGGTGGTGGCGTCGCCGGCCTTCTTCAAGAAACACAAGGCGCCGCAGACCCCGCATGAACTGAAGAACCTGCCATGCATCCGCTTCCGCTTCTGGGGTGGCGCGCTCTATCGCTGGGAGTTCGAGCGCGGCGGCATCGCGCTGGAGATCGACGTGTCAGGTCCGTTGACGCTGAACGATCAGGACTTGATGGTGGATGCCGCGCTGGATGGCGCCGGGCTCGCTTATGTCTTCGAGAAACAGGTCGAGGAGTTGATTGCCAAACGCAAGCTGGTGCGCGTGCTGGCCGACTGGTGCCCGGCCTATCCCGGTTTCTTCATGTATTATCCGAGCCGCAGGCAATTGCCGGCGGCGCTGCGGGCATTCGTGGATTTTGTGAAGGCAGCGAAATAGCACGAGATCGTAGGATGGGTATCGCTCTCAACCCATCCCACGGCATCGCGCTAAAATTTCTCCACCCACGGCCGGATTTCCAGCTCCGAACTCCACGCGCTGCGGGGCTGTTGCAGCACATTCCAGTAATTCGCGGCGATGGCGTCGGGATCGAGCAACGAATCCGGCTTGTCGGCAGCCTCGGTGCGCACCGAACTGCGGATGCCACCGTCGATCACGAAATGCGCGACATGGATGCCTTGCGGCGCGAATTCGCGAGCGAGCGACTGTGCGAGGCCGCGCAGCGCGAATTTGCCCATGGCGAAAGGCGCCGACTGCGCAAAGCCCTTGATGCTGGCGGAGGCGCCGGTGAACAGGATGGCGCCGCGCTTGTGCGGCAGCATGCGCTGCAACGCCTGTTGCGCGACGAGGAAACCGCCGAAGGCGCTGACGGCGATGGATTGCGCGACGTCGTTCGGTGCGAGTTCGATGAAAGGGCCACGGGCGCGCTGGCTGGCATTGTAGACGACGATGTCGATCTCGCCGATCTGCGCTTCGACATCCTTGAACAGTTTCTCAACATCGTCGGATTGCGTGGCATTGCAGGCGAAAGTCCTCGCGCCCGTTTCGCGTGATAGTCCGTCGAGCTTGCCGCTATTGCGTGCGGCAAGTGCCACGCGAATACCTTGCTTCGACAGCAGGCGCGCAAGCGACGCGCTGATGCCTTCGCCGGCTCCGACGATCAGGGCAGTTTCGTAACGCGGGATATCCATCAGACGGGCCTCCGGCTAAGCACTTTATCCGCGGGCGTTGCGGGTGCATGATGGAGATGGAAACGCACATCGCTCATCACAAGAGGCCGCCATGAACGCCCATGCGCCAATCGAAAACCTGATCGCGCCCGATACGTCCGGGATGAATTTTTACCGCGCCGATCCGGCGTTGCGCGATCTGTTGCGCATTCATCTGCCGGACGACCTCTTCAAGCATATGGAGCCGCATCTGGAGCGGCTGGGTGAACTCGTCGGCGGACCGCTCGATGAGGCCGGACGCATGGCGGACCGGCATGGCCCGGTGCTGCATCAGCGCGACAAGTTCGGGCAGGACGTGCAGTGGGTGGAATATCATCCGGCCTATCGCGAGCTGGAGAATGCGGCGTTCGGCCAGTTTGGCATTCACGCGCTCTCGCATCGCAAGGGCATCATGGGCTGGCCGTCGACCTATCCGGTGGCGGCGAAGCACGCTTTCACTTTCCTGTTCAACCAGTCCGAATTCGGCATGGGCTGCCCGATCAATGTCACCGACGGCGCGGCAAAGCTGCTGTCGAAATTCGGTGACGAAGCACTGCAGGCGAAATATCTCGACGGCCTGACGCAGACCGACATGAGCAAGCTGACGCAAGGCGGTCAGTTCATGACGGAGAAGGAGGGCGGCAGCGATGTCGGCAAGCTGACGGCGCGCGCGGTGCAGGAGGGCGACCACTGGCGCCTCTATGGCGAAAAGTGGTTCTGCTCCAATGCCGATGCGAAGGTGGTGATGCTGCTGGCGCGTCCGGAAGGTGCGGTCGGTGGCACCAAGGGCGTCGGCCTGTTCCTGATGCCACGCTTCCTCGATGACGGCACGCAGAACCACTACCGGATCGTGCGCCTGAAAGACAAGCTCGGCACGCGCTCGATGGCCTCGGGCGAGATCAAGCTGGAAGGCGCCATCTGCTATTCGGTCGGAAAGCTCGATCGCGGTTTCGTGCAGATGGCGGAGATGGTGAATTCATCCCGCCTGTCCAATGGCGTGAAGTCCACCGCGTTGATGCGCCGTGCCTGGCACGATGCGATCACGGTGGCGCGCAACCGCGTGGTGTTCGGCCTGCGCATCATCGACATGCCGCTGGCGCGCCGGCAATTGATGAAGATCCTGCTGGCGACGGAGCAGGGACTCTCCATGAGCTTCCTCACGGCCGATGCGCTCGATCGTGCCGAAGCCGGCAGCCAGGACGCCGCAGCGTTGCTGCGAATCCTGACGCCGACGCTGAAATTCCGCGCGACGCGCGATGCCCGCAAGGTGTGCGGCGACGCGATGGAGATGCGCGGCGGTGTCGGCTACATTGAGGAATTCGCCACCGCGCGGTTGTTGCGCGACGCCCATCTCGGTTCGATCTGGGAGGGCACCGGCAATATCGTCGCGCTCGACGCCTTGATGCGTGCGGTGGGCCGGCATGGCGCGGAAGCAGCGCTGGCAGCGGATCTGCACAACCGGCTCAATGAATCCCAGAGCGTGCCGCAGGCCTGGCGCGATCGTCTGCATGCGCTGTCGGATCGGGCGATCTCGTTCGCGCGCGAGGTTGCGTCACGTGCGGACAATGAGGGTGATGCCCGCCGTGCGACCAGCGCGCTCTATCATGTGGCGAGTGCCGTCGCGATGGCCTGGGAAGCGCACCGTATTCACTTCCGGCGCGGCGACGCCCGGCGGCTGCTGATGTCGCGTCTCGTCATCGAGCATCGGCTGCTGTCGCCTGATCCGTTTGCGGTGGTGGAGAGCGATGTGCAGAAGGCGATGGTCACGCATCTGCTTGGCGAGCGCGATGTGAGCATGGAAGAAGCCGGGCGACTGGTGACGGCGTAAGCCGCCGCCAGCGGCGGGACCGTCCTGTATAGCGATGGCATAAAGGCCCGCCGGGCAGCGGGCCGGGAAATGATCGAGAGAGCCCCGGGTGGCGGGAAATTGCTGCCCGGTCGTCCTTGCTCAGAAGCTGATCAGAGATACAACGATCGCAATCAAGGCGATCGCCAGAAGAAGATCGAATGCGGTCTGTGCATTGCTATTGATCATCGCAATGACTCCGTTTGGCGCCCTGGCATTCATTTTCACTCAGGTCGACACCGGCGCTGACAATCTCGTTCTTCAATGAGTTCTCGCCGGTTGTGTAATAATCACGCCCTACAACCGATCTGCAATCAGGAATTGTTGGTTCCCATTCCGTCTCTCTTCGAGTGTGTTGCCGCGGTCTCACCCATTTGGGACATGGTCTCAGGCGGGATCGGATCGACGCATGTCGCCGTGAGCCGAGCCCATAAACCGAGGCGATCGGCGTGAATGATCCAACGTTCATGAAGGCAGATGCCAATCCCCATCGGGGATGAATTTGGTAGCGGGAGAGGGACTCGAACCCCCGACCCCAGGATTATGATTCCCGTGCTCTAACCAGCTGAGCTACCCCGCCACAGGGTCACGACGGCCAAAATGCCGCGTCGCGAACGGGCCGCTTATAAGGACGCGGAGGACTCCCTGTCAAGCAAAGCGACCGCCGGAAATCCGCTTTTCCGCCATCCAGTTAGCCGAATTCGGGCGGAGCGCCGATTGCGGCGCTCCGCCAAGGGCTTGGCAGGCATGTATCGTCGCTTTAGCCGCCGTCAAAAGCCTTCTTCAAGGCGGCAAGGTCGAGTTTCACCATGGTCATCATGGCGGCCATGGCGCGCTTGGCGCCTTCGCCATTTTCGCTGGCGAGCATTTCCGTGAAGCCGTTGGGGACGATCTGCCAAGGCACGCCCCAGCGGTCGTTGATCCAGCCGCAGGCGTTTTCCTTGCCGCCGTTGCTCAGGATGGCGTCCCAGACCCGATCCACCTCGGCCTGGTCCTCGCAATGGATGGTGAAGGACACCGCATTGCTGAAGGTGGCGGGGCTGCCGCCATTGAGGCCGATGAAGCTCGAGCCTCCGAGGGTAAAGCCGACCACCAGCACGTTGCCCGCCTGGCCGCCGGGATAATCGATCGGGGCACGCTGTACGCGATCGACAGAGGAATTGGGAACCAGCGAGCAATAGAATCTTGCCGCCTGCTCGGCTTCAGTCTCGAACCAGATGCAGGGAGAGATCTTCGACATCGTCATGTCCTCCTGACGTAAAACTCAGGTGGCCATCGCGGCTTCGGCGGCCGCCATGTCCATCCACATCACTTCCCAGATGTGACCATCGGGATCTTCGTAGCTGCGGCCATACATGAAGCCGAAGTCCTGCGTGGGCGTGGGATCAACGCCGCCGCCGGCAGCCTTCGCCTTGTTGACGATGCCATCGACCTCGTCGCGGCTATCGGCGGAGACGCAGATCAGCACCTCGCTCGAGGTCTTCGCGTCGACGATCTTCTTCGAGGTGAACTGCTTGTACTTTTCATGGGTGAGCAGCATCGCGTGGATGGTGTCGGAGAACACCATGCAGGCGGCGGTGTCGTCGGAGAATTGCGGATTCTTGGTGGCACCGACGGCTTCATAGAAGGCGACGGCGCGGGGCAGGTCGGTGACCGGCAGATTCACGAAGATCATCTTGCTCATGGGATTTTCCCTCTCGAATGACGCGGTATTGCACCAAGGACGACGCGGACGACAGCGATCCGACATGCCCGCCAAACTTTTTTTGCCGGCGTTTCTCAATGCCGCGGCGATGGTCTCGCCACCATGACGTGTGGGGTCATGATGACGGTATGTCGCATGCGCATCTGCCCATCGGAATTGCGGGGCTGCGCAAATCATCGTTCATTGCCAACACGGCAGCGATACGACGGAAGACGCACTTTGCGACGACGATTTCCGCGTTACACTGCCGTCACAACAAAAGGCCCGGACATGAGCCGCGGCCACCAAGAGATAAAAGAGGGAGAGAATTCATGTTGCAACGCAATCGCATTGCATTGTCCAGTCGTCTTGCAATTTCCTTGTCCATTGCTGCTGCCGCGATCGCCACACTAGGCCCGGCCACCATTGTCCGCGCGCAGGAATATCCCACCAAGCCGATCACGCTGATCGTGCCATGGCCGGCCGGCGGCTCCACCGACATTTCCATGCGCGCCATTGCGGATGCAGCGTCGAAACATCTCGGCCAGCCGATCGCCATCGACAACAAGGGCGGCGGTGGCGGCACGGTCGGTCCGGCGACCATGGCGGCGGCGGCGAAGCCGGATGGCTATACGATCTCGCAGATTCCGATCACGGTGTTCCGCCTGCCCCTGATGCAGGAGGTGTCGTGGAATCCGGACAAGGATTTCTCCTACATCATCCATCTCACCGGCTACACCTTCGGCATCACCACGAATGCGGAGTCGCAGTTCAAGACGTGGAAGGATGTGGTCGATTTCGCCAAGGCCAATCCCGGCAAGGTGACCTATGCGACACCGGGCACCGGCACATCGCTGCATGTGGGCATGGAGCAGATCGCAGCCATGGCGGGCATCAAGCTGACGCAGGTGCCGTTCAAGGGCGGCGCCGAGACCAATGCGGCGGTGCTCGGCAATCACACCATGCTGCAGGCGGACTCCACCGGCTGGCGGCCGTTGGTCGATGCCGGCAAGCTGCGCCTCTTGATGGTGTGGACCGACAAGCGTTCGCCGAATTTCCCGGATGCGCCGACGCTGAAGGAGAGCGGCTATCCGATGGTGTATGACTCGCCGTTCGGGATCGCGGGTCCGAAGGGCATGGATCCGAAGATCGTCGCCAAGCTGCATGATGCGTTCAAGAAGGCGATCGAGGATCCCGCTGTCGTCGCGACGCTGGCGAAGTACGACATGGTGCCGAACTACAAGAACACCGAGGACTACAAGAAGTTCGTGGTCGAGGTGACGGCATCGGAGCGCAAGGTGATCGACAGCATCGGGCTGGCGAAGAAGTAGAACGTCTCAGCATCTGTAGGGTGGGCAAAGCGAAGCGTGCCCACCTTCACCTGCATGGCACTTGAAGGTGGGCACGGCGCCAGAGCGCCTTTGCCCACCCTACAAGAAACCTACTTTGAAAGCGCTCCTCCATGTCCGCCATCCGTCCTCCCTTCCGTCTCAACAATTCCGAATTCTGGACCGGGGTGATCGGCCTCGGGCTTGGTGTGTTCGTGATCCGCTCCGGACTCAAGCTGAAGCTCGGCACCATCAATGATCCCGGCTCGGGCTTCATGATGTTCTATATCGGCATCCTGATGTGCGCCTTCGCTGTCAGCATCATCCTGGCTTCGGTGACGGAAGGCGGACCGACCTTCGGCTCGCGCTGGGAGGATGCGCGCTGGAGCAAGCCGGTGCTGATCATTGTCTGCCTGATTGCCTATGCGTTCGCGCTGGAGCCGCTCGGCTTCCTGATTGCGACCATCCCGCTGATGCTTCTGCTCTTGCGCATCATCGATCCCGTGCGCTGGACGCTGGCCGTGCCGCTGGCGGTGCTGGCGCCGGTCGGTGTGTGGTGGGTGCTCAAGCATGGTCTCGCGATCATGTTGCCCACCGGCGTGTTCGAGATTGGTTGAGGGGAGCGGCATCATGGACGTTCTCGCCAACGTATTTCACGGCTTCGGTGTCGCGCTGCTGCCGGTCAACTTGCTCTATTGCTTCATCGGCGTGTTCATCGGCACGCTAGTCGGCGTGCTGCCGGGCATCGGCCCGATCTCGGCGATGTCGCTGCTGCTGCCGGTCACGTTGTCCGGCACGCCGGAGAGCGGCATCATCATGATGGCCGGCATCTATTACGGCTCCATGTATGGCGGCTCCACCACGTCGATCCTCGTCAACATTCCCGGCGAGGCCGCATCCGTCGTCACCTGCCTCGACGGCCACCAGATGGCCAAAAGAGGTCGTGCCGGTCCCGCACTCGGCATTTCCGCGCTCGGCTCCTTTATCGCCGGCACATTTGCACTCGTTGCCCTGATGCTGGTGGCGCCGTCGCTGGCCGCCGTCGCGATTGCGTTCGGTCCCGCCGAATATGCCAGCCTGATGGTGCTCGGCCTCGTGGTGCTCACCTTTCTGACCCAGGGCTCCATGGCGAAAGCGTTGCTGATGGCGTGCATCGGCATCGTCCTCGGCCTTGTCGGCCTCGACAGCATCACGGCACAGCCGCGGCTCACTTTCGGTCGCATCGAACTGATCGACGGGATCGGCCTCGTTCCTGTGGTGATGGGTCTGTTCGGCCTGGCCGAAGTGCTGCTCAACACCGAGCAGGCCATCAAGCGCGACATCATCAATGCGAAGATCACGCAGCTGCTGCCAAACAAGGAGGACTGGAAGCGCAGTGCCGGGCCGATCGGCCGCGGCACCGTGCTCGGCTTCTTCCTCGGTATCCTGCCGGGCGGCGGTGCGGTGGTGGCATCGTTTGCCTCCTATGCGCTGGAGAAACGGCTCTCCAAGAAACCGCAGGAATTCGGCCACGGCGCCATCGAAGGTGTGGCAGGCCCGGAAGCGGCCAACAATTCCGCGGCAGGCGGCGCCTTCATTCCGTTGATGACCCTCGGCATTCCGCCGAACGTGGTGATGGCACTGTTGCTCGGCGCCTTCGTCATTCACGGATTGCAGCCGGGGCCGCTCCTGATCACGCAGAATCCGGGCCTGTTCTGGGGCATCGTCGCCAGCATGTATATCGGCAATGCCATGCTGCTGGTGCTGAACCTGCCGCTGATCGGCATGTGGGTGAAGCTGCTCAAGCTGCCCTATAACGTGCTGTTCCCGCTGATCGTGCTGTTCACCATCATCGGCGTCTATTGCTCGAGCAACAATGTCTTCGACGTGTATGTGATGATCGCCTTCGGCATCATCGGCTACTTCATGCGCAAGTTCGGCTATGAGCCTGCACCGCTGGTGCTGGCCTTCGTGCTCGGTCCGCTGCTGGAGAACAACCTGCGCAAATCGCTGATCCTGTCGCAAGGCGATCTGATGACCTTCGTCGAACGGCCGATCTCGGCGGCGTGTCTCGTGCTCGCGGTGATCCTGCTGATTGCGCCGCTCTTGCCGGCGCTGCGGCGGAAGCGTCAGATGGTGGCGCTGGACGAGGGTGCATAAGGGCGCGGAGCGATGGACACCGAACTGGCCAGGACATTCCTTGCAGTCGTGAATGCGGGGAATTTCGTGGCCGCGGCGGAGCGCCTCCATGTCACGCAGTCCACCGTCAGCGCGCGCATCCAGACGCTTGAGCAGCAACTGCGTTGCGTATTGTTTGTGCGCAACAAGGCCGGCGCTTCACTGACGGCGGCCGGACGTCAGTTCCAGAAACACGCATCGATGCTGGTGCGCACCGTCGAACAGGCACGACACGAAGTCGGCATCGCGCAGGATTTCAGCGCGACCCTCACGGTCGGCGGTCGCATCGGGTTGTGGGAGGAGTATCTGCTGCGCTGGCTACCCGCGATGCGCGCGGAATTGCCCGCTATCGCCATCCGTGCCGAAAGCGCCCTGGAGCCGGAACTGATGCAGGGTCTGGTCGAAGGGCGCGTCGATATCGGCGTGATGTATACGCCGCAGAGCCGGCCCGGCCTCAAGGTCGAGCAATTGTTCATCGAGCAGCTCGTTTTGGTCTCCACCAGGCGCGGGCATCCGCCGAGGCCGCAACAGAACTATGTCTATATCGATTGGGGGCCGGAATTCTATGCGCGTCACATCGCGTTGTTTCCGGATTTCAGCGGCGCTGCCGTCACGGCGAATATCGGCTGGGTCGGCCTGCAGCATGTGCTGGAGAATGGCGGCTCGGGCTATTTCCCGCGACGGATCGTGGCGCCCTTGATCAGCAGTGGCCGGCTGCATGTCGCCGCGGGGGCGCCGGACTTCAACATGGCCGCCTATGTCGCCTATAACGATGATGGCGATCATCCCGCTATCACGCAGGCCGTTGCGCTGATGCACCGGCTGGCCGTTGCGCCCGTGAAGCCTCCGCCGTCGCGTGCAAAGTCGAAGGCCGGCCGGCGCTGAAGATGCAACAGTAAGCGCACCCGGTGCCGGTCACGCGCCGGAGGGATGACCCGACGCCGCGACCGCTGCTTCGATTTGTGCTGCATCATGGCGAGGGCGCACGACATCGAAGACCGCGCGCAGCATGGCACGCAGGGCGTCGACAAACGGCGAATGTGTCCGTGCGATCGTTTTCATGGCGCTACCTCATTCGTAGCCATCATGGCTCTGATTTGAGGTTAGGCGCTTCCGCAAAATTGAATAGCGAATATTATCGATGGTTTATATCGGCAATTCCGATGTAAACCGAAGCTGTCGCTGATACCCGTAGAGGCTGGCCGTCGGCGGGAGCAGCCGCTAGAACAGCGCCGACCGCGCTGCGGATCCTGCCCGGGACACGCCATCGGCGGCCGCTTGTGAATTGTCGTCGGCAATGCCGCAGGCGGCCTCGCATCGTGATCAATGGCGATCGCGCTTTAATCAATTTCCGATCGCCCGGTTCAATCCATGACAATCAACCAGCGCCCCGAGAGAGCGGAGGGGGCAACGACTGCAGTGGCGCGACCGCGCCGCGGCTTCAAGATCTTCGCGCCCATTCTTGCCGGCGCCAGCCTGCGCGAGCGCATGCTCGCCTGTGTCGGTGCGTTGGTCGGCATCGCGCTGACGGGACTGATCTGCCGCTTTGTGCTCGGGGATCACACCAGCCTGCCGCTGATCGTGGCGCCGCTTGGCGCGTCGGCCGTGTTGCTGTTCGCGGTGCCGGCGTCGCCGCTGGCGCAGCCGTGGTCGATCATCGGCGGCAATACAATCTCGGCGCTGATCGGCGTCATCATCGCGCATTTTGTGCATGACCAGATTCTGGCGATCGGCTTTGGCGTGTCCATCGCCATCGCCGCCATGTCCTTTGCACGCTGCCTGCATCCGCCCGGTGGTGCGACCGCCTTGACGGCCATCATCGGTGGCCCTGCCGTAACATCTGCCGGATTTCTGTTTCCCTTCGTTCCGGTCGGCCTCAACTCGCTGCTGCTCGTGGCGCTCGGCCTGCTGTTTCACAAGCTCTCGCGGCACACTTATCCGCATCGCGCCGTGACACCCGCGCCGAATACGCATGAGACTGCCGATCTCAGCCCGGTGCAGCGGATCGGCTTCACGCCCGAGGATATCGACAAGGCGCTGGAGACGCTGAAGGAGACCTTCGACATCAGCCCCGAAGATCTCGACAGCCTGTTGCGGCAAGTCGAGTTGCAAGCGTTGTTGCGCGCCCATGGCAGTATCCATTGCAAGGACATCATGTCCCGCGACGTGGTGACCGTGGGCGTATGGGATGATGTCGAGCTCGCGCGCACGCGATTGCTGAAACACAATGTGCGGACGCTGCCGGTGATCGACCGGCAGGGGCATCTTGTCGGGACCATCGGCCTGCGCGAGATCCTCGACAAGGGCGGCGATATCGGCGCGCGCATGTCGCCAGCCTCCACGGCGTCAGCACGAACGCCCGCCGTGGCCCTGCTGCCGACGCTGACCGATGGCCGCACCCATGCCGTCATCATCATAGATCACGACCGGACCATTGGCGGCCTGATCACACAGACGGATCTGCTTGCAACCATCGCCAAGCTCGTTCCGACCGATGCGGCGTGATCGCGAGGCATGCTTGAAGCCGCCATCAGCGCGCCGCGCGCATCGTTGCCAGAGCAGGGCGCGCAGCGCAGTCCGGCTCAGATGCCGGTGCTCGATTCCAGCCGCTCATTGAGCTTCTGATCGACCACATCGACGGTGCGATCGATATGCGCATTGGTCATGCCGATCTGGTGTGAGATCAGTTTCACCAGCAGGTCGACGCGCTCGATGAAAGGCGCTCCGGCCGCCACGGCGCGCGCGGCCGATGATGGTTTCAGCAGGCTCTCTGCTGCCTTGGCATATTTGGCGAACGGCACCTGATCCTCGGGATCGGCGCCAAGCTTCCGCGCAATGGCATCGACATGGTCATAGATCGATTGCGAGACGCCGAGATCGCCATGCACGGCTTCGCGGATCGATTGCGGCTCTTCCGGCGTGATGCAGCGATAATTGCCCGTGAGCAGCATCGACCATTTCGCCAGCGGCACGAACAGCGAGTCGAACACTTTCAGTTTCACCGGTACGTCCTGGCCGTCGAGCTTCACGGCGTCGATATCGGCCTCGAGTTCGCGCAGCACCTTGTTATGCGCGTCGTCCGCGAAGGCGGCGGCCTTGAAATTGGTGGGCAGGCCGACATGCAGCACGTTGGCGGCTTCTTCCGGCGGACGGAAGGCTTGTGGATCGGGCGAGCACAGCGTGACCAGGCCGGGCTCGAAGCGCTCCCATACGGCGGCATTCGTATAGGCCTCTTCGAGGTCCATTCCCTTCAGCGCCGGGATGCGCTTGAGATAGGGCAGCGGCGGCATGTTCATGATCGACAGGCAGGGCAGTTTTGCCGCGGCGATCTTGATCATCAACATGCGGATGGTGTGGTTGGTGTATTGCGGCTCCTGCATCGCGAGGCCGACCAGATCGTAACGCGTCAGATCCACTTGATCAGGGGACGTAGCGTCCAGCTTGCCCGGCAGGTCGCGGGAGAAAATGGCGCGGTGCTCTTTCTCGTCGCGCAGTTTGATGCGGACCTCGGTACCGTCGCGATTGATGAGTTCGGCGGTCTTCTTGCGGCACACCAGGGTCACGTTGTGCCCGGCTATCAGGAGCTTGGTTGCCAGCAGCGAGCCGTAAGAGGCTCCGAGAATGAGGATGTTGCGCGCCACTTTGTTTCCGTCCCATGGGATTGTTGGCGCCGGTGTTGAACCGGTCCGACGCCTTTTGTGGATTATGTATACCACGATAGCTGATCACAAGGAGCCAATCTAGCCGGTCGGACAGCTTCCGAGAGGCAGGTCCGAGTGCAATCCAATGCGGGCATCGGCCGATCGGATGAGATCGCTGTGCAATCGTATGTCGAGATGGCTGACAGCGTGACGGCTACGCGGCCGTCCATGTTTTGACCGACGACGATCCGGTCAGTTCGAACGGCTGCTCGATGGTGATTGTCGTGCAGGCAAGGCGGCTTGCGATATGTCCGGTGGAGGCGATCACGGCCTGGTCGATCTGCGAGCCCGGAATCTGCGCGACGATGAGGTGCGCGATACAGAGCTGACGCTGGCCTTTGATATCGAGATCGACCCGAAAGGCGAACAGGGCGTGGACGATGTTGGCGCGGTCCCGGATCACGATCAGGCCGCTGGTCTCGCCGGACCCGGTGCGCCGGCGGACGAAATCGAGCCATGCGTCCAGCGAGACGCTGGCATCGTGCAGATAAACCAGCGGATAGGCCAGCGGCGCCTCCGCCCGGGTCATGGGGAGGGCCTGATATTCCTCGTGTTTCATGGGTATTTCCCGCATGGGGCGCCAAATTGAAGGGCCCAGGGCGGGTCGGCATTGATCTGCATCAAGGCGCGACAGATTGATCAATGTCAAAAGGTATAAGGTAATCTGAGGACTTGGCTGATATGACCCTCGCGAGCTTAGAAATGACCACGGACCACGCCATGACCTTCGCGGAACTCCCCGTCGACAGCTGCGGCACCAGCGATTGCAAGCACGCGCGCGGCGCCTGCGACGACTGCAAGGTGCGCCTGTTCAGCGTATGCGCGGCCCTGGAACCCGATGAGCTGGACGAGCTCGACCGCCTGAGCCAGGTCAAGCACTATCCGGCCAAGACCATGCTGTTCGACCAGGGCGCACAGGCTGGCGCCGTGTTCAATGTCACCGAGGGCGTTGTTCGCCTCTACAAGTCGCTGCCGGATGGCCGTCGCCAGATCGTCGGCTTCGCGCTGCCTGGCGACTTTCTCGGTCTTGCGATGATGGACCGCTATGGCGTTGCGGCCGAAGCCGTGAGCCCCGCGCGGGTCTGCCGTTTCTCCCGCTCGGCTTTCCTGAGCTATGTCGACGGCAAGCCGCATCTGCTGCGCCGGATGCACGAATTTGCCGGCCACGAGCTCAGCCTCGCCCAGGACCAGATGCTGCTGCTTGGCCGCCGCAATGCCGATGAGAAGGTGGCGGCCTTCCTGCTCAACCTGCAGGCCCGCTATGCCCGCATCGGCCAGAAGTCGGTCACCGTCCCGCTGCCGATGAGCCGGCAAGACATCGCTGATTATCTCGGCCTGACCATCGAGACGGTCAGCCGCACGCTCACCAAGCTCGCCAAGGACAAGGCGCTGGTGGTGGTGCCGGATGGGGTGCGGCTCCTGTCGATGGACAAGCTGGACGCATTGGCCGCGGCCTGATCGCCCGCGGCGGATTGATCCATCTCAAGGCGCTCCACACGCCGCGGGCGCACGATCTTCTCCATAAAACCAAGGAGAAGAGATATGCCCTTCGAAAGCATGCTGGTCGCTGGCGCCGTGGTCGTGATGTTCCTGTGTTTTGCGTTGCCGCTGGCCTGGGCATCCAGCCAGGCTTCGGGACGCGCCTGAGCGCCATCCCATGCCGGAGCCGTCGCAAAGGCGGCTGATTTGTCCTCCGAAACATGCCATGAGTTCTGTTCCCGGCCACCGATCTGCGGCTGCCGGGGCTCTTGGTATGCGAAGGAGACTATATGGCTGCCCACGTCCATCCGCTGGCCGGTAAACCGATCGACCCCTCCCAGCTCGTGAACGTGCCCCGGCTCGTCTCGGCCTATTTCGCCGGCAAGCCGGACCCGTCCGTTGCCACCCAGCGCGTTGCGTTCGGCACCTCCGGCCATCGTGGCTCGGCGCTGCACAATTCGTTCAACGAGAACCATATCCTCGCTATCAGCCAGGCGATCTGTGACTATCGCAAGGGGGCCGGCATCGATGGCCCGCTGTTTCTGGGGATCGACACCCATGCGCTGGCCGAGCCCGCCATGGTCTCGGCGCTTGAGGTCTTCGCCGCCAATGGCGTCTATGTGATGGTGGACAAGGACGGCGGTTATACACCGACTCCGGTGATCTCCCACGCGATCCTGACCTACAACAAGGGCCGTACGTCGGGCCTGGCAGATGGCGTCGTGGTCACGCCATCACACAATCCGCCGGAAGACGGGGGCTTCAAATACAATCCGCCCAATGGTGGCCCGGCCGATACCGATATCACCGGCTTGATGGAGAAGGCCGCGAACGGCTTTCTCCAAGCCGATATGGCCGGCGTCAAGCGCATCCCGCTCGCCCGCGCTCGCGCGTCGGAGTTCATCAAGCCCTATGATTACATCACGCCCTATGTGAGCGACCTCGCAGATGTCGTCGACATGGATGCGATCCGCAATGCGGGCGTGAAGATCGGCATCGATCCGCTCGGCGGCGCCGGCGTGCATTACTGGGAGCCGGTGATCGAGCGCTACAAGCTCGACGCGACCATCGTGAACACCGCCATCGATCCCACTTTCCGCTTCATGACCC
The DNA here is from genome assembly GCF_044340795.1 of Tardiphaga sp. Lineage (GTDB taxonomy): Bacteria > Pseudomonadota > Alphaproteobacteria > Rhizobiales > Xanthobacteraceae > Tardiphaga. The sequence goes on from NZ_JBIISY010000005.1 coordinate 48,941, forward strand.
TGGATTGGGACGGCAAGATTCGGATGGACTGCTCGTCGCCATATGCGATGGCGCCGCTGATCCACATGCGCGACAAGTTCGATGTCGCCTTCGCCAATGACACCGATGCCGATCGCCATGGCATTGTCACCCGCACCGGCGGGCTGATGAATCCGAACCACTACCTGGCGACGTCGATCGACTATCTGTTCGCGCACCGCCCGCACTGGCGCAAGGATGCTGCCGTGGGCAAGACCATCGTCTCAAGCGCGATCATCGATCGCGTGGTGAAGAGGCTCGGTCGCAAACTGGTAGAGACACCGGTGGGCTTCAAGTGGTTCGTTAACGGCCTCGTCGATGGCTCATTTGGATTTGGCGGCGAGGAGAGCGCCGGCGCTTCCTTCCTGCGCAAGGACGGCACGGTCTGGACCACCGACAAGGACGGTCTCATTCTCGGCCTGCTCGCCGCGGAGATCACCGCGGTGACGAAGGAAAATCCGAGCCAGCGTTTCGAGAAGCTGATGCAAGAATTCGGCACGCCCTATTACGAGCGCATTGATGCCGCTGCAACGCCGGACCAGAAGAACGTGCTGAAGAAGGTAACACCAGAGCAGATCGGCATGACTGAGCTGGCTGGCGATCCCGTCACAGTGACCGAGAGCAAGGCTTCCGGCAACGACCAGTCCTTCGGTGGCATCAAGGTGAGTACGGCCAATGGCTGGTTTGCCGCGCGGCCATCGGGCACCGAGGATGTGTACAAGATCTACGCGGAAAGCTTCCGCAGCGAGGATCATCTGAAGCAGATCCAGAGCGACGCGCAGGCCGCGATCGGCAAGGTGTTTGGCGCGTAGGCCTCTCAATCGTCATTGCGACCGTGCGAAGCAATCCAGATTTTCACGAAGAAAGAACTGGATTGCTTCGTTGCTGTGCGCCTCGCAATGACGACGGAGATGGATTACATCGCCGCCTTCTCCCCATGCCCGAAATAAGCGCGCTCGAGTCGCTGCGGCAAATTCGCTTCGCTCGTGGCCGCCTGCAACACGATATGTCCCTGCGACAGCGCATAAACGCGATCTGCCGCCGCAAGCGCCTTCTCCACGAGTTGTTCCACCAGCAGCACCGCCGTTCCCGCCTTGCGCAGCTGTGTCACCACGTTGAGCACGCGATCGACCAGCACAGGCGACAGTCCCGCCGAAGGTTCGTCCAGCATCAATAGCCGCGGCCGTCTGACCAGTCCTTGGGCCACCACCAGCATCTGCTGCTGTCCGCCCGACAGCGATGCGCCGCTCTCATGGCGTTTCTCCGCGATCTCCGGAAAGAACGATAGCGCTTCATCGACCCGCGCCGCTCGTTCGCCACGCGGCAGGTCATAGGCGGCGAGCAGCAGGTTCTCCGTCACGGTCTGCTGCGTGAACACGCGGTGCCCTTCGATGACATGCACCAGTCCCGCCCGCGCTGCCTCGCGTGGCGTGCCGTTGCTGATGTCGCGGCCATCGAAGGTAACGCTGCCGGCATTGACCGGCAGCAGGCCGGAGATTGCGCGCAGGAGCGTCGATTTGCCGGCGCCGTTGGGGCCGAGCAGGGTCACCACCTCGCCCGCGGCGATGCGCATGTCCACGCCATGCAGGACGCGAATCTTGCCATAGCCGGATTCCAGGGCGGTGATCTTCAACAGCGGTTCAGCCTCCAAGGTAAGCACTGACGACCTCCTTGTGTACACGGATCTCTGCCGGCGTACCGGCGGCGAGGATCTTTCCAAGATTGAGCACGGTCACCTGATCGCAGATGTCGAAGATCAGGTCGGCATGATGTTCCACGAGCAGCACGCCGGTGCCGCGGCGGCTGATCGCCTTGATCAGTTCGCCAAGCCGGTTGATCTCGTCGCTGGACAGGCCGGCAGCCGGCTCGTCCAGCAGCAGGAAGTCCGGTTGCAGCATCAGCGCGCGCGCAATCTCGATGAAGCGCAATTCGCTGTGTTGCAGGCGATCGGCGCGCACGTCGGCGAGCGGCTCCAGACCGACCACGCGCAGCATGGCGCGGGCCTGATCCGTCAGGGCGCGCTCGTCGCGGTGATGCCGCGGCAGCGAGAGCAATGCTTCGGCAAATGTCGCCTGTCCTTCGATGGTGCCGCCGACCATGACATTGTCGAGCACCGAGGCTTCGCCGATCACTCGCGGTGTCTGGAAGGTGCGGGCAATGCCCTTGCCAGCGCGCAGCTCCGGCCGTCCCGGTGGGAGAGCCTCGCCGCCGAGGGTGATCCGCCCACCCTTGGCAGCGTAATAGCCGGAGATCACGTTCAGCGTGGTGGTCTTGCCGGAACCGTTGGGGCCGATCAGGCCGTGGACCTGACCGGGCTTCACGTCAAGGTCGAGGCCATCGATGGCGCGAACATTCCCGAAAGTGAGCACGACCTCGCGCAGCGAAAGCACCGCCTGTCCTGCGGTCTTGCGCAGCGCTTCTGCGAGCACCGCGGGGCGTGGCACGATGGCGCGATTGCTGGCCAGTGGGCGTCGGCTCTTGAAATCGAGCAATGCCGCGATGCCGCCGGGCATCACCAGCACGATCACCAGCAGCAGCACCGCATAGAGGAAAGTGGACCAGGCGGCGAGCGGCGCGGCGATCTCCGGCAGAATGGTGAGAATGATGGTACCGAGCATCGGCCCGAGGATGGAGCCGCGACCGCCGATCAGGATGGCGATGAAGAACAGCACCGACAGATCGAAGGTGAAGGCATCGGGCGTGATGTAAGTCTGCAGGCTGGCGAACAGCCCGCCGGCAAAGGCCGCCATGGCGCCGGCGAGCAGGAAGATCGACACCAGCAGCTTCGGCTTGGAAATGCCGGTGGCTTCCGCCGCCACATCGACATCGCGTATCGCGATGAGCGCGCGGCCGAACCGGCTATGCGCCACATTGGCGCTCAGCCATGTTGCGACAGCACCAAGCCCGATGCAGAGATAATAGAAGCCCCAGGGCGTGTTGAACGGTGCGGGCATTTCCGGCCCGACAATGCCGACGCCGCCACCGGTCACGCTCTGCCAGGCCAGCGCGATCTGGGTCACGATGGTCGCAAAGCCGAGTGTGGTCATGGCAAAGTAAAAGGTGCGCAGCCGCATCGCGGGCAGGCCGACGATGACGCCGAACACCGCGCCGACACAGCTCGCCGCGATCAGGGATACGAAGACCGGAAGCGGCGGCATCACATTGCCCGAAGCCAGCACGCTGGTCGTGTAGGCACCAAGCGTCAGCAGCGCCACATAGCCGATGGCGAGATGGCCGGCAAAGCCCACCACGAGATTGAGGCCGGCGACCAGAAACCAGTAGATCGCCGCGCGGGTGCCGATCAGGGCCCAGTAATCGTTGCTGACGAAAGGCAGGATCATCGCCACGACGAAGATGCCGATGAACGGCAGCAGCGCCGACAGCTTCGCCTGTTTCGTGGATGTCTCGTGCATCGCGGTGGTATCGGTGATCGTCGCCATCAGACTCTCCGCGCGGTGGCCGAGCCGAACAGGCCCTGCGGTGCTGCCAGCAATACGATGATGAAGATCGCGAACACTGCGACCGAGGAGAAGATGCCGCCAACCGTGAAATTCATCGCCTGCTGGAACAGGCCTAGTGCCAGCCCGCCGATGATTGCGCCGCGATTATTGCCGAGCCCGCCCAGCGCCACCGGCACGAATCCGTAGAAATTCAGCAGCGCGCCGTTGGCGAAGAAGGCCAGCATCAGCTCGCCGCCGGCGAAGCCCGCGACTCCGCCGATGACGCCGGCGAGGGCATAGCTCGCGACGCGCAAATTTCGCTCGGGAAGCCCGAGTGCGCGGGCAGCAAAGTTGTCCTCGGCGATGGCCATGAAGGCGTGACCGATCAGGGTGCGACGATACAGATATTCCAGCCCGATGATGGTGAGCCCGCAGGCCACCACGGGCAGCCAGAATTTCTCGTCCCATACGCCGCTGCCGATCCCGATCATGCGCGGGAATGGCTGTGGTTCGGTGCCCCATTTGATGGCGGTGACCTGCTGGATCATCAGCGCCAGTGCAAGCGTCGAAAGCACATAGAGATGCTGTTCGAGGCTTTTCAGCACTGGTCGGACCGCTACGAATTCGGTGATGACGCCGATCATGGCGCAGCACACCAAAGTCAGCGCGAACCCGACAAGCGTCGGCATCCCCAGCTTGAGCATGAACAGTGAGCCGAACACGCCGCCGAGCATAGCCAGCTGCCCTGCGGTGAAGCTCATCACCCGTGAGGTCGAGAACATGGTGTTGTAGGTGATGCCGACCAGCGCATAGATCGCGCCAGCCGCCAATCCGGAAGCTATGATGGAACCGAGCATGCGGCTTGCCTCCCGGCCTATGTGTAGCCAGGGGCGAGGGCGAAGGTGCCATTCTTGGCCGAACGTGCTTCGGACATCACGATCTCGTCGGTCGGATAGCCGTTATGTTCGGTGGGCGTGAATGTATAGCTGCCGAAATAGCCGGGATATTTCGTGAGGCTGTTCCAGTATTTGATGATGCCTGCGCTGTCCGTCGAACCCGATGCCTCGACGCCCTTGACGATCAGCTCCACGGCATCAATGCCGCAGGCGACCCACCACAGGAGTGTGTCCTGTAACTGGATGCCTGCCTTGGTCAGGCGATGGACGAGTTGCTGGCTTTTATCGGGAAGCATGCCGGCCTTGTCGTAGCTGCAGCTCTTGTAGCCGACCGCATAGACCTTCTCCCAATAAGTCGGCTTTTCGACCAGGCTCGCGAGTTCGCCGGAGGCGAGGGACGGGTGGCCGACAAAGGGCACGTCCCAGTTCATCGAGCCGCGGGTGTTGAACATGCGCGCTTCCATGCCGGTGGAGACGCTCCACACAACGATGGCTTCGGCACCGGCATTCTTGGCGCGCAACATATCCGGCGTCATGTCGGGTTGCGTGGCGTCCACATTGGCGGAATAGACGACATCGGCGCCGTCCTTCTTGAACGCCTCGACCGACGCCTTCACTGCGGTGACGCCATAGCCGGTGGTGTCGCCGATCACGGCGACTTTCTTGATCTTCAGCACCTTCAGGCAATAGCTGCGCACCGCGTCGTCCCACTGTCCATTGGACGGTGCGATGCGGAAGGCGTTGGGATATTTCGTGGTGTCGATCAGCGTATCGACGACGCAGGGATGCAGGTCGGGAATTTTGGCACGTGCCATCAGCGGCGTGGTCGCCAGCGCCTCACCGGAATTCACCGGTCCCCAGATTGCGTGCACCTTGACCTGGCTGATCAGTTCCTGCGTGGCATTGACGGCCTTGGTGGGGTCGCCCTGGGTGTCGCGGGTCACGATCTCGATCTTGCGGCCTTTGACACCGCCTGACGCATTGATCTCGTTGGTGGCAAAAGTGACGCCGCGGTGAAAACCGACAGTGGGCGCCGAGCTCGGACCGGTCATGGCGGCGAGCCAGCCGATCTTGATAGGTTCGGAGGATTGCGCAATGGCGGGGCGGGGAAACGGCAAGGTCGCGGCCCCAATGGCACCGGCGCTGCCCAGCAGAATATCTCGACGAGAAATGCTCATCCGGTCTTCCTCCCTGTGCGTTATTTGCGGTGCCCGTCATTGATGCGGGCATCCGTCTGATCCGGCCTTGCCGGAAACTGGAATATTCGGTGTGAGTGACTCCGGGTCGCAGCCGCGCTGGCTTGCAGCTTTTGTTGTCTCGTATATTGGTGCGACAAAATGCGCCGGTCAACCAACGGTGGCGCGGACCGAGGAAGCCCAATGACGAAAAAGAAGACGCCCGATCAATTGCGCAGTGCACGCTGGTTCGCGCCGGATGACCTGCGTTCCTTCGGCCACCGTTCGCGGGCGATGCAGCAGGGTTATGCACCGGAAGAGTGGAAGGGCCGTCCGGTCATCGCCATCCTCAATACGTGGTCCGAGGCGCAGCCCTGCCACATGCATTTCAAGACGCGCGTCGATGACGTGAAGCGCGGCATCCTGATGGCGGGCGGTTTCCCGATGGAATTGCCGGCCCTGTCGCTGTCGGAGTCGTTCCTCAAGCCGACAACGATGCTCTATCGCAACATGCTGGCGATGGATGCGGAAGAACTGCTGCGCGGCCACCCCGTCGACGGCGTTGTGCTGATGGGGGGGTGCGACAAGACCACGCCGGGCCTGCTGCTCGGCGCCACCTCCGCCGGCTATCCTGCGATCTATTTGCCGGCCGGCCCGATGCTGCGTGGCAACTGGAAGGGCAAGACGCTTGGCTCCGGCTCTGATGGCTGGAAATATTGGGACGAGCGCCGGGCCGGCAACATCTCCGAGAAGGAATGGCTGGAAGTCGAAGGCGGCATCGCGCGCAGCTATGGCACCTGCATGACCATGGGCACGGCCTCGACCATGACGGCGATCGCGGAAAGCATCGGCATGTCGCTACCCGGCGCGTCCTCAATTCCTGCCGCCGATGCTGGCCACATCCGCATGGCGTCCGCCTGCGGCCGTCGCATCGTCGAGATGGTGTGGGAGGATCTGACGCCGGCGAAGATTCAAACGCGAAAGGCATTCGAGAATGCCATCACCGTGGCGATGGCCATGGGCTGCTCCACCAATGCGATCATTCACCTGATCGCGCAGGCACGCCGCGCCGGGCAGGATATCGGCCTCGATGATTTCGAGATAGCCAGTCGAAAAGTGCCGGTGATCGCCAATGTCCGCCCGTCGGGTGACACGTATCTGATGGAGGATTTCTTCTATGCCGGCGGCCTGCCGGGCCTGATGAACCGCATCAAGGAGCACCTGCATCTCGATGTCATGACCGTCACCGGCCAGACGCTCGGCGAGAACATTGCCGGTGCCGAGGTGCATAATGACGACGTCATCCGCACGGTGAGCGATCCGATCTATGCCGAGGGCGCGCTCGCCGTGCTGAAAGGCAATCTCGCGCCTGATGGCTGTGTCATCAAGCCATCGGCCTGCGATCCGCGCTTTCTCAAGCATACCGGGCCGGCGCTGGTGTTCGACGACTATCCGAGCATGAAGAAGGCCGTCGATGACGAGAGCCTCGACGTCACGGCAGATCACGTCCTGATCCTGCGCAATGCCGGTCCGCAAGGCGGACCGGGCATGCCGGAATGGGGCATGCTGCCGATCCCGAAGAAGCTGGTGAAGCAGGGCGTGCGCGACATGGTGCGCATTTCCGATGCGCGCATGAGCGGCACGAGCTACGGCGCCTGCATCCTGCATGTGGCGCCGGAATCCTTCATTGGTGGCCCGCTGGCGCTGGTGCAGAATGGCGACATGATCACGCTGGATGTGGATGCGCGCACGATCAATCTCGACATCTCCGATGCGGAAATGGAGAAGCGCCGTGCCGCCTGGCAGGCGCCTGAGAAGAATTACGAGCGCGGCTATGGCTGGATGTTCAGCAAGCATATTCAGCAGGCCAATGAAGGCTGCGACTTCGATTTCCTGCGCAGTGATTTCGGCGGTCCGGTGAAGGAGCCGTCGATCTACTAGCCGGGAACCGTAGAGCCTCACCCGCCGTTATTGTGGCCGACAACCAACGGCCGGGTGAGGACCATGCGGATAATATCGATCGCGTCACTCGCGCTGCTCATGGCGACACCTGTCATCGCGAAAGATGACAAAAAGCCCTTCACTGCCGAGGCCATCAACGCGGCGACCTTTATCGGAAAGCTTCCCTCGGATGTCAGGGAGCATCCGCTCGCGGTCAAGGTGCAGGTTCTGCTCGACCGCCTGCATTTCTCGCCGGGCGAGATCGACGGTCTGTTCGGTGATAATGTAGAGAAGGCGCTGGTTGCCTTTGCTGAAGCCAACGGGCTGGCATCGACCAAAGTGCTCACGCCCGAGATCTGGGACAAGCTGCAGGCAACATCGGCCGAGCCCGTGCTGACTGACTACACGCTCACCGACAAGGACATTGCCGGCCCCTTCATCGACAAGCTCCCAGTGAAGATGGAAGCGATGAAATCGCTCAAGACGCTCAGCTATACCAGCGCGCTGGAAGCGCTGGGCGAGCGTTTCCATATGAGCCAGGATCTGCTGGAGACGCTCAATCCGAAAGCAAGTTTCGAGAAGGCCGGCGAGACCATCACCATCGTCAAGCTCTCCGATCGCAAGCCCGACAAGGCTGCCCGGCTGGAGGTGGATAAGGTGCGGCAAACCGTGAAGGCCTTCGGCAAGGACGGTGCGCTGCTCGCTTTCTACCCGGCCAGCGTTGGCAGCGAGGAGAAGCCGACGCCGTCAGGCGTGCTGAAGGTGACGTCGATCCACGCCAATCCGGTGTATCGCTACGATCCGAAATACAAGTTCAAGGGTGTCGACAGCAGCAAGGCGTTCAAGATCGCCGGTGGCCCGAACAATCCTGTGGGGACGATGTGGATCGGCTTGTCCGAGAAGAGCTACGGCATCCATGGCACCTCCGATCCCTCGCGCGTCAGCAAGAGCGACAGTCATGGTTGCGTGCGGCTGACGAATTGGGACGCGGAGCGTGTTGCTGCGGCGGTGAAGAAGGGTGTGGAAGTCAGCTTCGTCGATGGCAAGCAGGCGGCGCATTAGTGAATGACGATCGAACGATTGCTAGTTCACCCTCGAAATCCGGTCCAGCAGTCCCGGCGCTACGGGACTGTTGCTGCGGAGATAGGCGCTCAGTGCATCGACGTCATAGACGCCGATAACCGGATCCCTGCCATCCTTTAGCACCGTAAAGCCGTCACCACCCACCGCGAGGAAGTTGTTGACGGTCACGCGATAGGGCGCCGCGGGATCGATGGCCGCACCATCCAGTTTCATGCTTTCCGCAATGATGCGGCTGCCATCAGAGCCGGCATTGTCCCAGGTGTAGCTGAAGCCCTTTGAGACCGGCAGGATCCGCGGACGTTTCGGATCGCGCCATTGTTGCTCGAGCATCGCCTTGATCTGCGCGCCGGTGAGGGTCAGCGTCACCAACTGGTTGCGGAAGGGCTGGGCGGCGAAGACATCGCCATAGGAAACGTCGGCATCGGGCTTCTTGATGATATCGCCGCGAATGCCGCCGGGATTGGTGAAGGCGATGACAGCGTGACCGCGATCTGGCGCCGATGTCGCGGCGAGATGCGCATCGGCAATCACATTGCCAAGCGGGCTTTCGCCAGTCTGCATATTGGGGACGCGTGAGAGCGTCTCGGTGATTGCGCCGGCAGGCCGTGCAGCGATGGGGGCTGCCACCTTGTCATAGGCTGCGAGCAACGCCGTCTGCGATGGATCGGCCGGGATCGAGGTATGGACGATGACGTTGTTCGCCGTCGCGCTGGTGATATCGCGCGTGGTCCGGTCGAGTTTCATGTCGATGGTGGTGACGAGCGTGCCGTATTTGTCGCCAGAGGTGACGAGGCGACCATCGATCTCGCATGTATAGGCGCGATGGGTGTGGCCACTGACAACGACGTCCACGGTCTTGTCGAACTTTCTGACGATATCGACGATGGGGCCGGAAATGCCCGGGCAATCGTTGTAGCCACCGGTAGGGAAGCCGCCTTCGTGGATCAGAACCACGATGGCTTCTACGCCCTGCGTCTTGAGCTCCGGAACCAGCGCGTTCACCGTTTCCGCCTCGTCTCGAAATTCCAGCCCGGCAATGCCGGGCGGTGCGACGAGATTGGGCGTACCTTTCAAGGTGAGCCCGATAAAGGCGACGGGAATGCCGTCGAAGCTGCGGATCTCGTAGGGCGGCAGCAGCGGCTTGCCTGTCTTCGTATCGAAGGTGCTGGCCGCGAGATAGCGGAACGTGGCGCCCGTGAAGAGATGCAGGCCCTTGCAGCCATCCGTCGGATGGCAGCCGCCATGCTGCATGCGAAGCAGTTCGTCGCGGCCTTCGTCGAATTCGTGATTGCCGACGGCGGCAATCTCAAGCCCCATCATTGACAGCGCTTCGATGGTCGGCTCGTCGTGAAAGAGCGCCGACAGGAACGGGCTCGCGCCGATCAGGTCACCAGCCGCGACGAAGGCCGTGTTCTTCTTCCCGGCACGCAATTGCTTGACCAGTGTCGCCAGATGTTCGGCGCCCCCGGCCGGCACGGTGATTTTCTTCGTCTTGTCCGCAGGATCGTCAATGGTGATGCCTCCGGGCGCGGGGCGGAGATTGCCATGAAAATCGTTGATCGCGAGCAGGGTGACATCGACCGGTTCGGTCGATGTCTGGCCATGGGCAAAGGGCGCGCAAAGCAGCGAGGCGGCGATGATGATCGCTTGAAGTCTGGTCATGCCGTCTCGTTTAGCGCAGGAATGTTACGCCTTCTTGCGTGCGAAGAACGCTTGGAATGCGGCAATCGCCTCCTGCGACTTCATGCGCTCGCCAAACAGATGGCTCTCCTGATCGATACGTCGTGTGAGGTCTTCCGGCGGCAGTTTCAATAGTTTGCGCGAGATGGCGACGGCCTCCGCCGGCAGCGCGCAGATCTCGCGCGCGACCTTGCGGGCTTCCACTTCGGTGTGGCCGGGGGCGACGACCTCGTTGACGAAACCGGCCGTGCGCGCGTCGTCGGCATGCATGGTGCGGCCCATCACCAGCGTGGCGAATGCACGCTGGTGGCCCATGGTGCGAGGAAACAGCAGGCTCGATGCGCCTTCCGGCACCAGGCCGAGATGGATGAAGGGCGTGGTGAAAGTCGCGGTGGTCGAGGCCAGCACATAATCGCAATGGAACAGCATCGTGGTGCCGATCCCGATGGCAATGCCATCCACGGCGGCAATGATCGGCTTGGTGTTATGGGCCAGCGAGTAAAGAAACTTGATGGCGGCCGACGAGCGGAATTCCGCCGATCGAGGATCGGTGCCGTCCTTGAGGAAATCCTGCAGGTCGTTCCCCGACGTGAAGGCACCGGAGCCGCCGGTGATGATGAGGCAGCGAAGGGCGGGATTGTTCTGAGCGGTGTCGATGGCGTCTGACATCGCGCGATACATGTCCTGCGTGATCGCATTCTTCTTTTCCGGCCGCCGCAGCGTGATGACGCGCGTCGCGTCCTCGTCGGTCACGATCAGATGTTCGCTCATTGTCTGCCCCGGTTTCCTCGATGCGCGCGCGTGTCTTATCAGCCGGATGTTACACCAATCCGGGTTGGCGGATAGTTGGATATCGATACCGCTCAGCCCAGCAGGGCAGCGTCTGCGGCCATCACCGCTTCGGCGGAGTCCATCACGGTGCGTTCCAGGGATCCCGCCTGCACCGCGACGTTTTCCGCAAAGAAACGCGCGACCGAGACATAGCGCCCAGACTCGCCGTCACCCTCCCGGGCCGCCATGGCCTCGTTCGCCAGCATGCAGCCGCCCAGCGCCGAAGCGAACAGGCGCATATAGGGCGTGGCGCCCGCCAGCGCGTCATTCGGCGCCGAGGTCATCTTTTCGAGCAGCCATTTGCTGCTGCGTTCGAGTGCCCCGAGCGCATCGCGCAGCTTCGCGCCGGTGGTGCCGAATGCGGGATCATTCGAGCCCTCGACACGGGCGACGATGCCGTTCAATTCGTCGAGCAGGGCCCAGACCGAAGCCCCGCCCGATGCCGCGAGCTTGCGCGTGACGAGATCGATGGACTGGATGCCGTTGGTGCCTTCATAGATCGCGGTGATGCGCGCGTCGCGATAATGCTGGGCGGCGCCGGTCTCCTCGATAAAGCCCATGCCTCCATGGATCTGGACGCCGAGCGAAGTGACCTCGTTGCCGATATCGGTGGAGAAAGCCTTGGCGATGGGCGTCAACAGTGCGCCGCGGGCAGCAGCCCTGGCGCGCGTGTCTGCATCGGTCGAGCGTGCAGCGACGTCGAGCGCGACAGCGGTGGCGTAGCAGATGGTGCGTGCGGCGGCAGTGAGCGAACGCATCTGCATCAGCATGCGCTTGACGTCGGGATGCACCATGATCGGGTCCATGCCATCCGTCTTGCTGCCGATGGCCCGGCCTTGCTTGCGCTCCTGGGCGAAAGCGAGTGCCTGCTGATAGGCGCGATCAGCGATGCCGACGCCTTCGAGGCCGACGCCGAGACGGGCCTGGTTCATCATGGTGAACATGCAGAGCATGCCGCGATTCTCCTCGCCGATCAGATAGCCGACGGCGCCGCCGGCATCGCCCATGGTCATGGTGCAGGTGGGCGAGGCATGCATGCCGAGCTTGTGCTCGACGCCGGAGGCATAGATGTCGTTGCGCTCACCGAGCGAGCCGTCGGCGTTGACGAGGAATTTCGGAATCAGGAACAGAGAGATGCCCTTGGTGCCGGCAGGCGCATCGGGCAGGCGAGCGAGCACGAAATGCACGATATTGTCGGTCATGTCGTGATCGCCATAGGTGATGAAGATCTTGGTGCCGAACACCCGATAAGTGCCGTCGGACTGGCGCTCGGCGCGTGAGCGCAATGCGCCGACATCGGAGCCGGCCTGCGGCTCGGTGAGCTGCATGGTGCCGGTCCATTCGCCGGTCACGAGCTTCTCCAGATAGATTTTCTTCAGCTCCTCGCTGCCATGGGCGTCGAGTGCCTCGATGGCAGACAAGGTCAGCAACGGACAGAGGCCGAAGGCGATGTTCGACGAGGCCCAGATCTCGGTGCAGGCCGCGTTCACCGCCAAGGGGAGACCCTGACCGCCGAAAGCTTCGGGGCCGGACACGCCGTTCCAGCCTGCTTCGGTCCACCGCTTGTAGGCATCCGGCCAGCCCGGTGCGGTGGTGACCTTTTTGTCCTTCAGCCTGATGCCATTCTGGTCGCCGATGCGGTTCAGGGGGGCCAGAACGTCGCTGGCAAAACGGCCGGCCTCCTCAAGCACCTGGGCGGTCATGTCGGCGTCGAAATCGCCGTAATGGCCGGCCTTGAGGGCGGCCTGGAGCCCGGCGCCGTGATTGAGGGCCAGCAGAATGTCGTTGATCGGCGCACGATAGGTCATCGCATCTCGCTCCCAGGCAAGCTTTGGGTACACTTTTCAGCTTTCAGCCGTCTTCCCACGATTTGAGACCGCCCTCAACACGCCTAAGGGCGCATTTCGGCCGGCTCCGACCGCCGGCAATGGCACATGAAAAGCTCCGGGGAGCCGTGGAACATGGCTCCCAGGTGGTTGAAATCGTGCAGGTCTCTCTATAGACCGGCGAAGTCGAAGCGCGCCGGGGCTCTGCCGCACATCCGCGCTTTGGCCGTTGGGGCGTAGCCAAGCGGTAAGGCAGGGGATTTTGATTCCCCCATGCGGAGGTTCGATCCCTCCCGCCCCAGCCAGAAATACCTAAGAACCTGGAATCGCTTGCGAATTTATCCTGGGTTAGGCGCCGATCCTCGGTGTGCTGCACATGACTGCTGCACAGGAGCGAGCATGGCAGCCGCCACGCACCTTTATCGTCGAAAAGCCGTGTATTACTGGCGGCGCCGTCTACCGCCTTCGCTCGCGGAATGGTTTCATAAGCGCCATATCTTCCTATCCTTACGGACCCGGTTGGCGCATCACGCGCGCCGTCTTGTCGTCCTTCTGGATGCCAAACTGGAGGAAGTCGTGACGGCGGTCGAAAACGGCGAAAGACATATTACTCCACAGCAGCTTGACGTGCTGCTTGGCAGTGTTGTGTCAAAACATCTCGAGAAATTGGAGCGGTTGTCCGCCGCCGCGAAGTCCTTTGAGAGTTTCGACGCCGAACAGGCCGCGCGCGACGATCGTCGTGCCGCTTGGACCTATCGCCTGCTGCATGCTCAGGGAGCTTCCGCTTTCGTGCGACCCGCGGACGAGGTGGGCATGGCAGATGCAGGCTTATCGCCGAACGACATTGAGGCCGTGCGCGATCATTTGCACATGCTCCGGCTCAATGGGCTCATTCCGACGCGGCGCGACATTCTCGCAAATCTCTTGCACGACAACGGAGCGCCGGCAAATGCGGCGAACCTTGCGCGCGCGCAGGATGTGTATTTCCGAGGGATCTACATTGCCCTTTCACAAGCAGATCGCCGCTATGGCGGCGAGATCGTTGAAGCAAAGGAAGTGGTGGATCAGCTATTTCGATCCCGGCTTATCGCGCAGCCTCCTAATGCGAAAACCGCGGAGATTATCCCGACTGCACAGCCGCATCAGCCAGCTATGTCTGTTATGTCTGTGCCAGAGCCGGCCCTTGCGGAGGATAAAATTGACGATCGCTTCGGCGCGATGGCCAGTCTTCTCGTCAAGAAGCGCGTCAAGTCCAAACGGTGGAGCGAAAAAAGCCGAAAGCAGGCCGAGCAAACCTTCATGTTACTTGGAAAGTTCATGAAGGAAGAGTGCGGGGTCGAGCGGATGCGGGCCCTCAAACAGAAAGACCTTGCGGCGCTCGTCACCTTCTTCGAGGCCGAAATCTACAAGCACTACGGGAAGAGCGAGAAAGACAACAATCGCTCGATTGCCGAGCTCCGTATGATTGCGCTCACGAAGTCTGAAAATCTGCGCGGGTTAGAGGCTGGATCGCTCAATCGCCATCTGACTTTCATCAGTCAGCTTCTAGACTTTGCAGAATCGCAAGGTGTCGATCTCGACCCGCGGCTTAAAATCAACAAACTTCGTGCGGCAGATACAAGCGAAGAACGCGATCGCGACGAGCGCAAAAAGTTGTCGTTGGAAAGTGTCGTCCGACTGTTTCAGCAGGCTCCCTTCAACAATTGTCTGTCGTGGAAGCATCAGCACAAAGAAGGAGCACCAGGTGAAACGCTCGTTTTCCATGGCGCGTTGTATTACATTCCGATGCTGATCTTTTATGGAGGCGGCCGAAGAGAAGAATACTGCGGCTTGATGATTGACGATGTTATCCTCGACAACGGACCGCACCCATATCTCCACATCGCGAAAAACAAGTATCGGCGAATCAAAAACGGACAGTCGAAGCGAAATATCGTGCTGCATCCGGAGCTTATCCGACTGGGCTTCCTGCAGTATGTCGCCAAGATCAAAGCACTAGGTTATGACCTGGTGTTCCCTGATCTTTTCTCACCGACGACAAAATCGCCGCTGGGAAACCGGTTCTACAAAGTATTCAAGCCAGTCTTGCTAAGTGCCAGCATCACTGAGGAGGGCCTTGGGGCACACGCGATGAGGCATGCGTTCGGCGGCATATTGAAGAAGCGCGACGTGTCCGAAGAGCACCGCGCCGATTTACTCGGGCATGCTGGGAAAACAGAAACGTCTGAGCGCTACTGTGAAGCAACTGAGATCGAGAAAATGTATCGTATCGTCTGCAAAATGCCGCGGGTGACGGCCGATCTCACTGCTATTGCGGTTAATCTTCCCGCTTGGATTGTCCTCAAGAACGTGGCGCCATTTTCGCAGCCAACACGAACTAAGCGCACTTAATCACTTCGTTGGTGATTTGAATCTATTTCGCACGCGATGAATTCGAAAAGGATTGCAGCCATCTCAGCGCTGC